>NZ_JAMYUO010000023.1:0-103259 GCF_040323125.1 Mesorhizobium sp. M0062
GATGGTGCGGGACGGTTCGTCAGCGCGATCCTGCGACCGGCCAAGCGGCCGAGTGGGGCTGAGATCCGCCCCCACCTGCGCCGTCCGGTGCGGGCGATCCAGATCAACTGGCCGAACATTCGAATCCTGCTCCGCGGCGATAGCCCTTATTGCAACCCGCAGGTCATCGACTGGTGCCGCGCCAACGACGTCGACTTCATCTTTGGCCTCGCGCCCACCCCGACCCTGCGCAAGCATGTCGCGGATCTGGAGGCCAGCACGACCGCGCGCTTCGAAGCGTCGGCCAAGACAGGCAAGGTCCGCAGGTTCAAGAAGTTCGTTGACGGCGCCGCTAGTTGGAGCCGCGTCGAGCGCATCATCGCGCGGGTCGAGGTCGGCGCCCACGGTGGCGATATCCGCTTCGTCCCCCGCCTGCCATCACGCCGGAGCAATCCCGGCGCCTGACGAGGCGCGTGGAAAAGCACCGCAACGGCGACCACAGCGTCGCTTCAGGCCGTCAAAAGCTTATCGCCGTGCATCAAGGCGGCTAGATGGCAACGAGGCTTATGCCGCCCGAGCATCGCAGCTAAGTATGCATGAGGGGTCGTCCCTTCAAAATACTTGATACATTTGCGCTTGCGTAGCTCCTTGCATGCGCTCGATGCCAGGAGGAGACCTCTGTTCTAAACGCTCGCATCGATGCAACGCCGTTGACACCATCATCGCGGCGACCGCTTTGCCGCGGCCGCCGCAGCCCTTTTCGAGCATGACGATCATGCCGGCGCCATCGCAGTGATGCACTTGCAAATTCAGAGATGCACTCTGCCCAAATGCTAGGTGCCCAGCATATGTCCGGCATCCCGCAACGCCGCTACGAAGAGACGGGCATTGCCGTTGGCATCCATCTTGGCCTGCATCGACAGGGGCATCCTGTGCCAGCTCTCCAAGGCCGCAATGTAATGTGAGAACATACCGTTAACGATGCAATAGTGGGTAACTAGGCCGTGTCCGTCTAACGCCAGCACGCCGAATTGGCCGCCGTGGTATCGGATGGCTGCGACCCGCTGGACCTGCGCGTCACCGTCGATCCGCACGTTGAAAAGCAGGCTGCCGCGGCTCCTGGTGGCTATTTCGGCGGCTTTTTCAGCGAAGCTCAACGAGAGCGAGCGGACGCTTTCGACTGCCATCTGTAAAACCATCAAGTTCAGTTCATCCACTGCCATAAGGTACCTGTGCGCAAGACATGGGTGATTGCAATCGACCACACCGCTTGTTCACAGATGTCGGCTCACGACGGTTATTCAGGGTTCGCCGGTTATCCCTTAAGGGCGTGCTCATCAAAATGATCCTGACGTGGAATGCGCTGCATCTACGAAGCGCGAGGAGCAGGCCAGCCAAAGCTGTCGCGACAATTGATCTCATAATCCACCCCGATATCTGGATTTCGGCATCGCTGAACATCCCTGGTAAGTGAGCTGTTTGCGGCAAGCCCATCTCGGCTTTGTACTCCGAAACCGTTGCAATGGCGTCGCTCGGCGCTCGGGACCGACAGGCTCTGCTCGTCGAGAACTTTGTCCCCGAGAAGCGTTCGACTTTGAGCATTCCGCTGAAGCGTGACGTCTCGCCAGTCCGTGTCCTTGCAGCTCACCGCGAAGGCTTTTTGCGCATCGCACGCAAGCGCACGAATTGGTCTCCGTTCACTTCACAAAATGGTTTTCCTGAAGTACTGGAGCGCAGAGAAATCTCCGGTCGCAGCCTACCCGGTTAAAACAAGGACCCAACGATGAAGACTCTCGTCGTCTGCTCCGGCGGATTGGATTCCGTTACTCTTGCCCACAAGGTGGCAGCGGAGCACCAGCTGACCGGCCTGCTATCGTTCGATTACGGCCAACGGCATAGGAAGGAATTGGGCTTCGCCACCCTTTGCGCGGAGCGCCTGAGTGTCCCGCAGCGAATCATCGATATCCACGAGATCGGCGGCGACCTTTCCGGCTCCGCGCTGACCGACAATGTGGACGTGCCCGACGGGCACTATGCCGAAGACACGATGAAGATAACGGTGGTGCCCAACCGGAACGCCATCATGTTGGCCATTGCCTTCGGCCTCGCCGCAGCGCAAGACGCTGACGCAGTGGCGACGGCCGTGCATGGTGGGGATCACGTTGTCTATCCCGATTGCCGTCCGGCCTTCATCGACGCTTTCCAGATGATGCAGGACCACGCGCTCGACGGCTACGCGCAGATTCGCCTTTATGCACCCTATGTGAACCTGACGAAGGCGGACATTGTTACGGATGGAGCCACATACGGCACGCCGTTTGCGCAGACCTGGTCCTGTTACAAGGGCGCCGAGCGTCATTGCGGGAGGTGCGGGACCTGCGTCGAGCGGCGTGAGGCGTTTCACATCGCTGGGCACCCGGACCCAACCGAGTATGAGGACTCCGACTTCTGGCTCGGAGCGCTGCGAAGGACCACCGCGTAATGTTCCGCATCACCAAGGAATTCCACTTCTCAGCCTCGCATCAGCTCACCTCATTGCCACCCGATCACCAATGCGCGCGCCTGCACGGACATAACTACATCGTCGAAGTGGAGCTTTCAGCGGATGGACTGGACGATCACGGCTTCGTGCGCGACTACCACGACTTGGCGCCATTCAAACGCTACATCGACGAGAGCTTCGACCACCGGCATCTCAACGACGTGCTGGGACACGAGCAAGTCACGGCGGAATATCTGGCCAGACATTTCTACGACTGGTGCAAGGCACGCCTGAGCGAAACCGCGGCCGTGCGGGTGAGCGAAACGCCGAAAACCTGGGCGGAATACCGGCCATGACGAATACTCATCCCGCAATCCGCGTTAGCGAGATTTTCGGGCCGACGATCCAGGGCGAGGGCGTGCTCATAGGTTTGCCGACGATCTTCGTCAGAACCGGCGGGTGTGACTATCGCTGTTCCTGGTGCGACAGCCTCCATGCTGTGGACAATCAATTCCGCCATGAATGGGAGATGATGTCCGTTGGGGCGGTGTGGGAAAATGTGCTTGCCCTTTCCGGTGGCCGCCCGCTGATGGTGTCGCTATCAGGCGGCAATCCGGCCATCCAGCCGCTCGGCGCGCTCATCGACCGGGGCCATGGTGACGGTTACCGTTTTGCGCTGGAAACCCAAGGGTCGCTTGCCAGGGACTGGTTTGCGCAGCTTGACGTGCTGATCCTCAGCCCAAAGCCGCCGTCAAGCCGAATGACGACAGATTGGGCCGCTGTCGAGGCGTGCCTCCAGGCGGCACAAGGCAAGCCCCAAGTCGTGCTCAAGCTCATTGTTTTCGACGAAAGGGACTACACCTACGCGAAAGACGCCGCTGCGCAATTTCCGCAACTTCCGATCTATCTGCAGCCCGGCAATCACACGCCGCCACACCCCACAAATGATGACGCGCCTGTCGACCTTGACGGAATATTGAAGCGCATGGAGTGGCTGGTTGACAGCGTGACCCGCGACAGATGGTTCGAGGCCCGCGTGCTGCCGCAGCTGCACGTTGTGCTCTGGGGTAACAAGAGAGCCGTCTAGCCCAGGCCCTTTCCACTGGAACTGCGCCGGCAGAATTCGGGTGAACGGGTGGTTCAGGTCGAAGGGAGCTGTCGCCGACAACCATGATCCGACAGGCAGGGCTCGAGCGGACGATATCGTCGCTGCGCCAAGACGCGTCTGGTCCGCTCAGAATCTTGTCTCGATAGACGGTCGCCGATCAACAAACGTACCGCGGTCCATGATCGACTGAGAGGCATGACCGTTCCTCTGAGTGCTCAGACTGCCGCCGAGTGCCTGGCCGTTCCAGCTTCGAAATATTTGTCGAACCTGGCCGCGATGCTTCGGACGAAAGGGCGACTTTCAGCCGGCACAACGAATCTGTCGCCATCAAGTTCAAGCAATCGAACCGGATCGTGGAGGGCCATGGAACTTGACTGAAGGAGGAGCCTCTGGCCGGCCTCGCCGAAGCGTTCCACCAGATCGATGGCCGAGAAGGCGAAGTCGCACATCAAACGTTCGATGATCCAGCCGCGAACGCGGTCGTCGTTGGAAAGTGCGATACCCCGAACAGCGGCCAGCCCACCGTCATCAACCATGCGTCTATATTCGCTGGTTGAAGGCATGTTCTGCGCATAGCCTTGCCGAAACTGGCTAATGGATGACGGGCCGAGCCCGATCAAGATTTCGCAGCAATCGTCCGTGTAGCCCTGAAAGTTCCGGTGCAAAGTCCCGGTGTGTGCCGCAATCGCCAGCGCATCGCCCGGTTTGGCGAAATGGTCGAGCCCGATTGCCTCATATCCATTGTCTACAATCGCCTGTGCAGCCAGTTGCGACTGGGCAAAGCGCTCCGCGGGACCCGGCAACCAGGCCTCGTCGATCATCGTCTGATGTTTCTTGAACCACGGTACATGCGCGTAGCCAAACAGTGCGATCCGATCCGGTTCCAGGGTCAGTGCCTGCGTGACCGTAGAAGCGACGCTTTCCCTGGTCTGGTGCGGCAGACCGTAGAGCAGGTCCAGATTGACGGATTCGACGCCGCGCGAACGAACGCCGTCGACGACCGTCTTGGTCTGCAGGAAGCTCTGTTCGCGGTTGATCGCCTTTTGCACCTTCGGATCGAAATCCTGGACGCCGAGGCTCGCACGGGTCATGCCGATTTCGGCAAGCGCATCGAGGCGGGCATCGTCCATATCGTTGGGTTCGATTTCAACGCTGATCGTGGCGCCGGGAAGAAAGCCGAAGCTGTTGCGCAGGGCGGTTCCCAGCGCCACCATATCTTCGGGCTTGAGCATCGTCGGCGAACCACCGCCGAAATGGACGGCACGCACACGACCTTTGCCTCCAACAAGACTGGCGACGGTGGCGATCTCGGCATGCAGTGAGCGCAGATATGTGGTCACCGGTTCGTAATGGCGTGTCTGCTTGGTATGGCAGGCACAGAACCAGCAAAGCTTGTCGCAGTATGGGATGTGCAGATAGAGCGAGATTTCGTCGCCCTCGTCGAGCCCCTGTAGCCAGCCACGACAAACGGTAGCGTCAACGCTTGCATTGAAATGCGGCGCGGTCGGGTAGCTCGTGTATCGCGGGACGTTCTCGCCAAATCTGGCAACTAGCTTTTGTCGCATGTCGTGGTCCACCGTGTTTGCGTCGCCCGAACTGTGGATGCTTGGATGAGCCTAAGCCCTGATTTCGATCAACCTTCAGCACGGACAAACTGCCGCAAGGATTTTTCTACCGTGGATGCTATCCTGCCCGCACGGACCGGTAGAGCGATCGAATGACATTACGGCAGGATATTCACAGTTCCGGCATCCCCGTTCTTTGCCTGTCTTGCGAGGCACGGCGCCGCGGTGTCTGTGGCGCGCTAGAGCCAGACCATTTGGCTCAGCTCGCCAAGACGTCGTCGCGGCACAATATCGAGCCGGGGGTCGAACTGATCGGCGACGCCGAGGCGGTCGACTGTTATTCGAACGTGCTTTCAGGCGTGGTGAAGCTCACGAAGAGCCTGTCAGATGGACGCCAACAGATTGTCGGCCTGCATTTCGCCCCGGATTTTCTGGGTCGGCCCTTCAAGATGAAAAGTGCGATCAATGCGGAAGCGGCAACAGCTGTCTCGCTATGCTCGTTTCCCAGAGCGGCCATCGAACGGATGATGAAGCAGTCACCCGAATTTGTGCATCGCCTGCTCAAGCAGGCGCTGAACGAACTTGACGAGGCACGCGAATGGATGGTGACTCTGGGGCGCAAGACCGCACCAGAGAAGGTGGCGAGCTTTCTCCTCATGATTGCCCGGAACATCGACTCCAATGTTGACCCGACGGCTAGCTCGACGTGCTTCGAGCTGCCGATGACGCGTGCCGACATTTCTGATTTCCTTGGAATCACAAACGAGACCGTGAGCCGTCAGCTGACCAGCCTGAGAATGGACGGCGTGATTCGGATCGAGAACAACCGCCGCGTCACCGTGGACAGCATGAGCCGGCTGGAACGGCGCTGCGGCGGCCGAGGCGCTACAGCCGTTTGAATGACGCAGAAGCTGCATGGCCCCCGTCACTTACTTCATCCGGGGCAGGGCATGCTCGCGTTGGGCTCAGAAGAAGTCGCGTAGCGACAGCCCGTTCTCCATCCGATCGTATGCGCCAGTTGCCTTTCGGCTCGTCGGCGAAGCATCCACACTTGGCCGAAGTCAATACGCCTCATCCGCAGGGGAAAATCGCCGTCTCCCCAAGCCACGAATGTCACGACGGCAGCGTAACGCTGGCGCTGGCTGTTCCAAGGCATTGAACGCGGGGTTCGGTAAGGCGTCGACCTGCTTTCCAGCGTCGCAGAAGGTGCGCTCCCCCACACGCCCGCGGTCGCCTCCGCACCCGGGGCCCGACCGGGGACGCCAGGTCCCATCCATAAACGAGCGGCCGGTGGTGCGCTTCCACATTCGATTGTCGCAGTCTGATCGCACCGAACTCGATGCTGCTCGAGCAAAATGGTGCGGCTCTGACATGGATCAGGGCGAGCAGGCGACGGCTGCGCAATAAGACACCGCGGTTTGGCATCCGCCGGAATTGGAAATCGGGGCTTGCGATGAAATTCGGCAAAGAAATCGTGCTTCTAAGCCTGTTCGCATTCGCGGCTTTGGTGGCGGCTGGCGCTGGGGTGGATGAACCCTTTCGCCAGCATATGTGGGTCTTGTTCTTCGCCTTGGCTGGCTTCACTGCGATCCTACTGCGCAACACTGAGTTCAAGCCTGCCGCTCCGATCGACCCGTCCGCTTACATGGACGGGCCAATCCGCTACGGCGCCATCGCCACCATGTTCTGGGGTGTGGTTGGCATGCTGGTCGGGGTGGTCATCGCGCTGCAGCTTGCCTATCCCGATCTCAACATCCAGCCCTGGTTCAACTTCGGCCGCTTGCGGCCTCTGCACACCTCGGGCGTCGTCTTCGCCTTTGGCGGCAACGCGTTGCTTTGCACGTCTCTCTATGTCGTCCAACGCACCTGCCGCGCTCGGCTGTTCGGTGGCGATCTCGCCTGGTTCGTGTTCTGGGGCTACCAGCTCTTCATCGTCATGGCCGCGACCGGTTATCTGCTCGGCATCACCGAGAGCCGCGAATATGCGGAACCCGAATGGTATGCCGACATCTGGCTGACCATCGTCTGGGTCGCCTACCTGATCCTGTTTCTGGGCACCATCCTGAAGCGTAAGGAACCGCACATCTACGTCGCCAACTGGTTCTACCTTTCCTTCATCGTGACCATCGCGATGCTGCATGTGATCAACAACCTCTCGATGCCGGCCTCCTTCCTCGGATCCAAGAGCTATTCCGCATTTTCCGGAGTCCAGGACGCCCTGACGCAGTGGTGGTACGGCCACAATGCGGTCGGGTTCTTCCTCACCGCCGGCTTCCTCGGCATGATGTACTATTTCGTGCCCAAGCAGGCCAACCGGCCGGTCTATTCCTACCGCCTCTCGATCGTCCATTTCTGGGCAATCATCTTCCTCTACATCTGGGCCGGGCCGCATCACCTGCACTACACCGCCCTGCCCGACTGGGCGCAGACGCTTGGCATGGTGTTCTCGATCATGCTGTGGATGCCGTCATGGGGCGGCATGATCAACGGCCTGATGACGCTGTCGGGCGCGTGGGACAAGCTGCGCACCGATCCGATCATCCGCATGATGGTGATGGCCATTGCCTTCTACGGCATGTCGACCTTCGAGGGCCCGATGATGTCGATCAAGACGGTCAATTCTCTGTCGCACTATACCGACTGGACCATTGGCCACGTCCATTCCGGCGCACTCGGCTGGGTCGGCATGATCTCGTTTGGCGCAATCTACTTCATGGTGCCGAGACTCTGGAACCGTGAACGCCTCTATTCGCTCAGGCTCGTCACCTGGCATTTCTGGCTGGCGACGCTCGGCATCGTCCTCTACGCCGCGGTGATGTGGGTGTCCGGCATCATGCAGGGCCTGATGTGGCGCGAATACGACGAACAGGGCTTCCTGGTCTACTCCTTCGCCGAAACCGTGGCCGCTATGCACCCTTATTACATCATGCGCGCCATCGGTGGAGCCATGTACCTCTCCGGCACCCTGATCATGGCCTGGAACATCGCCATGACCATCCTCGGCTACCGGCGCGAGCAGGATCCGATGCCGCGCTCCACCCCCGCCCTCCAGCTTGCGCGATGATGAGACAGAAAATGAGGTTGATGAACAGACACGCGGTCATCGAGAAGAACGCTACACTTCTCCTCCTCGGGTCGCTGCTGGTCGTGACAATCGGCGGCATCGTCGAGATCGCGCCGCTCTTCTATCTCGATAATACGATCGAGAAGGTGGAAGGCATGCGGCCTTACTCGCCGCTCGAACTTGCTGGTCGAAACATCTATGTCCGCGAGGGCTGCTACCTCTGCCACAGCCAGATGATCAGGCCGTTCCGTGACGAGGTCGAGCGCTACGGCCACTACAGCCTGGCGGCCGAGTCGATATACGACCACCCCTTCCAGTGGGGATCGAAGCGCACCGGACCGGATCTCGCCCGCGTTGGCGACCGCTATTCCAACCTGTGGCACGTGGATCACCTGACAGATCCACGGTCCGTGGTGCCGGAATCGATCATGCCGAGCTATGCCTTCCTGAAGGACAAGCCGATCGCGGTGAAGGACTTCTCGACGCATCTGGTCGCCAACAGGCGCGTCGGCGTCCCCTACTCCGACGACATGATCGCCAACGCCAATGCCGATTTGATGGCGCAGGCTGATCCCAACGCCGACACATCCGGCCTCGAGGCCCGCTACCCCAAGGCCAAGATCGGCGACTTCGACCGCAACCCGCAGCAAGTCACCGAAATGGACGCGCTGGTTTCTTATCTCCAGATGCTGGGCACGCTGGTCGATTTCAAGAACTACGATGAGACCGCCGGCTACCGCTGAGGACAATGGCCATGACGTACAATTTCATGCGGGAGTTTGCCGACAGCTGGGGCCTACTTGCCATGGCTCTTTTCTTCATCGGATCTGTTGCCTTTGCAGTTCGTCCCGGAAGCCGCAGGCAAGCCGGCGAAGCAGCTCAAATTCCTCTGAAGGAGGACTGATCATGAGCAGCGATCACATCGACGAGGTTTCCGGCATCTCAACCACCGGTCATGAGTGGGACGGCATCCGGGAGCTCAACAACCCGCTTCCGCGCTGGTGGATCTGGACGTTCTACATCACCATAGTCTGGGCGATCGGCTACACCATCGCCTATCCGGCATGGCCTCTGCTGCACACGGCAACCAAGGGGGTGCTCGGCTACTCCAGCCGCAACGATGTCGGGAACGAGTTGTCCGCGGCTGAAGCGGCCAAGGGCAAATATGTCGCCGCGATAGAAGTGAAAAGTGTTTCGGAGATCGCGGCGGACGACACGCTGCGCGAATTCGCCGTCGCCGCCGGCGGTGCCGCGTTCAAGCTCAATTGCGTGCAGTGCCATGGTTCCGGCGCCCAGGGCTCCAAGGGCTTCCCCAACCTTAACGACGACGACTGGCTGTGGGGCGGCAAGGCGGACCAGATTCAGCAGACGATCACCCATGGCATTCGCTTCGCCTCCGATCCGGATACGCGCCTGTCGGAAATGCCCGCCTTTGCCGACATCATCACCGCCGACCAGATCAAACAGGTCAGCGCCTACGTCGCCAGTCTGTCGGGGGCCGTCGTCAATCAAGCATTGGTCGCGCCGGGCGCAAAGGTCTTTGCCGAAAACTGCGTGGCCTGTCATGGCGACAATGCAAAAGGCAACAAGGAACTCGGCGCTCCAGATCTGACCGACGCCATCTGGCTCTACGGGTCAGGCGAAGCGGCCATCGCCGCCCAGGTAACCGCACCGAAACACGGCGTGATGCCGGCTTGGGGCGCGCGCCTCGGCGAGATCAAGGTCAAGGAACTGGCGGTCTACATCCATTCGCTTGGCGGCGGAGAATAGGAAAGCAGCCTATTCTCGTCCTCCCCCTCCCGCCAAGCGACGAGGCCCGGCGCAAGCCGGGCCTCGGCATCATCCAGAACCGATGAGTCGGCTTCCGGCGAAATCGTCGCTGGTGACTGGAGCTTCTCGTGCTCGATAACACGCAAATAGAACGGATCGAACCCACTTTCAACTCCGCCAAGGTGCGCCAGCCAATGTATGCCGCGCGCAGGAAGATCTTCCCGAAGCGGGCCTCTGGCAGCTTTCGCCGATTCAAATGGATCGTGATGGCGATCACGCTCGGCATCTACTATCTCACGCCGTGGCTGCGCTGGGACCGCGGTCCGTTTGCCCCCGACCAGGCGGTGCTGCTCGATGTCGCCAACCGGCGCTTCTATTTCTTCTTCATCGAGATATGGCCCCAGGAATTCTACTATGTCGCCGGCCTTCTGGTCATGGCCGGCGTCGGTCTTTTCCTGATCACGTCAACCGTCGGCCGTGCATGGTGTGGCTACACATGCCCACAGACCGTATGGGTCGATCTGTTCCTGGTCGTCGAGCGCGCGATCGAGGGCGACCGCAACGCGCGCATGCGGCTCGATGCCGGTCCATGGACCACTCGTAAGCTTGCGCTGCGGGCATCGAAACACGTCATCTGGCTGGTCATAGCCGCAGCGACTGGTGGCGCATGGATCTTCTATTTCGCCGATGCGCCGACGCTGGTCGGCGAACTCTTCACCGGCACGGCAGCGCCTGTCGCCTACATCACCGTCGCGGTTCTGACGGCGACGACCTACACGTTTGGCGGGCTAATGCGCGAACAGGTCTGCACCTATATGTGCCCTTGGCCGCGCATCCAGGCAGCCATGCTCGACGAGAGCTCGCTCACCGTCACCTACAATGACTGGCGCGGCGAACCGCGCACCCGTCACGCAAAGAAGGTTCTTGCCGCAGGGCATCCCGTCGGCGATTGCGTCGACTGCAATGCCTGTGTCGCCGTCTGTCCGATGGGGATCGACATACGCGACGGTCAGCAACTCGAATGCATCACCTGCGCGCTCTGCATCGATGCCTGCGACGGCGTCATGGATAAACTCGGCAAGGAGCGAGGACTGATCTCCTACGCGACGCTCTCCGACTACAACGCCAACATGATGCTGGCCACCGCCGGCGGCGCCAGCTCGGTCGATCCGTCGCTGGTCAGGACGGATGACGGCCTGTTTTCGGACAGGGTGGCGCATTTCCATATCCGCAAGATCTTTCGGCCGCGCACTTACGTTTACATGGCTATGTGGTCGATGATCGGCCTGGGCCTGCTCTTTTCGCTGCTGACCCGCGACCGGCTCGAGATCAATGTCCTGCGCGACCGCAACCCGCAATTCGTGACGCTCTCCGACGGCTCGATCCGCAATGGCTATACCGTCAAGCTGCTGAACATGATCCCCGAACCGAGAACGATTATCATCACCCTCGGGGGTTTGCCAGGCGCAGAGATGAGCATCGTTGGCGTCGACCTCCCCGCCGATCGCTCCTTTGCGGTCCAGGTCGAACCCGACCGGCTGAAGATGCTGAAGGTTTTCGTGCGCCTGCCCGCCGATCAGATTAATCGCCAGGCGCAGACCTTCACATTCCGCGTCGAAGACAAGGTCAGCTTCGAGTCCAACGAATACACCGCCACCTTCAATGCGCCGGAGATCGCCAGATGACCGCCACCACGCGAAAACCCCGCGAATTCACCGGCAGGCACATGTTGGCCACCATCCTTGCCTTTTTCGGCGTGGTCATCGCGGTCAATCTGACGATGGCGACGCTTGCCAACACAAGCTGGACCGGCCTTGTCGTCGAAAATACCTATGTCGCGAGCCAGCAATTCAACAAGAAGGCTGAAGAAGGCCGTGCGCAGGCAGCGCTTGGCTGGACCGGCCAGTTGACCATCGCATGGGGTGAAGTCCGCTATGGCATCATCGACGCCGCGGGCAAACCGGTTTCCCTGCATGGCGTGAAGGTGCTGTTTCGCCATCCCGCTTACGAGAAAGAGGATGAGTCCGTCACGCTCGCCCTGGTCTCTGGCCAGGAGTTTGCTGCACAACACGTGCCAAGGGATGGTGTCTGGATCATCGAAATAGACGCCGATGCCGGCCTGGCAAAGCCTTATCGCGACGTGCGCAGGATCATGATTTCCAATGGAGCGCTAAAATGAGCTGTTGTGCACCGGGCGCTGAAATAGCGCTGGATCTGGCCAGCGGCACCTCGGTCCTGCCCTCCAGCCAGGAAATCAGGCTGGCGAGCCGATCGCTTGGCGACGACCTTCATCAGTCCGACCTTTCGGTGCCGACCGTTCATTGCGGCGCCTGCATCCAGACGATCGAGACGGCCTTGGGAAAACTCGATCACGTCGAGGCAGCTCGCGTCAACCTGTCAACCAAGCGGGTCTCAGTCCGCTGGCGCGGCGACGAGGCTCCACCATTGGTCGCTGTGCTCGGCCGGCTCGGCTATCAGGCGCATTTGTTCGAAGCCGAGATTGATGCAAAGGACAAGATGCTTTCGGAGCTTATCCGCGCCGTCGCTATTGCCGGCTTTGCTGCGGGCAACATCATGCTGCTCTCGGTGTCGGTCTGGTCCGGCGCCGAGGGCGCCACCCGCGACCTGTTCCACTGGGTCTCGGCCCTGATCGCCATTCCTGCGCTGGCCTTGGCCGGCGGCATCTTCTTCAAGTCGGCGTGGAATGCGTTGCGCCACGGCCGCATGAACATGGACGTGCCGATCGCCGTCGGCGTGTCGCTGGCCTACGCCATGAGCCTCTATGAGACGATCACCCACGGCGACCACGCCTATTTCGACGCGTCGGTATCGCTGCTGTTCTTCCTCCTGATTGGTCGCACGCTCGATCACGTGATGCGGGAACGCGCCCGCACCGCTGTGAAGAGCCTGTCACAATTGGCCGCGCGCGGCGCCATGGTGCTGCGCGGCGATGGCGCTCGGGGCTATCTGCCGGTGGCCGAGATCGAACCGGGCATGCTGTTGTTGATCGCCGCCGGCGAAAGAATCCCTGTCGATGGCAAAATTGTGCGCGGGACATCGGACGTCGACTGCTCCCTGGTCTCCGGCGAGAGCACGCCCAGTAGCGTGGCGCCGGAAGACACCGTGCAGGCCGGCGTCCTCAACCTTACCGGTCCGCTGACGGTAGAGGCCACAGCCGCCGCGAAGGATTCGTTCCTGGCGGAAATGGTTCGGCTGATGGAGGCCGCCGAAGGTGGTCGCGCCCGCTATCGCCGTATCGCCGACCGCGTGTCGGCACTCTACGCGCCCGTGGTTCATCTCACCGCATTGGTAACATTCACGGGCTGGATGGCGGCGACCGGCGACTGGCATCGGGCGATGACGATTGCCATCGCTGTTCTCATCATCACATGCCCCTGCGCGCTTGGCCTCGCCGTCCCAATCGTTCAGGTGGTCGCCGCGCGGCGCCTGTTTGAGAATGGCATCATGGTCAAGGACGGCTCGGCCATGGAGCGCCTGGCAGCGATCGATACAGCCGTGTTCGACAAGACCGGCACGCTCACGCTTGGCCAGCCCAGGCTCGTCAACACGTCGTCGATCGATCCCGCCATGCTGGCAATCGCTGCCGACCTGGCCGCGCATTCGCGTCATCCATATTCAAAGGCCATTGCCGGCTTTGCCGTCAGCAGCAGCCAGCACAAATTCGACGCGGTGACCGAGCACCCGGGTTTCGGGATCGAAGCCACCGCCGCCGGTATCACCTGGCGGCTGGGTCGACGCGGATGGGCTGGCTGGAAGGCGCGAACCGGCGGCGAAGGCAAACATGGCTACGGCGGAACAGTGCTGACGAAAAACGGCATGATTGTCGCATCCTTCGTTTTCGAAGATGCGCTACGCCTCGACACCAGGGCAGCGATCGATCAACTGCGCAACGCTGGTATGTGCGTGGAAATGCTGTCGGGCGATACCGCGAAAGCCTGCGCCGAGATTGCGGACGTGCTCGGTGTCGATGACTTCGTTCCCTGCCTGCTCCCGTCCGGCAAGGTTGAACGCATCGAGAGTCTGGCGAGAGACGGGCACAAGGTTCTGATGGTTGGCGACGGGCTCAACGACACACCGGCGCTGAGCGCGGCCCATGTCTCGATCGCACCGGCCACCGCCGCCGACATTGGCCGCAATGCAGCCGACTTCGTTTTCCTGCGCGAAAGCCTCATGGCGGTTCCGCTGGCGCTGGACGTTTCGCGCAACGCGGGAAACCTGATCCGCCAGAACATCGCGATCGCCATCGTCTACAATGCTGTCGCCGTGCCGATCGCCATTCTGGGTCATGTTACGCCTCTGATCGCGGCGGTCGCGATGTCTGCCTCGTCATTGCTTGTGATTGGAAACGCAATGCGTCTGCAAGGCTTCGCAACGGGTGCGTCGTCCGAAACGGCGCGGCAGGACAGGCCCGCGCGGGCCGGCGCCTTGGCCCGATCCTCATGACGACGCTCGCCTATCTCATTCCGGTGGCGTTGTTCCTTGGCGCACTCGGCCTGTCCGGCTTCCTGTGGGCGTTGAGAAGCGGCCAGTACGATGATCTCGATGGCGCTGCGGAGCGCATTCTAATCGACCGCGACGACGGCGCGGAGAATCCTCCTTGTTCCAAGTGACTCAGATCAACGCGCCGCGGGTCGGGATGTCCTATCGTCGTCCGACGAAAGATCAGGAGGGTGAGGATGCAAGCCGAATCCATAATGACAAAGCCAGTCATCACGACGGATGCGAACGCGACGATCGCGCAAGCGGTCGAGCTCATGCTTTCAAACAAGGTCAGCTGCCTGCCGGTAGCAGACAGCGACGGTGCCCTGATTGGTATTGTAAGCAAAAGCGACTTCTTGCGCCGAGAAGAACTTGGGACCCAGCGTGTGCGTCCGCGCTGGCTGGAGTTTGATCTTGGCCCGGGCACAGTCGCCAATGACTATGCGCGCTCGAACGGACGGATCATCCATCAGGTGATGACCACACCCGTCATCTCGGCGCCTCCTGGCGCCTTGATTGCAGATATTGTCGACCTGATGATGCAACATCGCATCAACAATCTTCCGATTGTCGATCGGGACAGGGTCATCGGCATCATCACGCGAACTGATTTGCTGCTTGTCCTGATCCGCGCCATGCCGAAACAGGGAACCACGCCACCCGATGACGACCTGATCCGCAAGGCTATCCTTGCCGAACTGCAGTCACAAACCTGGAGCGGTGGTGACTTGATCGATGTGAGGGTCAGCGACGGCCTTGTCGAACTGAAGGGGGCGATTGTCGACGAGCGTCAGCGGAAGGCAGCGATCGTTGCGGCTGAGAAGGTTGCCGGCGTCGGGCAAGTCAAGGACGGCCTCCTCCTCAGTACGGATCCGTTCGGTGAAGGTTTCATAGCTGCGGAAAAGGCGGGGACGCGGAGCAGAGTCCCTTTGGTTCTGCTCCCTTCCCACATCACTTGGACATGAGGCCGTCGGCGAGTTCCTTCGGCGTCTAGCGCCCGTCATGGGCGGAGAGTACGCTGTCGGCAGCAAGATGCCCGTCCTGACGGAATGCGATGGCCGCTGCCTGTTTTGGTGGGGCTTGGACCGGCGCTTCCTGTGGATCTGAAGAGCGGCCAATACGAAGATCTCGACGGCTCCGCCCAGCGGATCCTTATCGATCGGGAAGAGCCGCGAGGCTGAACCGGTTGGCGGCGCCCAACGACTGTGCGGATGCTGGTCGTCAGTCGACCGAGTCTTTGCTGGATTGCCTCGTCATGATGATATCGGCGCGCGTGCGAAGAACGGATCAGCCACAATACGTTGCCGAACCTTTGGCCAGTAGGGGCACGCGATTGGGAAGCCGAACATTCAGAATGCCTAGACATGCAAACGTTTTCACGGCAATCGACCACTCGACCGTGAACCCGCCGTTGCCGGGTTATCGAGCCTGCTTGATCCAGATCAGCGTTATCTCTTCGTCGGCGTGGTTTCATTGACCAGGCTTCCAACGGAGAACGCATGTCTATCGACGATGGGGAGATGAGCGGCAAACCGTGGGTGATTGCGATGCTTCAAGAGCGCTTCGTATCGCAGATAGCCGCTATGGCGGCACGCTGATGGCCGGCTCTGTCGACACATTCGACATCATTGTCGTCGGAGCTGGGCCGGTCGGACTTGCCTTCGCAGCATCGCTCGCCCTGAGCCGACTCAAGGTGGCTGTGGTTGAACGGCAGTCGCTCGACAGCCTGGCGAATCCGGCTTTCGACGGTCGCGAGATCGCGCTGACGCACGCATCGGTGAGAATCCTTCGCGAGCTCGGCGCCTGGGACGCCATGCCCGCATCTGACAAATCACCGCTTCATGGCGCGCGCGTGCTCAACGGATCGAGCCCTTTCGCCCTGTGCTTCGATACTCGCAGCGGATCTGGGGAACCACTCGGATTTCTGGTCCCAAATTGTCGGATCCGCGATGCCCTGTTCAAAATTGTCTACTTCCAGGATCATGCCCGGCTGCTGTGCGGCAACTCGGTCGTGAATGCAACAACCAGCGACGACGAGGCGGTCATAACGCTTTCTGATGGCAGGCAATTGGCCGCTCGGCTGCTCGTAGCAGCGGATTCGCGTTTGTCCGCGATGCGCGACCTGCTCGGCATTGGCGCCAACATCCATCCGCTTGGCCACTCCATGCTGATTTGCCGAGTGAGGCACGAGCGCTTCCATCACCAGATCGCGGTCGAATGGTTCGACCACCATCAGACCATAGCGATGTTGCCGCTCATGGAAGGCGTGTCGTCGCTGCTTCTGACTTTGCGCTCAATCGAGGCCGATAGACTGTCTGTTCTCGATGACGAATTGTTCCTCATGGAATTGATGAACCGGTGTCGAGGACGCCTCGGGCAGTTGACCCTGGCAAGCACCCGCCATGCCTATCCGCTGGTCACGACCTGGGCGCACAAGTTCTCGGCACCGAGTGCGGCACTTATAGGAGACGCTGCCATCGGCATGCACCCGGTGACCGCGCATGGCTTCAACATCGGCCTCAGCGGCCAGAAGCAACTCGCTCATAAAATACTGACAGCATGTCGCGCACGCCGCGACATTGCCGATCCCGACATGCTCGGCAGATATGAAAGCCGGCTGCGGCTGTCGGCGGCGCCGCTCTATCATGCCACCAACATGCTTGTCGGTCTTTACTCAAGCGAGCACCCGGCGGCACGGCTTGCAAGACATGCTGGGCTCCGCTTTGCCCAACATCTTCCCTTTGTCCGCCATGGCATTTCGGCCATGCTCAGGCGGTGAATCGCACAGAGCGCTACCGCTCTGGAGCGCTGTCTCGGCGCGGCTTCTTTGTCTTGCTGGCTCGCAGCGTCGCGGCAAGGCTGCTTCCTGGTGACGTTGCCGATCATGGCATGATTCGGATCAAGGCACGCGCGCGGGCGAAACCTTGATGATTCGGCAATGCTAAGCCAAAGGTGTGACCCGAAGCATGGTGAGCGCACTGGTTACCCTCGCTGGGTAGTTAACCCGTCCTTCAGTGGGCTTGCATAGGTTTGGTCCTCGCGAACAATGACGGAAGCAAGCTGGTCCATTCATGGCACCCCTAAAGAAAGAAGAATCGCTGGAGGCCAAAATCCGTCAGGATCAGCTTGCTGACCTGAGGGCCGGGCTCTTCGTGTCGATGCCGATAAGCGCGATCCTGTCAGGCCTGATTTGCGGGGTGCAGGCCCTTTCTGGCGGCGGCTTTGCCGCTGCAAGCTGGTTCCTGGTCGTCAATGCGCTAAATGCCGCCCGGCTTGCACTCGCCCGTTTTCAGCTAAAAGAAACGGGGCGCCATCAGGATTTGCTTGGCGTTTTGCCGCGCCTTCGCATGTTTGGCGTCCTTGCCCTTCTGGCAGGGTTTGCCTGGTCCTTCCCGGCCGTGCTGACTGTTGGATACACAACACCTCAAGCACCGATGCATCTGGTCATACTGGCGGGCATTTCAGCTGGTGCGGTTACATATGGCAGCTCGTATGCCGCCGCGGCGACCAGCTTCATCACACCTCCACTCCTCATCACGGTGGCGTGCCTTTTGGCGAAAGGCAATTTTGAACGCTACATTCTGGCTTTCACCGTTCTGCTCTTCATGGGCGGCTTGGTCCGAGCTTCGTTTGTTGGGCAGGCGCGCTTCCGCGAAGCAAGCCGCCTGAGACATGAGGCAGAGCGACTTGCGTCGGAAATGGAGCGCAACTCCAGGGAGGACCATTTGACCGCCCTTCTCAACAGGCGGGGCCTTGAACACGCCATCGGTCGGTTCAAGACCGCGGATGGCCCCTTCGTGGCAATGCTGATTGATCTGGACGGCTTTAAATCTGTCAACGACACCTACGGTCACAGGACCGGTGATGAACTGCTTGTCATGATCGCCCGCCGCATAGAGCAGGAAGCACCGGAAGGCTCAACGCTAGCTCGTATTGGCGGCGATGAATTCGTGCTGGTTTTTCCCTCAACGAGAGCTTCGCTTTCTGCCAGTGATCTCGCCTCCAATATCATAGCCAAAATTGCTCGTCCCTATATCGGGGTCGCGTCCGTGCGCGTCGGGGCATCTATAGGGATATACTTGGCGCAGACGTCGAGCCTGACTGAAATGCTGTTGCGGGCCGATATCGCCCTTTATACGGCCAAGCGCCATGGCAGGAACGAATTTTGCCTGTTCGATGCCGAACTCGACCGGGAACTCCAACGCCGCCAGTCCATCGAACGGGACCTTCATTCGGCGATAAAGACGGGAAGATTGCAACCTTGGTTCCAGCCGATCGTGAAACTCGACACCGAGGCCGTGGTCGGTTTTGAAGCCTTGCTGAGATGGTCCCATCCGACACATGGTGCCATCTCTCCACCCGAAATCATCACAGCCGCACGCGAAACCGGAATGCTTCAGCTGCTGACGCAAACCGTATTCGCCGACTGTTGTGCTTTTATCGACGGCTTGGTGAAAGCTGACTGTCGTAACATTAGTGTGGCGATGAATGTTTCCCCGCGCGAACTGGAAGCCGGCGATATCGACGACATGGTTCTGGATGGTCTGGCCGCAAGAGGCCTGCCTGCGACGATGTTCGAAATCGAGATTACCGAAGAATCGCCGGTGGATCCGGACAGAGTGGATGAAAAGCTCGGACGGCTTTCGCATGCCGGTATTTCCATCGCGCTCGACGACTTCGGCACCGGCTTTTCTACCTTGGCTTCTCTCAAGGACCGTCGGATACGCAAGGTGAAAATAGACCAAGGCTTCATTCGCGGCTTGGCCAAGTCCCGAGAGGACCGACTGCTTGTCAAATCCGTCATCGAACTCGGTGACATGCTCGGGATCGAGGTCATGGCCGAGGGCGTCGAAACAGAGGCGGATCGGCAAACCCTGCACAAGCTTGGTTGCCGAACCGCCCAAGGCTTCCTCTTCTCCAAGGCTGTGCCTTTGATGCAAGCACTGGAAATGGCAGTCAAACAGTACGCGAACCAGTTGTGACCGCTCCCGCAGCGCCCGCTGTCGCGGCCGTGCGCTGCCGAATTTGGCTACAGAGACTTGCCTACTCGAAACACGTGGCATTGGGCGCTGTGCATCAGCCGGCGAACAGTTCCTTGTAGCCGGTCGTCACCATCCAGTTCGCACGGTCGATATGGCTGCGAAGAGCTTTGCGGGCGCGGACCGGGTCAATGGACGGGTCGATGCCGAGGATGCGCTCGGCCATCTCCTTTTCGCTGGCATTCTCGGCGCAGGCATCCAGGATCCGCAGGTAGATCGTGAAATGCTCCCTGTCGTAGCTCGTGAGGTTCTCCGACCAGGGGACTTCATCGCTCAAACTTGAGCTTCGAGTCTCATCTGTTCCCATTGGTCCATTCATGCCTGCGAACCTCGCCTGTGAGCGCAGGCAGTATATCCCAAAATGGGATAATCCGAAACCGGGATTAGTCGCTGATCCGGTCTTTACCCGACCGGTTCGCCTCCATGCCCAAATCCCTTCGATCGCCCCGCCACCAGCGGTTCCTGGCCCGGCTGGTTTTGCTGCGCAAGGCCAAAGGCCTGACCCAGAAGCAGCTGGCTGACAAGCTTGGTCGTCCCCAATCCTTCGTGGCCAAGTACGAGGGCGCAGAGCGGCGTCTCGATGTCATCGAGTTTCTCGACATAACTGCGGCCCTTGACGCTGATCCGTGCGAGATTCTCTCCAGCCTCCGGTCCTAGCGGGCGCGCCGCATCTATCATGATCACGGACAGGAATATTGAGTGGGACAACGCCTCAATTTGTTGAAAGGCGAGCGCTGGTTTCGGAGGAAGCCGCGCGCACGGCGCCGATGCCTTTTGGTTCTCGACGTAACTGCGGCGCCTGACCATGTGCGAAAAAACTTGGCGGGCGCCCGCGCGCCTGACGACGCGCACCAGGTGCTCGTGAACCGAGCCCGCTTTTCTTCGGCAAGCTCAGGCGGTCTCGGCCATTCGGCTTCGCCCCTTGGCGTGGGCAGCCCTTCGGGCTGTGACGGCCGCCGCCCTTGCGGGCGGCGCGGTTTGTCTGTTGGCCTTTCCCGGTGGCGCGGGGCGGGCGGCACTCCCTTCTAGACCCGCCGCGGCAGCCCGCAACCCTTCGCGTGCCGCTCAGGGTCCTCCTCTTCGTTCCGGTCCTTCGGATGCGGTCCGCCTACCACGGCGGGCCTTTCCGGTCGCGACTCGCCGCCCACCCCGCTTCCGGGGAAAGGCGCGGCGATTGGCGAGCGGAGGATAACACATGCGTGCAAACAGCAAGCGTACCACCAGCGGAGAGGCTGGCGCAGGCAAGGGCAGGCGCCCAGGCGCAAGCCTCTATCAGGAGATCACCGACCGCATCATTGCCGAGCTGGAGCGCGGCACCGTGCCATGGGTCAAGCCATGGGGCAGCGCAAAAGCAGGCCTCGGCCTGCCGAGGAATGCGTCCACGGGGCGCACCTATTCCGGCATCAATATCCTCATCCTGTGGGGCGCCGTCATCGAGCGCAGCTATCCCAGCCAGAATTGGCTGACCTTCCGGCAGGCGCTTGCCCTGGGCGGCAATGTCAGGAAGGGCGAGCGCGGCACGACGATCGTGCATGCCGACCGCTTTGTCCCAAAGAACGAGAAGGAGCGCGCACGCCACGAGGGCGATGCACCACAGGCCGTGCCTTTTCTGAAGCGCTTTACCGTCTTCAATGTCGCGCAATGCGACAATCTTCCGGAACACCTCCATGCCCCTGCCGAGCCGCTGCCACAGTGCGAGATCGTGCCGCAGGCCGAGACGCTCATTCTCGCCAGCGGTGCGGATTTCAGGGTCGGCGGCGATCGCGCTTTCTACATGCCGTGCAGCGACCACATTCAGGTGCCGCCGCAGCCAGCGTTCCATCAGCAGATCGACTATTACCGGACCTGCTTTCACGAGCTAGGCCACTGGACCGGCCACCCGACGCGGCTTGCTCGCGACCTCTCCGGCTCGTTCGGCTCCAAGGCCTACGCGCGTGAAGAATTGGTCGCCGAAATCACTGCCGCCTTCGTCTGCAGCAATCTCGGCATCGAGCCGACCGTGCGTCACGCCGATTACATCGGCTCATGGCTGAAGGTGCTGCGCGAGGACAACCGCGCTATATTCCGTGCCGCCAGCCTAGCTTCAAAGGCCGCTGATTTCCTGTTTGGCCTTCCGGCCGATGCGGAAGGCGAGGCGCAAGAAGGGATTGCGGCATGACGATGCGCGATCCTCAACTGACCGCGACCGAGCCGACGCCGCAAAGGAGCAGACGCTCATTCCCGGCGTCCAGCCGATCACCACGCGGGCAAACCCTCCTGATGGACGCGCCGATGTGTCCGCGCGCGGCGCAAAGCTGCTCGAGGTCGGTCTCTAATGGGGAGGCGGATCAGAGGAAGGTCCGGTGAACCTTTCTCCCGCCGGACGCAAGAAGTCAACGCGACCCGTTCTGACAAGGAGTCTTTCCATGATCCTGATCACCAATCCACTGCGCGCACGACTGCTCGCCCATGGCGCCGCCGGCGCCGACATCGACCATTTTCCCGTTGTGAAACTGTTTGATCCGACAGGTGCCGCGACCTCGCTTCTGAGCGAACTCGACGCCGATGGCGACACGCTGTTCGGTCTTTGCGATCTCGGCTTCGGCTTCCCCGAACTTGGCAGCGTCAGTCTGGCCGAGCTTGCATCCGTAAAAGGGCCGCTTGGCCTCGGCATAGAGCGCGACCTGCATTTCCAGGCGCGCTTTCCGATCTCCGTCCATGCCGAAGCCGCCCGCATTTTGCGGCCACGTCACCGAGGCCGAGCGACTGCTGCGGCAGGCAGCAGACGCCCTATCAAAGCCCCATTCCGAGCTTCCGCCCGACACGGCGGAACAGCAGCGCCGATAGGCGCAAAAACCGTCCCGCCGCGGCGGCCTTCGGCCTCCGCGGCGGGGACAACCCGGCAGGCGGCGCTATTTCGCCGCGAAATCGCTTGCCGACGAGCGCGGTGAAGGCGATCCCTTGCCCTGCGCCATCATGGAGGACGGTGACGACGCCGATGCGCTGGAAGCTTCTCTGATCGAAAACCTCGCCCGCCTCGATCCTGACGAAGTATGGCAATGGGAGACGTTTCGCGGCTTGTCAGGCAAGGCCGCACCGTTCTCGACATCGCTGTGACCTTCGGCATCACTGATCTCAAGGTCAAACGCATTCTGGCGCTTGGCGACCTCTTGCCCAAAATCCGCGAAGCCTATCCGCGCGAGGAGATCGACACCGAGCCGGTGCGCCATCTCACCATGTCTTCCAAGGCGCAGCAGAAGGACTGGCTGGCACTCTGTGCCGATCCCGATCAATACGCGCCGCGTGGCTATCAATTGAAGCAATGGCTGTTCGGCGGCCAGTCGATTTCCACCAAGGTGGCACTGTTTGCCATCGAGGAGTATCCCGGCCTGATCACCTCGGACCTGTTCGGCGAGGACAGCTATTTCGCCGATGCCGACCTGTTCTGGCAAAAGCAGAACGAAGCGATTGCCACCAAACGCGACACCTATCTCAACGAGGGCTGGAGCGAGGTTGTGCGCTGGAACCGGGCCAGTATTTCCACGCATGGGACCACGAGAAGACCCCGAAGAAGAAGGGCGGCAAGATCATCATCACTGTCTCGCATCGCGGTGAGGTCGAGTGTCACGAGGGCTGGCTGTCACGCAAAGGAAGCCCGCCGCGCCCGCGAGGGCGGCGAGCAAGAAGAAACAGCCGCCAAGCTGCCGCGCCCCGAAGTCACCGGCCCGATGCACAACTATATCGATCTGCATCGCCATGCCGCCGTGCGCGCGGCCATGCTCGACCATCCCGCCGTGGCGCTGCGCCTCGTGGTGGCGCACGCCATCACCGGTTCGGGCCTGTGGCAGGTGCGGCCTGAGCCGCAGCGCGCAGCCAACGAGACGGTGACTGCCAGCCTTGCCGGCTGCAAGGCTGAAGCCGCATTCGGCAAAAAGCGGCGCGAGGTATTGGCCCTGCTCGGATCACCGGATGAGGATAGCTTGGTCGCCGGCGGCAATGGCGACGCCGTTGCTATCGCCGGCGTGTTCGCGCGCCTCTTGGCGCTCTGCGACGACGATGTCATGCGCGTTCTCACCCTTGTCATGGCCGAGACGCTTGCAGCCGGCAGCGCCGTCGTCGAGGCGCTCGGCAACCACCTGAACGTCGACATTGGCATATGGTGGCAACCGGACGATGCCTTCTTCGACCTCTTGCGCGACAAGGAAATCGCCAATTCGATGCTGGCCGACGTCGGCGGTAAGCTGGTCGCGGACGGCAATGTCGCCGAGAAGGTCAAGACGCAAAAGAACATCATCCGCGACTTCCTGGCGGGCGAGAATGGCCGCCCCTGGGTCGAGACCTGGCTGCCGCGCTGGATGAAATTCCCGGCCGAAAGCTGCTACACCAGCCGCAGCGGCTCCGCACCGCCGATCAGTGGACACAAGTGCAGCCGCTGTTCGTGCGCGAATAGTCGATCAGGGCCCGAGCGGCGGTTCTCTCGATTACCGCCGCTCAGGTCGCGCGCGCCGCTACGGGCCACGCCGGCTGCCGATTGGGCGTCTTGTCGAGCCAGTGCCGCGCGCGAGAAATTCCGACGCCAGTTCGCCCCATTTCGGCAGCCCCGCACCGCGCCGGGTTGCTTGCTGAGGCGCCAAAGGCCCATCGGGCCAATTGTCCGATCCGGTTGCCGACAGAGCCCGCGCAGCCGGCGCTCTGCATTGCGGCCGGCTTCTTGTGTCACCGATCGCGCCACCTGTCTCCATTGTGTCTCGGGGACCATTTCCTGCGGCTGGCTTGTCGACCTATGGGCGGATCAGGCCCGCCCGAAACCCTCGCCGGCAGCTTTTTTCCCCGCCGCCTGCGGCGGCTTCCTCGCGCCGCTTCGCTTCAAAAAAGCTGCCCGCGCGGGTCCTCCGCTATCGCTGCGGCCGTCCCGGTTCCGGCGGTCCGGACGCGCCCATCACGGTCCGCCATAGCAGGGGAATGGTCCCTTGCGAGCACCAAGAGGAGACTGGAAATGACCGCGATCGGATACGTCACCAAACAGGAAAACGGCGGCTACAAGGGCCAGCTCAAGACGCTCAGCGTCCGCGCCGACATCGATATCGTGCCCAATCAGGCAAAGAGCGCCGACACCCATCCCGACTTCCGGGTGCTGACGCAAGGGGTCGAAGTGGGTGCGGGCTGGATCCGCACCGGCGAGACCTCCGGCAAGGACTATGTGAGCCTGTCGATTGCCGCCCCCGAGTTTGGCCCCCGCAAGCTCTACGCCAATCTCGGCCGCGCCGCCGGCCAGGATGACGACGACACTTACGCCATCATCTGGAACCCGGTCGACTAACCGGCCGATCCGGAAAGCCCCGCGCCGCCACCGGCGCGGGGTCCTCTCTCAGGACCCGTGAGGCCGCCGAAGGGGGCGGCGAAAACTCGCCCCCCACTCTTCGCCCGTCCCCAAAACGATCTCGCTCGCCGATCCTCGCCTTCGCTTGTCCGTAGCGAAACGAGGATCATCATGGACGACGAAAACGAACGCGCAGCCCGCGCCAAGAAGGGCAGTCCGTTTCTCAATACCGCGCAAGCGGCCTTCTATATCGGGCTGTCCCAGCGCACGCTGGAGAAGATGCGCCTCAAAGGCGGCGGCCCGCAATTCCGCAAGCACGGCCGCTATGTCCGCTATCACATCGACGAACTCGACGATTGGTCGAAGGGGCACGCGCAGGAGACCGGGCCCGAGGACGGCGGGCACGATTCCGGCTCGGCCGGCGAGGGAGGCCGCTCATGAGCCGGCGTCCCACCATCCATCTGATCGGCAGCCATCTGCGGCGCATTCGGGCGCGCAAGACGATCGCCATGGCCACGATGGGCCTTGCCCTGATCGGCTTCGCCGCCTTCGGCAAACCATCGCCCTGGCTGGTCTGGAACGCCTCGGCGAGTGCGCCGGTCGGCCTCTATCGCGTCGCGTCCGGATCGCCGGCTCTTGGTGATCTCGTACTCGTCCGCCCGCCAAAACCGGTCGTCGATCTGGCCGCCGAACGCTTCTATCTGCCCAGCAACGTGCCGCTGGTCAAGCACCTTGCCGCGCTGGCTGGCGAGCACGTCTGCGCCTTCGGCGACGCCATCATCATCGGCGGCGAGATTGTCGCGCGCCGGCTTGCAACCGACACGCAGCACCGTCCGCTGCCTTCGTGGAATGCCTGCCGAAAGCTCGCCGCTGCCGAGGTTTTCCTACTCGGCAGCGACGAAAATCGCTCGTTCGACAGCCGCTATTTCGGGCCGGTGCCGACCGAAAATATCATCGGGAGGCTCGTGCCGCTATGGACCGAGTGACCCTCCTGATGCTGGGCATGGTGTCTCTCGCACCATGCTCCTGTTCCGCGGCGACCAACACGAAGCCGGTCGTCATCTCCCATAGTCCGCAGCTTGCAAGATGGCAGCCCTTCGTAGCCGAAGCAAGCCGGCGTTTCAGCATTCCACAGACTTGGATTTATGCCGTCATGGATGCCGAAAGCCGGGGGCAGACAAGGCTCAATGGACGGCCGGTCACGTCGAGCGCCGGTGCCATTGGCCTGATGCAGGTGATGCCAGGCACCTACGAGGAGTTGCGCGCAGAGCTTGGCCTGGGAGCCGCCCCGCACGACCCTCGCGACAACATTCTGGCAGGCACTGCCTATCTGCGCGCCATGTATGACCGCTTCGGATTTCCAGGCCTGTTTGCAGCCTATAACGCCGGGCCGGAGCGCTACGAACAGCATTTGCAGCGTGGGCGGCCACTGCCCAGCGAGACGGTTTCGTATCTGGAAGAGGTCAAGGCGGCGGGCATTTCGGCCGCTGATATGGACGCGCTCACCGACAAATCCCGTTCCAAAAGCGCGCCGGGAATCCCTTCCGGGCAGTCGCTGTTTTTCCTCCGAAACGGTGTTTCCGTGACCGGCCCGAATGGCCAACTCCTGGTGCCGCTCGGATCGGAGCGAGCAAGGTCAGGCCGGCCGGATCGCAGGTGAGGGCAGCGGCTACCGCGGTTCGGGCGGGGGGGCAGGGAGGCAGGTCCGCGGAAGGCAAGATAAAGGCATCGCCTCCTGAGGCGGCGAAGTGTTTGTCTGCACATCGTTTTCCCGGGAGGTTGCCTGCGGGTCCAGGAGGGTCTGGCGCGCAAGCCTCTGATTTTGCTGCTGGTTCATCGGAGGCCGCATGCAGGATGACGAATTCACGCCGAGGCTCGGCAAAATTGGCTCGCGCGGCTCGAAGGCGGGCAAACGCTACGCTGGCCAGGTCCAGGCCGCGGTCAACCGAGCAGGCGGCAGGAGCGGACGCGGCAGCCGCTTCATCGGAAGCCGGGTGGGGCGCGGCGGGGCTGCTGCCGCCGTTCTTAGAGCACGCGACCGCCACGCGGCCTTTCGGCAGCGGCGCGCAGTCGTCAAGGCACGCATCGTCAAGCTGGCCGGCAAGGGAGTCGACGGAGCACGTGCGCACCTCCGCTACCTCCAGCGCGACGGCGTCACCCGGGAAGGCGAGCGTGGCGAGCTCTACGCTGCCGACAAAGACCACGCGGACGGCAGGGCCTTTCTCGATCGCGCGAACGGTGACCGTCATCAGTTCCGCTTCATCGTCGCCCCTGAAGACGGTATCGAGTATGATGACCTGAAGCTGCTCACCCGGCGCCTCATGGCGCAAATGGAAGAAGACCTCGGCACCAGGCTAGACTGGGTGGCCGTCGACCATTTCAACACCGGCCATCCTCACACCCACATCATCGTGCGCGGCAGGGACGATCACGGCGAAAACCTCGTCATCGCGCGGGACTACATCTCCTCTGGCCTGCGCGAGCGCGCAGCCGAACTGGTTAGCCTCGACCTTGGCCCGCGCACCGACCGCGAGATCGAGCAGCGCTTGCGCCAGGAGATGGAGCAGGAACGCTTCACCAGCATCGACCGGCAGCTGATGCGCATGCGCGACGAGGGGCATGTCTCACCAGCCAGCCGAGACACCTTTCGCCAGACGCTGCACCAGGGCCGCCTGCGCAAGCTCGAGCGGATGGGCCTTGCCGAGGAGATGCCTTCGGGTCGCTGGCGCCTGGAGGATGAGCTCGAAGCCACGCTACGCCGCATCGGCGAGCGCGGCGACATTGTCAAGACCATCCATCGCGAGCTGACCGGCAAGGGGCTCGTCCGCAGTGCCGCCGACTATCTTATCCACGATCGATCCGACGGGTCGGCCCAAACCGTGGTCGGACGTGTCGTCGGGCGCGGGCTGGCCGACGAAATCACTGACCGCCATTACCTCGTCGTCGACGGCGTGGACGGCAAAAGCCACTATTTTGATATCGGCAAAGGCGAGGCCACCCAACCGACACCAGAAGGCTGCATAGTGCGGATCAGGCCGAGGGACACCGGGCCAAGAAAAGTCGACCGCACAATTGCCGGCATCGCCACGGTCAACGACGGGCGCTACAGCATCGATATCCATCTCAAGCATGACCCCTCGGCCACCGAACGCTTTGCCGAAACGCACGTGCGGCGACTGGAGGCGATCCGCCGTGCGACCGGTGGCGTCGAGCGCGAGCCGGACGGCACATGGACAGTCGCGCCCGACCATCTCAACCGCGTCGCGGATTACGAGCGTCAACGAGCGAGGGCCCAGCCTGTTGTCGTCGAAAAGCTCTCATCAATGCCGCTGGAGAGCCAAGTAGGCTTTGACGGCGCCACCTGGATCGACCAGGAGCTGGTATCAGCCCACCCTGAGTCCTTGCGCGACTCTGGCTTCGGTCGAGAAGTACGTCAGGTCCAGGCCCGCCGACAGCAGTGGCTGATCGCGCAAGGTCTTGCCCATGATGCGCAGGATCGGGTCATCTATCGCGCCAACATGCTTTCAATGCTGCGCCAACGAGAGCTGAACCGTGTTGCCAGTCAGCTCTCGGACGAACTCGGGCTCTCGTATTCTGAAGCGCAGCATGGCAATCGAATAGACGGTACGCTGCGCGGCTGCGTCGAGCTCGCCGGCGGAAAATACGCTGTCATCGAGAAATCGCGCGAGTTCACGCTGGTGCCCTGGCGGCCGGTGCTTGAGCATCATATCGGCAAGGAGGTGTCTGGCGTGGCGCGCGCCGAGGGGATTTCCTGGACGATCGGACGGCAGAGGAGCGGGCCTGGCGTTTCGTGAACTGGCTACAATTTATTTGTCCACGTTGAAACAGGTACTCAGCCCAGACGGAGTTCCTCCGCCTGCTGCTTGCTCGCAGCATTCATTTGGCGGAGAGTCAGTGTTCTGCATTTTGTAGTTCGCTCTGTCAAAAAGCGCTGGGAATATGCATCATGTTCTGCGTTGACACGGAAGCCGGGCCGGGCCGACAGGTGCCGCCCTGTGGTTGCGGATCGGCTCCCGATGGCTGCCAGCTAGAAAGGTGGGCTGACTCGTGATAGCGCAAGGGGCTATGGCGGCCGCGGTACGGCGAAGCGAGCTCTGGCATCGAGGATGAAGCCGCACTTCCCGATCTTATTCTACTCGCAGGACCGGCAGACGCGGCGGTCGCCCCTGCGGGTGCTGTTGGCCCTGGCGTGAACTGGCAGTCCGTCCCGCGGGGACTTTGTAACGGAGAAAAGTCGCTGCGATGGCCCGGGTGACGATGCGGTCAGCGACCATGCCAGACGAGATCGGCAGCTTTCTGCCGCGGCACGGCGCCGGAGCCATAAGGCCGCCGCGACATCGGGTCTGGCGCACCTTCGGATGTTGGCTGGCCGCGGTTTACTTCGAGCAGCGCCGGGTGGGTCATGCGGTGCCGCTACTGGGCACCGAGGCAGCTTTGGGCATGAGACCCGTTCAATCGCGCCGGCCACGTCGGTCATCGCGACATCTGGAGTCGAGGCCAGGTCAGACCGGGAAAAAAACCTGCTCGTCGCGCGGGAGCCCCGGGTTGCGCCGTCGATCCTTCCGCCCAACTCAGCGCCGCGCGACCAGCAATAGCCCCTTGCCCCGAAACTGACGCCAAGCCGACGGACCGCTCTGCGCATACCGATGCCGTCCGCGCCGTCGTCGGCGGAAACCAGCGAGCCGTGGACCTCACACAATCTGAGCCGCTGGTGACGATGTGCATCGCCTACTTCCATCCGCACTCCTATCGACGAACTCGCCCGCTGCCCGCGGTGATGCAAACCCGTGGATGAATATTTCGCCGAAGCCGCAGTGGGGGCTCAGCCTCGACGATTTTTTTGCCTTGCCCCGGCGGGCGGCGCAACCGAGCATCGAGACAAAAAACGGGAAAGGGAGGGCACCAGCCCGTTAGAGCCGTGGCCATGATGATGTGGGGACGATCTCCTGGAAGAAATGTGGAGATCGACGCTCTCCTGACGCGCTCATCGAAGATTTTAGGCCGCGCCGACGTGGCTGCTTGAGCGATAACACTCACTCCGGAGGCCCCAGTGCGGCTCCTTGGCCAAGCTGCTCGGCACGCCGTGAGTGTGCTTTCTTGTTTGGGGAAGGGAGACTTACGTCTACAACAATCTCGTTTCGATCTACGATGGAGAGTCGGCGAGACAAGTGTTGCTGATGTTCATTGGCTCCGTAGCAACTTCTGCAGTCACAATGCAGCTTATGTTCCTATGCTGGAGAGTTGGCCATTCAACTCGCGTAGCTCGCTTTGTTGCGGTGGAGCTTGGTCAGAGCACACTGCTGCTTTACCTGCTTCAGGGCGCCGTGTTTCGCTTCATGGATCTAATAGGGTTCGGAGAGCTTTGGGATCTCCCGAGCAGAATCGGGTTCGCCACTTTGCTTGGTGCCGCGATCGTTGTCTCCGCTTGACAATTCGCAGGATTGCGCGTGACCACGGATGGTTGTCGCGCGGCTACGCTTAATATGTGACGACGCTTGCGCCTTGTAGGCAATTGTTGCGGCCGCCCACGGCCGACATGAACGTGCTTGGCCGCACGTTTTCTAAGTGAGGCGGAAAGAGGCGCGCGGCCCCTCTCCCCAGCAACCCGCCTTGCGGATTCCTCCTCCGCCCGCTTCGCAGACGGGGATACCCTCCGCCCCCTTGCTATTCGTTGCCCGCCGCTATGCAAAGGACAGGCGACCTGAATCCGTGCTCAAGCCGATCTGGCGGCAGAGGGGGGCGGGCTGAACATGGGACCCGTGATTGACATAATTGCCGCGCGAATCCTCATGCTCGCCTAACCGGCCGGAACGATTTGCAATCCGGGCAGGCTCGACAAATTAAGGAGTAGCTCGTTCCGTGTCCAAGCCCAGACAAGTCTTGGTTTTCTCACGGGCGCGATACAAAAGGCACAGGCTGGACTTGGCTGCCGGGGGCGGGGCTTGTCGACCGCTCGATTGAAAGTGAGATGCGAGGCGGAGAATCACCCATGTGCAGAGCGGCAAGGCGCTCGCCTACCTCCCTGTCATTCACCGTTAGCCGATGGTTTAGACGAAGATAGTCCGTCCATGTCGGCGTGCGGAATGTCTCGGTCCAAAGCGTCGACTTCTGAAGGTCGCGCTGGAGGGTCCAGTCCCGCGCACCGGCGCGGCTCTGAACGCGCCGCCTTTCGCGCATGCAACTCAGAAATTCATCGATACTCTCCTCGGGTATCGAGTACTCCACCTTGATCACGATCGGACCGCTCCTGGGCTTCAAAGGGAGGGCCAGTTCTGGTGGCCTGAAGTCGACGGCCGCTTGATCCGATTCCTCCCATAGCCGCACTGGCAATAGCTTTCCCACAGCCGCGACCAGCAACAGTGCCGCTGCAGCACCTTCCAAAGCCCACGTCAGCGAATAGTACTGCGCGACAGCACCCCAGATCCAGCTGCCCGCTGCCATGCCGCCGTAGGTCAGGGCGTAATAGATGGACAGGGTCCGACCAACGACCCACCTTGGGCTTGCCAACTGCACACACACGTCGGTTCCGGTCCAGGTGACAACCCAGCCAGCGCCACCGATTGCAAGCGCGATCGCCGCCACAGCCACCGACGATGTGAGGGCCATCAAAAGGCAACACGTTGCGCAAGCAACGGATGCGAGCGTGATCAATCGGTTCTGGGACGTAATGCGTCTCAAGTAGCTGCTGCCAATGCCGGCTATGAAGGCGCCTGTGCCGAAGCCAGCCAATAGCACCCCGTAAACAATTGGCCCTCCCGCCAGCTGGTCGCGAACCAGGAGGGGGAGCAGAGCAAGGATCGAGATGCTTGACAGCCCGAATAGGGTTGCACGCACAATCGCCACTCTGATCTCGGAGGATATTGCCGTGAATCGCATGCCATCATGAATGGCCGTAGTCATCCGCTCGCGCGGAAGAGGCGAAAAGCGAACTTGCCACTTTGAGCGCAGAACAGCGCTCAACGGGACCAGGTCACTCAGCGCAGCGAGGGCGAAAGCCGTAAGGGGGCCTAGCAAAGCTAAGATTACACCGCCCAGCGCCGGTCCTATGCTCCGAACCACGTTGTAGCCCACCGACATCAGCGTCACTGCGGCGGGTATGTCGCGCTTTTCCAGGATATCGCCTACCGACGCGTGCCATGCTGGATCGTTCAAGGCAAAGCCGCATCCGGCCAAGAAACTCAGTCCCAGGATCAGCCATGGACTAACAAAGCCCAGTCCCACAGCGAGTGCCAGCGCCGTGGATGCCAGTGCGATAAGGCAGTGTCCGGCAAGCATCACGCCGCGGCGGCTGAAGCTGTCTGCAATGGCTCCAGCAAGGATCGACAAGAAGAACGCGGGCAGTGTCGATGCAGCCTGTACGAGCGCAACCATTAGATCGGAGGCTGAAATCGTCGCCATGAGCCAGCTTATAGCCACGCTCTGCACCAGCCAGCCAAGGCTGGATATCTGCGTGGCTGTCCAGATAGAACGAAAGACCGGGTTGTGAAGAGGGATCAGTGTGTTTGCCGCAAAGCGCGGAGGATCTTGACGCCGCATCACTTCTCTCCTCCACTGGGTGTCGTTCTTCCGCTCATTTGCTTACAGCGGTGCGCTCTGTGCACAGACTGCGTCACAACGAAGTTCCGAAATCGCGCTCGCAACAGGGACAATGTGACATCCATGGTGCTGATGCGCCTTGAGGTACCAACCTGGCCGTTAGCTGATGGGTCCCGCAGCCCGCTGGGTGCGGTCAGTTCTGCCCTGCGACTCTTGGCTTTGGACGGTGCTAGCGCCCCGATGGCCGGCTTGTCAAACTGCCGTAGTGCCAGCACATCCATCCCATCTGTTGACCGCGATCTCCGGCGAGGTCGAGCAGCAGTAGGTCAACGGCAAATCTGGGTATTTCCGCTATCCGGTCGAGCGCGTGGCCATCGTCCGGAAACCCGAAGACGTTCATCACCCAGGCGACCACCACGCCCGAGACAATGCGACACGGCGGTAGCGGTTCACCAGAGGACGTGCGTTCTACTCAGCAGGAACATTGTTCTGCCGATCGTCGGCTGCGCCAGCCGTCACGTAAAGCGGCGCCAGAGTTCTTGCACCCGTCATTGGACTCCCGCTTTGCAGGTTTCGCCTAGGGCCTGCATCAGGTCATCTATAATGTCCTGAGGATGTTCAAGCCCTACAGAAATTCGCAGCAATCCGCCTGGCGCTTTGGACTTCGCACCTTCAACGGATGCGCGATGCTCTATCAGAGAATGCGTCCCGCCAAGGCTTGTCGCCCGGACAACAATCTTCAGGCGGCCGGCCACGGCCATTGCAGCATCGGCTCCGCCCTCGACGATAAAGGATAGCATCGCTCCGTAATGGCTCATTTGCCGCGTAGCAAGATCGTGTCCCGGATCAGTTTGCAAACCAGGAAAGAGCACTTTTTCGACGCGCGGATGAGACGCCAGGGCCTCGGCCACTTTCTGGGCGCCTTCGCAATGGGCGCGCATGCGGACCGGCAATGTCTGCAGGCCCCGCAACGCCAGCCAACAGTCGAAGGGCGCTGCGACGCTGCCCTTGTGTTTCTGGACCATCCGCAATGGGCGACCGAGGGGTGACGCGTTTGGGACAATGACGACACCGGCCATCAAATCCGAGTGGCCGCCAATGTACTTTGTCGCCGAGTGCATCACCGCGTCTGCCCCGATTTCGAGTGGCAGTTGAAGCACTGGGGTGGCCCACGTATTGTCCACCACCGCCAACGCGTCTGCCTCGTGCGCGATTGCGCAGATGGCCGCAATGTCGACAACGCGGATCATCGGGTTTGACGGCGTCTCGACCCAGACGAGGCCAGTCCGCTTCGATGTCACCGCGGCGCGCAAAGCGTCCAAATCGCGCATGTCGACGGGGGCAAAGTCGAAGCGAGACCCAATGTCGGTCTCTTCGATCAGCGAACGAATGCCGAAATACATGTCATCCGGCAGAACGATCCGACCCGCCGACGGATGGCTCTCGAAAACTGCAGCGATTGCGGCCATGCCCGAAGCGAAGGCGATGCCGTCTCCCCCTCCCTCAAGCGTCGCCATGGCCGCCTCGAACGCATTGCGTGTCGGATTTCCATCCCTTGTGTATTCGAAGCCGGACGGAAATGACCCGTTGGCGCCTCGTTCGAACGTGGTGCTGGTCTGCAGCGGCATGGATACGGCCCCCGTGGACGCGTCGACACCTCGGCCGCAGTGGATCGCCTTCGTCTCAAAACGCATCGGCTATTTCCTTCCTAACGGGCAGTTGCAATTTCGTGCCGGTCACTATACTGACCGCAATACGCGAGCCGAGGACCCAAGTCAATATAATGACCAATGTTACGGAAGCGTTTGATGCCGAGCAAGCGCTTGGGCAAGCGATAGCAGCCCGGATCCGAGACTTGAGGCGTGACCAAAACCTGACCCTGGATCGCCTGGCTAAACTAAGTGGCCTATCGAAGGGAACCGTGGTCGCGCTGGAGCAGGCTAGGGCAAACCCCAGTATCGGCATACTGTGTCGGCTGGCGGCGGCGTTTTCGCTCTCGGTGGCCGATTTGTTGAACGAGCACCCTTCCACGGTGCGCCTTCCCATCGAGCGGACAGAGACCAGGAGGCTTTGGACGAGCGCCAAGGGAAGCTCTGCGCAACTGCATTCGTCGACCTCGGGACGCACGATGTTCGAACTGTGGAGCTGGGTCATGATGCCGGGCGACGTGTTTTCCGCGGACGCTCATAGTCCGGATACGCGCGAGCTGATCTCGGTCAGTCAGGGTGCCCTGAGCGTTGTGGTAGGTACCCACGTGGAAATTTTAAGCGAAGGCGAGAGTGCGCGGCTTGTCACTGACCAACCTCACTCATATGCGGCGGCATCTGATGTGCCCGCCCACTTCACGATGGCGGTGCTTGAGCGTGGTGGACACCGAAATCCGGGGCACTCGTCGACGGCAGCGAAGATTCAGGGGCACGTTCCGTAAGGCCCCGCCGATTACTAACAACCGCACATTCGCGACAGGAGATAAACCGTTGTACGTTCCGCCTCATTTTGCCGTCCCTGATCAGAACGCCCTGTTCGACCTTATCGAGAGACACCCGCTCGGTATCCTCGTCACCCAAAGCAAAGGCACGCTGGACGCGAACCACCTCCCTTTCGAGCTTGACCGCTCGAAGGGAGACAAGGGCGTTCTCAATTGCCATGTCGCTCGCAAGAACCCAGTCTGGGAGGAAGTCGCCAATGGCGATGAGGTTCTCGTAATCTTCCGTGAGGCCGACGCTTACATCTCGCCGAACTGGTATCCGAGCAAGCATGAATTCCACAAGCAGGTGCCGACCTGGAACTATCTCGTCGTCCATGCCCACGGACGCATCACTGTCCGGGATGATGAGCGGTATGTGCGCCGCAACGTGGCGAAGCTCACTCACATGCAAGAAGCCTCGCAGCCGGTCCCATGGAAGATGGGCGACGCGCCGAAGGACTTCATCGACACGATGGTCAGGGCAATCGTCGCCCTGGAGATCGAGATCACCGGCCTGGTTGGAAAATCAAAACTCAGCCAGAACAAAGAGTTGCGCGACATTCAGAACCCTGGCGAAATGCTGCGTGCCCAAGGGGCCATTGCGATGGGAGAAGCGATGCTCGCGGCTGCGGCGGTCAAATCCCAATAGCATGTGTCTTGTCCCGACAAAGCCGCTGGTGCCGGCTTCCCGACGGGTCACCTAGTCCGCCTTGACGCACGGCAATAGCGTTTGACGGCCTGAAGCGACGCTGTGGTCACCCTTGTGATGCTTTTCCACGCGCCTGGTCAGGCGACAGGATTGCTCCGTCGTGAGGACAGGCGGGAGTTTGCAGCTTGCGGTGGGCGGGTTCGTTTCCGGCGCCTGCGCCCCGTCGTATGTCGCGAGTTGAGGAATGCGATCGAGGGCGATGTGCAGGATGCGCTGCGGGAACGTCGTCGGCTGGCACAGACGGACTTCCGATTTCACCTCGACCACCCGCGCAGCGGTTTTGAATGAGGCGCAAACGCACGCGTGTCGAATTGGGCGATTTCCCTTGGGCGCCGAGCTCGACCATGCGCGATGATGCGCTCGACGCAGCTCCAGCTGGCGGCGCCTTCAACGAACTCCTTGAACCTGCAGACCTTGCCCGAAAGCACTTGCTCTTACGGGAGATGATTGGCTTTGTCGCCGAAGCGACTGATGGAGATGTTGGTGGGCGCCGCCGCGTAGGCGACGACCCCGTAATCACAGCGGGAGCTCGCAGGCGGGGTCGACAAAAACCCTTGATTGGCCGAGCTTGAGGTGCATCTCTATCAGGCTGATTGCCTATTGGGCTGGTCCAGCGTTTGATCGGACGCATGATCCATCCGACCAGCTTGTGAGGGATGCAACCGAACCAGGCGCTGCTCCCACAGTCTTCGCAGGCCCTCCATTAGAGCTGCATGCCTGGCCTGATCCGGCTCAATCATATTGAGGTGATCTCGCAACACGGCTTCGCCCTCGATCCGCATCAGTAGATTAAACAAGTCGTTTGAAATTCGCACACTGTCAATGCTGGAGTGGTTCGGAATAATCTCGCAGACAGTCTCCTGATGATCTCGCGCTGTGTAAGCACGGGTTTGATGGAGGGAGACTGAGGGAGGCAATGAAATCGCAAGCGCAGTCCAATCCTGCAGCGTTGCAGCCCTTTTTTTTACCAGGAAGGGCCCGACCACAAGTCCATCCAGCTCTGTCGTCAAAAATGTGGCAATCGCGTCTGCAACCGTATCCACGATCGGTTCAGCATTGTTGTTAAAGGACGTATTGAGCAGAATTGGAGTGCCTGTCCGCTTCTTGAAGGCATTGATGACCTCCCAGTAAGCTGGGTTGGCATCGCGCGATACTGTTTGCAGCCGAGCCGTACCGTCGACGTGCGTAATGGCACCCAACAAGGCGCGCTTTGAGTCACGCACGCGAACGACGAAATTCATGAATGGAAATTCGTGCTTACCGTCCGGGAGGTCGAAAAATTCGCTCGCATCCTCTTCCAGCACAGATGGTGCGAAAGGCCTATAGCCTTCGCGCTTCTTGACCATGGCATTGATCCGGTCCTTGTTTGCAGCGGGCCGAGGGTCGGCAAGAATGCTGCGGTTGCCCAGCGCACGTGGCCCAAACTCCGAACGACCCTGCACCCAGCCGATCACGGCGCCGTTGGTGATCCAGTGGGCTGCACTGCTCGCTACGTCATAAGAGCGTTCAACCTCGAGATGTCCGGACCATGCATTCAGTTCCTGTTCCACGGCGCGGTCGCTCCCGAGATCAGGACCCCAATAGACCTCCTGCAGTCGCTCACGCGGCGCGGGGCGGCCCATCTCGTTAGAGACTATCAGCGCAGCTCCCAATGCGCAGCCAGCGTCGTGAGACGCGGGTTGCACGAAGATGTCTTCGAAAAGCCCTGAATACAGCAGCTTGCCGTTCATCGTGCAGTTGTGGGCTACCCCTCCCGCCAGACACAACCGCTTCATGCCGGTGGCCTCACGGTGGTGCCGGAGAATGTGGAACACGATCCGCTCAAGCGCTTCCTGCAGTGACGCACTCACATCTCGATGCTGCTGGGTGAAAGGCATTCCCTTTCGCCTGATCTCGATGTTGCGGAGCAACGCCGGACCGATGCGGTCGAGGTGAACACGGTAGCCACCGTTGGCGGAGAGCTCGTAGAACTGCTCGAAGAGCTCGCGATAGGGAGCGGGGTCGCCATAGGGCGCGAGTCCCATTACCTTATACTCGTCGAACATGCCGTAGCCGAGACAGCGGATCGTCTCGAGATAAAACAGCCCAAGAGAATTGTCCTCCGGGAAAGCCTCGATTTGCGTAATTTCTGTGCCAGACCCTACCGCCACAAGGCCCGACAGGAAATCACCACAGCCATCAATCGCTAGAATGAGACTTTGTTCGAAGCCCGACATTGCAAAGGCGCTCACGGCGTGCGCCTGATGATGACCTACGAATGAAATACGCGAACTGTCCAACTTAGTGCCGAACTCACGCGCTAACAGGTTCTGCACCAACATTTTAGCATCCAACGGAGTGGAGAGAATGTCCGGTTGGGAAGCGGACATACCTTCAAGCATGGCGTTGGCATAGGGCTCGCTGGCGTAGACCGCGACACGATCAATGTCGCTGAGCTGAACCCCCGCCGTCGAGAGACAGTATTGAATCGAACCACTTGGCAGCTTGTTCGAGTGCTTGATTCGATTGAGGCGTTCCTCTTCTACGGCGGCTATCACCTTTCCGTCTCGGACGAGCACCGCGGCGCCATCGTGCATAAAGGCGTTCGGACGCTCGAATCGGTTTTCATGGACTTGGTCAAGTCCGCCGCTGATTCCTAGGCACAGCATTTCTTTCTCCAAATAGTAACGGGAAGCCAAATTGGCTTACCTCGACTGTTTCGAACTAAATAGGCGTGTTGTCGCCTGCAGCTGCGACCGCCCGTCAGGCATCAGCGGCATCGAAGAAAGCCTCATAAACGATCAATGAGATGCTTCGACTGTGACGCCTACAGTGCCATCACGCCGAGAGCTTGGCTGGATCATCCAATCCTGAGCGGCTGCTGACATGTATCCGGCGATGTCGTTTTCATCGGCAGAACCAACTTGCGATGCCGCCTGTTCTTGGGAAGGGCGGCCGTCGACGAATAACAGTACCGCCCCCGTGAACTGGCCCGATTTCATTCTCCGAAGCGACCATGGTCGCACCGCCCGACATTGTCGGCCAGTTGCAACTCACTTTCTCGGCACGACCTCCACTGCACGTCAGGGCGCATCGAAGATTTTCTCCTTTGGATTATACCTAAGGCAGCTTTCGTCACGCGTTAGAGCAGCGTGTGATTGGTGCGTGAGGCTCTTTTTTGTCCATGCACGATTCCGGAAGAGTGATGAAATCGATTGTTTTGATCAAAGTCATCCACGCTATGAATAACAGCCGCAGCACATGCGTTTTTCAAAGCGCTTCAGGCTTCCCGGATGGCTACTCCGATGTGAAGCGCATGGCATTCCAAGCGCTCTGCCAACCAAACGATGAGTATCGGCGTCGACCCTCATTGCCTTCGTCTTCGCGACTCCGTGACAGCGGCTGGCATTGTGTTTGTAGGGCATCGGGCGAAGATCATGTCGATCGGCCATCTCGCCTGCCTATTGACAAACCCTTGAACAATGATCCACGCACCAGCGCGATTGTGATCACGAGCGCCTCTGAGCTCGGGAGGTTCGGTTTTCTGAGGGTTCCTGGGTCTCCGAAGCGATGGAGGTAGCTAGCCTTCCTGGTGCTATACGGTTGTGCTCTTCATGGAGTGGACGCGTTTGCGTCTCGAAAGCGGTTCTTCAGTGGAACCGGCGCCAAGGCCCGTCTGTGGTCGTTCAGAACACGGGGTGCCGTCTCCAAACCGGATATTGGAGCGGGCAGCCGCCGGAATTTGACCCATGGAAATGAGCGCCTGTCAGGAGGCGTTCGAAAACGGCGCGATCTTCATCGCGGCTGTTTCATGGTGTCATTCCTGACATGTTCTTTATAATCGGCAGCTTGCGGATAGTCTTGCCCGTCGCCGCCCGTAGCGCGTTGGCGACGGCCGGGCCGATCGGCGGCACACCTGGCTCACCAACTCCCGTGGGCGGCTCCTCGGACGGCACAATGTGCACCTCGACTCGCGGCATCTGCTCGATCCTGAGCGGTGTATAGGTATCGTAGTTCTCTTGGTCTACGACACCGCCCTTCAGGGTCAGCTCCTCCTGGAGGATCGCACCTAGCCCGAATCCGATACCGCCCTCCATCTGAGCGCGAATCTGGTCAGGATTTATCGCGGTGCCGCAATCTACCGCGCAGACGACGCGGTCGACCTTGAAACCATTTTCATCGTTGAGGGTGATCTCCACCACATCGGCGACATAGGTCGAGAGGCTTTCATGCAGGGCCACGCCGCGGAAACGGCCTTCCGGCAGAGGCTTGTCCCAGCCTGCCTTCTCAGCAGCCACTTTAAGCACGGCGGCATGCCGTGGATGGTGACCGAGCATTGACAAGCGGAAGTCGACCGGATCACGGTTCGCAGCGGCGGCGAGCTCATCGATCAGGGTTTCCACCGCGTAAGCGGTGTGGGTGGAGCCTACCGAACGCCACCACAGCACCGGGATGTTCACGTCCGTGGTGGTCAGCTCGACCTTCAGGTTCGGGATCGCATAGGGCAGGTTGGTGGCGCCCTCTACGGAGGTTGGATCGATGCCGTTCTTGATCATCGCCGCAGAGGTCGAACCGCCCAAGACCGATTGACCCACGATGTGGTCATGGAGAGCGACGACATTGCCTTTCTTGTCGAGCCCCGCCTTGACTGCGTGCACATAGGCCGGGCGGTACCGCCCACCCCGCATGTCATTCTCGCGGGTCCACTGCACCTTCACTGGCTTGCCGCGTCCCAGTGCACGCGCTGTGGAAACAGCTTCGATAATGACATCTGCATCCAAGACCGCGCGGCGGCCGAAACTGCCGCCGGTCTTCATCACGTGCAGCCTCACCTTGTCCGGCGTGGTGCCGCCTACCTGAGCGGCAGCCGCCTGATAAAGGTCGGGCATCTGGTGTCCGCCCCAGACGTCGATGGTGCCGTCTTCGTTGATTCGGGCGGCCGCGTTGAGTGGCTCGATCGAAGCATGGACAAGATAGGGGAATTCGTAGTGCCCCTCGATGATTTTCTCAGCACTGGCGAACGCTGCGGGAGTGTTACCGTCGTCGCGCGCGGTGGCCGCGCCCAGATCGTCTGCTGCCTTGTTGTATTCGGCCATGATCTCGGCCGTGCCGCGCTCTTCGGCCTTCTCCTCGTTCCAGGTCACCTCCACGAGGTCGCGGCCCTTCAGCGCCGTCCAGGTGTCCCTGCCAACCACGGCAAGGCCTCGCGGCGTCTGGACGACATCGACAATGCCGTCGAGTGCCTTGGCCTTGGTTGCGTCGAAGCTCTCGATCTCGGCGCCGAACTTCGGCGGATGGATCATAACGGCCGTCTGGAGTCCCTCCATCATGAGGTCGATCGTGTAGGTCTGCGCGCCGTTGGTCTTGCCGGCGGAATCGTAGCGCTTGAGGCTGTCCGATCCGATCTGGGCCCACTTGTCGCGCGGCTTTAGCGGCACGTCGTCGGGAACCGGCATTCCCGCTGCGGCTTCAGCCAGGTCACCGTAGCGCGCCTGCATCCCTGAGGCGTGCGACACGACCCCGGAAGCGACTTTGATCTCGCCGGCTGGCACGTCCCACCGCTGCGCCGCGGCCGCCACCAGCAAGGCCCGTGCGGCAGCACCCGCCTTGCGGTAGCGTTCCCACGACGAGCCCATCGACGTGGAGCCACCAGTTGCCTGTGCGGCCCCGCCCAAGGCGAGATTGCCGTAGAACGCGGTATTGCCATATCCGCCGACCACGTCCACCTGCGCCCAGTCGCCGTCGAGCTCTTCCATAACCAGGGTGGCGATGCCGAAATAGGAGCCTTGTCCCATCTCGAACTGCGAGGAGTGGATGATGATTCGGTTCTCCTTTGTGATCTCGACATAGGTCTGGAAGGGGTTCGCCGGAACCTTTGCAGGGGTCGTTTGTGCGATGTCGGGCGCGGCCAGCACTGGCCGGTAGCCCACTGCGAGGCCGCCGGTGGTGACGCCCGCGCCGACGAGGAACCAGCGGCGCGTGGGCCGCACGGCAGTATGCTTCGAGAGAAACTGCGACATGCCTCAAGTCTCCAGCCGGTTGGCGGTCTCGTGGATGGCCGCGCGGATGCGATGATAGGTGGCGCAGCGGCAGAGGTTGCCGCTCATCGCCGAATCAATATCATCGTCCGTCGGCTTAGGCGTTTCGGTAAGGAGGGCCACGGCCGACATGATCTGGCCAGACTGGCAATAGCCGCATTGAGGTACGTCGAACTCGGCCCACACGGCCTGGACCGTTTCGCCTATCTTGCCCGACACACCCTCAATGGTGGTGATCGAGGCTCCTTCGATGTCGCCGACTGCGGTCTGGCACGAGCGCGTCGGCATGCCGTTAACGTGAACCGTGCAAGCGCCGCACTGGGCAAGCCCGCAACCGAATTTCGTTCCCGTGAGTCCGATGACGTCACGGACCGCCCAGAGCAGCGGCATCTCTGGATCGACGTCGAGTGTTCGCGCCTCGCCATTGAGGGTAAAAGCGACCATTGCTTGCTCTCCTTGTCCTGAGCTGGCTATCTCGTTGAGCCTCCGCCCGCCTGGCAACCGAGCTCTTGTTGCTGAGGCCTAGCGACCACACCGTAGGAACGCGCAGCTCAAGCAACAAGCCGCTAGGTTGGCGAGTTACGAGATCGTGAAGTGGGTCGTGTCGAAAGGCTGGAGGCAACTGAATGTCATTTTTTGGGCGGACAGGCCGCTTTAGGCTGGGTTACACGAGACTGGACATTCGGGTCGTCGCGAACATCGACCGCTGGTCGGCCGCGTCCGGCAGGGCCCTGATTGGCTACACGAAATGAAATGGGACTACTATCGATGGTGGCCTACCTCGACCCGCAACCTCCACGACTGGACCCTCAGGTTTCCGGCTATCGTCCCGGGCGGTGGCCGAGCTCGGCGCCTCGGACGCGATAATAGGCGGTGAGGCGTTCGTCGTTGACCAGAAGGCTTGTCGCGCATTCCCAGTCTTCAGCGGGCTCTTGGCCGCGGCGGGAGACGTCAGGACCATGCTTGCCGGCTTCGACCTGCTCAAGATCGACGGCGAGGGTCTTCGCGATCGGCCACTCGTCGATCGGCGCAAAGCGCTAGTTAACCTGCTGAGACGCCGCCAAACGGCATCGTTCTGAGCGACGAGATCAGCGGCGGCAGCGACATTCTCGCGCAAGTCTCCCAGTTCGGCCTCGATGGGCATCGTCTCCAAGCTGCGTGTCAGTCCATATCGATCCGGCCGGCGCCAAGAATGGGTGAGACAAAATGCGTGCTGAGTGATGAGTTCATCGTCATCGGCTGCGAACCCGGCAACAGTTACGGCGGTCGGGAAGCGTGCTCTGGCGAATGTCGAGGACGGAAATCTGGTGTTCGCCGGCGGCATTGGTACCGGCTTCAATGCGCGCACCGGGCCGGAAGTAAAGCGCCGGCTCGATGCCATTCCAATGGATAAACCACCGATTCCTAGTTTGAAGGCGAACGGCATGGGCGGAGTGCCCTGCGCAGTCTGTACCTCCGCAGTCGATTGTCGAGTTCGAAGGGGGTGTGATTGGCGTCGAGACCGCTCCAGCCATGGCTATCAGCACGCCGAGTGCGTTGTTTTCGATCAGTTCTCGAAATGAGCGGGTAAATACCTTTCACTTGCCGAACGGGGTTTGCTGTTCACCGGCTGGCATCCGATGGCAAACCTTTCAACGCGGCGGCGATCTGGCGCTTCGCTGCTGGGGGCAGAGGCAGGATGGGACGCGGGGGTTCGGCACTGCAAACGTCGAGCAATTCAGCGAGTGCATAGACGACGCGAAGGCTCGAGAACTCCTTGAAGAGGCTCCAGATCGGGACCAGCGCGGCATTGATCCGTCGCGCTTCGGCCGCATCGCCCTGTTGCGCCGCTGTGACGATCGTCATGCAGACCTCGGGCAGGATGCCCGCGAGGACGCTGTACCATGTGTCGGCGCCGGCGATCATGGCCTCGGCGGCGTTCCAGTCGCCGCTGTAACCAATCGAGAACCCTTCCGGCAGTGTGCGCCTCTGGGCGGTCAGGTGGTTCTTGATCGCATCGCTTTTGTCTGTCGGATTCTTGATGGCGACAATCCCAGCCACCTTTGCCAGGCGGCTGACAAGGGGTGGACTGAAATGGAAATGCGTCGTTCCTGGATTGTCGTAGACGACGATCGGCAGGCCACTTTCGCGCGCCACAGTGGAGAAATGATCGAACACCTCGTCATCAGTAAGCGGGGTGTAGGAGGCGGCGGCAAGCAAACCCGCAGCTGCTCCAAGGGCCTTGGCGTCTTGCGCGAGCCCCACGGCTTCATCGGTGCGCAGCGCGCCCACACCCACCACGACCGGCATTTGCCCCGCCGTTTGGTCCAAGGTCTCGGAGAGCGCCCGCCGCCGTTGCTCGCGCGACAGATAGATGTATGTGCCGGTGCTGCCGAGAAGACCGATGGAATCGACCTGAGCAATGCCAAGCCGAGCAATCAGCCTGCGCAGGGCAACGCTATCGACGCGGCCGTCACGATTGGTCGGGGTGATGGGGAACGCGGAAAGACCGCTCAGGAATGCCATGGCAAGGCTCCAGATCTATGTGTGAGCGCAGAGGTGGCCGCACGCCAGGTCATTACAAGACGTCCAAAGCCCGCCGCAGATCGGCGATCAGGTCATCAGCGTCTTCAAGCCCCACCGAGAGACGCATGAGATCCTCGCCGACTCCATCGGCCAAATGGGCATCCTTGCGGATCGGCTGCCGAGCACGGGTGAGGCTTGCTGGATGATAGATGAGGCTGTCGGCATCGCCGAGGCTGACGGCGCGAATGATCAGGTTGAGCCGGTCCATCATCCGGCGCGCTCCTTCGTATCCAGCGTGGAGGCCAAAGGCCAACATGCCCGATCCGTTGGACATCTGTTTTCGCGCCGTCACCTGATCAGGGTGCGAGTCGAGGAACGGATAACTCACAAATGCCACCGCCGGGTGCGCTTCCAGCGCCCGAGCCACCGCAAGGGCTGTGGCGCTGTGCCGTTCCATACGCAGCGTCAGCGTCTTGAGACCGCGCAGGATTAGGAAAGCTGACATGGGCGAGAGCGCTGCGCCGGTGATGTAGCGCAGGCCCGTTTCATGCAGCGTACGGAGCGTCTGGGCGTCGCCGAGAAGCGCCCCGCCAAGGGCATCGCCATGACCATTGATGTACTTGGTCATCGAATGGAGCACGATGTCCGCCCCGTGCTCAAGCGGTCGCTGGAGCGCGGGCGAGGCGAAGGTGCTGTCGACTGCAACCCTTACACCGCGCGCGTGAGCGCGCTCGGCAATTGCCGCTATGTCGAGGATGCGGCTCAGCGGATTCACCGGCGTCTCGAAGAAAACCAGCCGCGTCCGCTCGGTGATCGCAGCATCGAGATTGTGGGGATTTGACAGATCGACCGCGACGACCTTGATGCCGAAGCGGGGGACCGCCTGTTCGACCATGGCAAGCGTGTTCGCATAAAGCGTCTTGTGGACGATGAGTTCATCGCCCTGGGACAGGAGCGACAGGATCAGAGTGCCGAAGGCCGCCATCCCCGAGGCAACAACCAGCCCCGCCTCGGCTCCTTCCAGATTCGCGAGCCGCTGCACGAGGATCTCGGTCGTGGGATTGTATTCGCGCGCATAGAGCCTTCCACCAAGGGCGGCGGCGGCATCGTTTGCTGCCACGCTTTCGAACCCATAGGTTGACGTCAGGAACACTGGCGGCTGGACGGCATTGGAAAAGCCGGCCGGATCGTAGCCATGATGGATCGCCCGGGTGGCAAATCCGGGGCTGGTTCGGTTGAGCGACCCCGTGGGAGCATCGGTTTCGGATTGATGGGAGCTGGTCATTCGGCCTCTGCGATCTCTCTTGGGGTTCCGAAAGATTGACGGCAACCTGGCCAATGTGAAATATCCAGTTGGCGATGAAAGAGATGGTCCAGTCTTCAAGTGCCGGGTCTGCAGCGCGCTCGCACGCGATGGGTGCACGCCAGATATACGAAGCCCTTCGCGAGCAAATCCTCGGCGGCGTCTACGAAACCGGCAGTCAGTTGCCATCCTCCCGGGCGCTGGCAAATGACCTCGGCGTTTCGCGAACCACGGTGACGGTCGCCTATGAACAACTGGCTGCGGAGGGTTTCATCGAAGTCCGTCAAGGCGCACGACCTCGCGTTGCGTCTTCGTTGATGGGCCATGGGACGGGGCGCACTCACGCGCAACCGGTCGGCCCAATCCACCTGTCCGCATATGGCGAGCGGCTGCGCGCGACGTCACCCTGGCCAGATTATCTGCCGACTGGGCTGAAGGTCGAGTTCCGCTATGGCGACCTCGCGCCGTCGGATTTCCCTTCATTGGTCTGGAAACGCGCGATGAACGAGGCGATGGGGCAGCGCCCGCTGCGTCTTGCCTATGACGATCCTCGCGGCTCGCGCCGGCTTCGCCAGGCGCTTCAGGGCTATCTCTGGCGCGCCCGGACCCTGAGCTGCGACCTCGACCAGATCATAGTTGTGAACGGTTCGCAGCAGGGCCTTGATCTGTGCGCGCGCCTGCTTCTCGATCCCGCCGACCGTTTCGTCATCGAGGATCCGTGCTACAGGATGGCGCGTCAGGTCTTTGCCAGTACGGGTGCCTCACCCATCCCGGTCATCGTCGACGAAGACGGGATGAGGACCGAGTTGCTGGCGGGGATCGGAGCACGACTGGCTTATGTGACGCCATCGCATCAGTTTCCGCTGGGCGGCGTCATGCCGATCGCGCGCCGCCATCAGCTTCTGAAATGGGCGCGGCACAACAACGCCTATGTGATCGAGGACGACTACGACAGCGAATATCGCTACGACATCAATCCGGTCCCTCCGCTGCACAGTCTCGAGGACCACGGGGCTGTCATCTACCTCGGCACGATCTCCAAAACGCTCTCGCCGATGCTGCGCATCGGGTACCTCGTCGTCCCGCCCGAATTGCAGGAGGTCTTCGCAACCGCCAAACAATTCGCAGACCGGCATTCGCCGGTCGCTGAACAGGAAGCGCTGGCATCGTTGATCGAGAGCGGCGGCTACGAAAGCCATGTGCGCCGTGTGCGCAGGCTGAACGGCGAGCGTCGGGAAACGTTGTTGGGTGCCTTGCAGCACAGCTTCGGGGATCGCATCACTGTCCAGGGAGCAGATGCGGGACTGCACGTCGCGGTTTGGTTCAATGACCTGCCACGATCGCGGGAAACGGCCTTGGTCGAATCCGCCCGCGACGCTGGCCTTGGGCTACACCTGATCTCGCCGCTCTACGAACGGCCATCGGACGAAGGCCGCACCGATCGCGTCGGACTTGTCATGGGCTATGCCGCCTTGAGCATTCGGCAGATCGGGAAGGGCGTTGAGGTCCTGCGAGAGGTTGTCAAGCAGGTGCAAGACGCGATGCCGGCGCGGAACAACTGAGCCGGGGCGACGCCGAAAGCTGGCGCTGAAAACGGTCCGAGGGCCCCCCGTATTTCTTTCCAAACAGCCAACTGGACCGGGAAAATGCCATGCAACTGGCGCTGTTGATCAGGCCAGTTTTGCAGCAGGTTCCACGAGACGAATTTCCGAGAGTGATGATGACCTGGCGAGGAAAGCTGCTTCACGTCCATATCGCGCCTGCCGCCTCCTATGAAATGGAGGAGCTGGCGCAGGCGCAGCTTATTGCCGGCCAAGGCATTGTCGGAGACCGCTACTACTTGGGGACGGGGACCTATTCCGCGCGTCCTGACGTTCGCGAAGTGACGCTGATCGAAGCTGAAGTCTTGGACGCCATCGCGCAGGGCGAACCCAGAATTCCGGGCTTCAAGGCCAAGCTCGCACCCGAAGATCACCGGCGCAATCTTACGACACGAGGCGTTCCGCTTAGCCATCTTGTCGGCAAACGCTTCCGGGTCGGGGAAACGATTCTCAGGGCCGCCCGGATGAATGTGCCGTGCAAGTATATCGAGGAGTTGCTCGGGCTTTCGGGTCTCTACGAGGGGCTTCTGAACCGCTCCGGCCTGAACTGCACAATCGACGTCGGGGGCGTGATCCGCCCTGGTGATCTGATCTTGCCCATCGACGAGTGAAACGCCATGGCCTCGCCGCGTATTATCATGAAGCTGACCGTGACCGCCGTCCGCAAGGAGCCGGGCGACGTGCTGGTCATCGACCTGAAACACCCACGCAAACCTGTGCTGCCGGCGTTCGAAGCGGGTTCTCACGTCGACGTCCATCTGCCTGAAGGGAAGGTGCGTCAGTATTCACTTTGCGGCGACCCGACCGAGCTGGGCCGCTACACCATCGCGGTGAAGCGCGAGAATGACGGCCGTGGCGGCTCGGCGTGGATCCACGAAACCATTGCCGTCGGCTCCGCACTGCCTGTCTCCGCGCCACGCAACCATTTTGCGCTCAAGCCAGGCGAGGGGCCGACTTTGCTGCTGGCAGGGGGAATCGGGATCACCCCGATTCTGGCCATGGCGCGCGCGCTCACCCGGCAGGCCAAGCCCTTTGAGTTGCACTATTTCACCCGCAGCCGTGCGCTCACGCCACTCTTGGCGGCGATCGGGCGCGATCTTCCCGGCGGCAATGTGCGGATTCATTTCGACGACGAGCCTCAGACCCGGCAGGACATCGCCGCGCTGCTGGCGAACCGTTCGGCCGAGGCTCAGGTTTACTATTGCGGGCCGCCTGGCTTCATGGCGGTTGTGGGGCGCGCGGCCGAACACTGGCCCGAGGGTACTGTTCATTTCGAAACTTTCCAGCCTCCCGAGTTTGATGGCGCGCCACCGGAACCATTCGTCATAGAACTGGGTGAGGGCAGGATGGTCGAGGTTTCGGCGCAGACCACGGCGCTCGCGGCCCTGCGCGGGGCCGGTGTGCCGTTGATGGCCTCGTGTGAGAATGGGGTGTGCGGGACCTGCGAATGCGCAATGCTGGCGGGACAGCCGATCCATCGGGATGCCGTCCTGTCCAAGGAGGCACGCGGCCACCGCTTCATCCCCTGCGTGTCGCGCGCGACAGGTTTGTTGAAACTCGATCTTTGACCATTTGGGCGGGGGTCCTGTGAGACCGGCAGCTTATTTGCAGGAAACTGAATGACGAGGAAACTGGAATATCTGAACGAGATCGAGCGCTGCGTCTCCTGGCTCGCAGCCTGGACGATCCACCACGCCAACCACGTCCGCGAGGGCGATGAGATCAAGGTCGGGGGGCATCAGGCCTCGTCCGCGTCGCTGAGCACCATCATAACCGCGCTCTACGGTTCGGTCCTACGCCCGCAGGATCGGGTGGCGGTCAAACCCCATGCGGCGCCGATCTTCCACGCACTTCAGTATCTGGCGGGCAACCAGACTCACGAAAAGCTCATGAACTTCCGCGGCTACAAGGGCGCGCAGAGCTACCCTTCGCGGACGAAGGATGTCGACGATGTCGACTTCTCGACCGGGTCGGTGGGTCTCGGCGTTGCTCAGACGCTGTTCTCGTCGCTGGTGCAGGACTACGTCTCGGGTCACGGCTGGATGAAGGAGCGTGCCGAGGGCCGAATGGTCAGCCTGATCGGCGACGCCGAGATGGATGAGGGCAACATCTACGAGGCCCTGATCGAAGGCTGGAAGCACGGGCTCAGGAACTGCTGGTGGGTGGTCGACTACAATCGCCAGTCGCTCGACGCCGTGATCCGGGAGGGCCTCTGGCAGCGGTTCGAGCAGATTTTTCGCAACTTCGGCTGGGACGTGATGGTCCTGCGCCACGGCGCTCTGCAAGAGGCTGCCTTTGCCGAGCCGGGGGGCGAGAAGCTGCTCGAGTGGATAGAGCGCTGTCCGAACCAGCTCTATTCGGCGCTGACCTTCCAAGGGGGTGCTGCCTGGCGCAAGCGGCTGCTCGACGAGATCGGAGACCAAGGGCGGGTAACCACTCTGATCGAACGCCGCTCCGACGACGAGTTGCAGGCGTTGATGACGAACCTTGGCGGGCATGACATGCCGAGCCTCCTCGAAGCCTTCGAGGCGGCGTCCAAGCATGACCGTCCCGTCTGCTTCATCTGTTACACCATCAAGGGCTACGGTCTTCCGCTTGCCGGACACAAGGACAACCACGCGGGGCAGATGACGCCCACGCAGATGGAAGACTACCGCCTGCAGATGGGCGTAAAGCGGGGTGAGGAGTGGGACAAATGGGCGGCCGCCAACTTGCCGGAAGCGGAACTTGACGCCTTCTTCGCAAAGGCGCCGTTCTTCAGTGAGGGCCGTAGGAGGCTGTCTGCGCCGTCGGTGCCGGTGCCCGAAACCCTTCCGTCACCGGGGCAGCCCGGCAAGCCGCTCTCGACCCAGATGGGCTTCGGCCAGATCCTGAACGACATCGCACGAGAGCGCAGTCTGCTTGCCGACCGCATTGTCACGACCTCGCCCGATGTGACGGTCTCGACCAATCTCGGTGGCTGGGTCAACCGGCGCGGCCTTTTCGCCCGGGAGACCATGGCGGACACCTTCAAGGCCGAACGCATTCCGTCGACCTTTACCTGGGAATTTGGGCCGAAGGGGCAGCACCTCGAGCTCGGGATCGCCGAGTCGAACCTGATGATCATGCTCGGGGCGCTCGGTCTCTCGCACTCGATTAATGGCGTGCGCCTACTGCCGATCGGGACAGTCTATGATCCCTTCATCTACCGATCGGCCGACCAGCTAAACTACGCCTGCTATCAGGATGCGCGCTTCATGCTGGTCGCAACGCCCTCGGGCGTGACGCTGGCGCCCGAGGGCGGGGCACACCAGTCGATCGGCACCCCATTGATCGGCATGGCGCAGGATGGGCTTTGCGCCTTCGAACCGGCCTTCGTCGACGAACTGTCCGTGATCATGCGCTTTGCCTTCGATTACATGCAACGTAATGGCGAGGGGAATCCGGATGAAACGACGTGGCTGCGTGATCAGACCGGAGGATCGGTCTATCTTCGCCTGTCAACCCGGCCGCTCGAGCAGCCGCTGCGCGACATGAAACCGGCGCTCGCGCGGGACATCGTCAATGGCGCCTATTGGCTGCGTCCGCCCGGGCCGAACGCGAGTGTCGTCATTGCTTACCAAGGCGTTGTCGCGCCGGAGGCGATTGCCGCGACGGGTCTTCTGGCGGAGGACCGGCGCGATGTCGGGCTGCTCGCGATCACCTCCGCGGACCGGCTTAATGCGGGCTGGCAGGCGGCGGAACGAGCCCGGCAGCGTGGAGCGATTGGCGCCCTGAGTCATATCGAGCGGCTGCTCGCGCCGCTATCGCGTGACTGCGGCATCGTCACCGTGATCGACGGCCACCCGGCGACGCTCGCGTGGCTCGGTGGGGTTAACGGGCATCGCGTGAAGGCGCTCGGGGTCGAGCATTTCGGCCAGACGGGGACTATTGCGGACCTCTACCGTCACCACGGCCTGGACACCAACGCCATCGTACATGCGGCACAGGCGGTGAGTGCGGGACCGGCTGTTCGCTACCGGAAGGCGCTGCCTTGACCATGAGCTACCGGACGCTTCGGGCCGGTACGGATCGGCTCACGTCCACCGCCCCGCCATTTCCACGGGCGTTCCGGTTCGCTTCAAAGCGACAGCTGCCAGGGACACTGTGGACGTTCTGATCGCGCTAGAGTAGCTCGTGCGACCCCCAGGGTCACCTGGAATACGCAGGGAGGCGGCTTTTATTTAGCCTTGCGTCCAATTACGAATTCGATCCAATCCAGTCCGGAGCAAAAGCTCCGCGTCCTCCCGATTTTCGGCTTCGACGTAGCACCGCATTTCCGGGGCATTTCCGGATGGACGCAAATGCAAGACACGCTTATCCGCGAGAGTGATACGAATTCCGTCAACATCGCTAACCTTGCTTACCACTCCAATCGACCCGACGAAGGCGGCGATGTTAGTTTCCGCTGTACGAAGGTATGTCATGAGGCGAGTGCTGCTTTCGACGGAGAAATTTTCCAAGCGATCCGCCACCGCCGCTGGCAATTGAAAGGAACTGCCAATCTCCGACAGTGGCTGCCCACTTGTATTAACAAGGGAAAGTGCCGCAAGGATGGGGAGAAAACTGTCGCGTGTGGGTAGCGCTCGCAGTTTAGTTCCGTTCGGGTCAAAGTCCGTGCCGGTCAACAAACCACCGTTTGCTTCGAAACCAACCACGCGCTCGTGACCCAACGCAACCAAATCGAGCATGGCAGCAATAACAAATGGCGATCCAACCTTAGTACGTACAACTTTGAAAGAACCTGCGGTCTCGATACCAGAGTTTGATGTGACCGGCGTGACGACCGTCTTCGCTTGCAGGAAGTTCGCCGTAACCAGGCCTAACAAATCACCACGAAGGGGGTCTCCGTGGTCGTCAGCTACCAGTGGGCGGTCACCATCGCCATCTGCCGAGACGATCGCATCAAGTCGATGCTCTTTGGCCCAGAGCTTGAACTGTTGAGCAGTCTCGTCAGGGACCGCTTCAGTGTCGACAGGAATGAAACCTTCCGAACGTCCCAGGGTTACGACCGTCGCACAGTGACATGAGAGAATGTCAACCAAGAGATCGCGCGCGACTGTGCTGTGCTGATATACGCCCACCGTTAAGCCCTTTAGAGCATTATTCTCCATAAGCTTCCGATTGCGCTCCATGAAAAAAGCCTTGCATTCGGCCTCCCGGTGCTGCCGACGTGCAACAGCACCTTCAAGGACGTATCCGCGCTTCTCCAACTGCAAGGCGATGCGCGTTATCTCCCGCTCATCACCTTTGTCGATCTCACCGTCGGGTCGATAGAATTTTATTCCATTACGGTCGGCCGGAATGTGCGAGCCTGTGATCATCAAACAACCACTCTTACGCGCCTGAGCATACAGTGCCAGGGCAGGGGTGGGGACTGCGCCGCAATCGACTACGATGAAGCCGAGCGCCGACAGTGCCGCCGCACAGACGGCGGCGATGGCCGGACTCGAGGCGCGAAAGTCGCGCCCTATGAGTATCTCGTCGCCAATTCTGGCCAGGCCGGATTCCAGCAGGAATGTCGCGAATGCCGTTGCATATAGGGCAGAGGCGGCTCCTGCCAATTCTGTCGCTAGGCCCCGTAATCCACTTGTTCCGAATTTCATACCAAATCCGACGTTGCTAACTGGTTTTTAAAGGTGACATGCTCAAACCTTGGCTCGTCCGGAATGCCCATCGACAGATCCCTCGGACGAGAACAAGAAGTACATTCCGTTAGCGTAGACGCGTTCGGTTCTGTACGGTTACCCTTGTGAGGATTGGCGCGGTCGGCGTCGTCGTGGGCAGCGCACCGTGACCTTCATGGCGACGAGGTTGGAGCGGATGGGGTTGAGATCCGGCAGGGCTCCTCGCGGCTGGCTCACATGAGCGCTCGCCGTCGAGTGATTGTCTCAGTCCACATTAGCTCTGGGTCCCGAAAGCGCGTACAGGCCTGAGACGCAGCAAATCCTTTTATTTATCGCCGTTCGGTGTAGCTCCCGTTCAGAAATGCATGATAGGCACTCTCGATGCCTTCCATGAGAGCGATCTTTGCTGCCCATCCCAAAGTGCGCAGCTTGTCGACGCTCATCAGCTTTCGCGGTGTACCGTCAGGTCTAGAGTGATCATGCGCAATCTCCCCAGTAAATCCGACTACACGGCAGATCATTCTTGTCAGCTCTAGGATCGTGATGTCCTGTCCGCAGCCGAGATTGACGTGATCATGGTCAGAGTAGTTCTTCAGAAGGAAGACTAATGCGTCGGCGCAGTCGTCGACGTGCATGAATTCCCGACGTGGTGTGCCCGTGCCCCAGATGGTGATTTGCTTATCACTTATGAGCTTAGCTTCATGCGCTTTCCGGATCAGCGCTGGGACGACGTGGCCTGACTGCAAGTCATAATTGTCGCCTGGCCCGTAGAGATTCGTCGGCATAGCGGAGATGTAATCGCGGCCATATTGCTCGCGATAGGCTTGAGCCATTTTGATGCCGGTGATCTTGGCGACGGCGTAGCATTCGTTGGTGCGCTCTAGTGGGCCGGTCAAAAGCGCGCTTTCAGGAATGGGCTGTGGTGCCATCTTCGGATAGATGCAAGACGAGCCGAGGAAGAGGACGCGGTCGACATTGTTTTCGTGGGCTGCCGCGAAGATATTGGCCTCGATCATCAGATTGTCGTAAAGAAAGTCGACCGGATAGGTGGCGTTCGCGAGAATGCCGCCTACCTTTGCCGCCGCCATAACGATAGCGTCCGGTTTCATCACTGCCACGAAGTTTTCAACTTCGGTCTGTCGCTTGAGATCTAGCTCTCCCCGAGGGGCGGCCACAACTTTGCAGTCTTCGGACGCGAGGCGGCGTACAACAGCGCTGCCCACCATACCTTTATGGCCAGCGACCCACACGGTTTTTCCGTTCAGATCATACATTACGCTTCCTTCATGACTACAGATGTCTGCATGACCTTCAGGTCTTCGCGGACCATTTCCGCAGCAAGGTCGCGCACGGATATCTCATGCACCCAGCCGAGCTTCTCCTTCGCCTTGGTAGCGTCACCCAGGAGAAGATCGACTTCCGTGGGGCGGAAGTAGCGTGGGTCCACTTGGACTAGGCATCTGCCGCTCGCTAGATCATAGCCCTTTTCGTCGACACCCTTGCCACGCCATTCGATCTCGACGCCGACATCTTCGAAAGCCCACTCGACGAATTGGCGGACAGGAGTCGTTTTGCCCGTAGCCAGCACGTAATCATCCGGTTGATCCTGCTGCATCATCATCCACATACCTCGCACGTACTCACGCGCATGGCCCCAATCGCGTTGAGCATCGAGATTGCCGAGATAAAGCTTGTCCTGCTTGCCCAGGTAAATAGCAGCGGCAGCGCGGGTGATCTTGCGCGTCACAAAAGTTTCGCCACGAAGGGGGCTTTCGTGATTAAAAAGAATGCCGTTGGAAGCGTGCATACCATAGCCCTCGCGATAATTGACGACCATCCAGTAGGCGTAGAGCTTGGCGGCGGCGTAAGGGCTGCGCGGATAAAAGGGCGTCGTTTCGTTCTGCGGTACGGACTGCACGAGGCCGTATAGCTCTGACGTCGAGGCTTGATAGAAGCGGGTCTTGTCCGTCAGACCGAGGAGGCGAATCGCCTCAAGAAGTCGCAATGTACCGATACCGTCCGCGTTTGCTGTGTACTCAGGTGTTTCGAACGACACCTGGACATGGCTCTGAGCAGCCAAGTTGTAAATTTCGTCTGGCTGAGATTCCTGAACCACGCGGATGAGGTTAGTCGAATCAGTGAGATCACCGTAATGCAAGATTAAGCGCGGATCGGATTCGTGCGGGTCTTGGTAGAGGTCTTCGATACGACCGGTGTTGAAGGAAGAGGAACGTCGCTTAATCCCATGAACGATGTAGCCTTTTTTGAGAAGAAGACGGGCAAGATAGGCACCATCCTGTCCAGTTATGCCCGTAATAAGAGCAACTTTCCTGCTATCACCCATTCTATTCCTGCTCTATTAAAGTTTAAAGTTTCGGCTCCGGCTCGCCACGCCGACACAATGTGCGGCCCGCCCGGTGCCCTATGGAGCACTTCGACAGGTGCGGCGCGAAGATCGTCATTGACGGTCCGCCAGCCGAGCACACCTGCTCTGCTTAGAGTCACGAGCAAAAATAGAGTCGCCCCGCTAACCTGTCGGACTCGTACATGCGGTCTGAGTGCCGCTCAGCTCACGCCCTGAGCGACATGTACTCCCAGCACCTTGCAGCTGATTTGCTCTTCTATCAGCGAGTGAGGACGCCTTTCTTTCTTGCTTCAGCGTCTTCTAATGGGGATTGTTTGGATCCGTGAAATCGATTGTTTGGATAAAGTGCATCCACAGAATGGATTGTCTGAGCGAGCAGCGGGGGCGCATCGCCGGCCCGGAGTCGTAGCGCGAGCTTCCGTTCGGGGCGAGGACAAAGTTCGTGGCCGCGAGCCGCACCACAGCATCCGGCACAGGTCGTGCAGAACTTTGGGAGCCGACTGCGGATTCTGTCGATCAGCTGGTTCCAGGCGCGTCGAGCCGTCGACCTCATCTCGCCCGGTACCGGTTGCTGTATGCAGCCTTGCACCCTTGGCGTACGGCGTCGACGGAATGATTTGCTTCGGCAGGCAGTGTCTTAGCGTTTCCGGCTGTTTCGGCTCTATTGACCGGGCCCGCGTCAGCCGAGCCCCTTCATCATGGCATCCAACACATGGATGGCCGGCATCCACTCAATAGATTTTACATATGCGGCGGAGGCCCAGTAGAGAAGGCTGAACCGGAAGCGAGGGCAACCCCAAGCGAGGGCATCGGCTTCAAGCTTTGCGAGCGTCACGGGATTAGTGGGCAGTGCTGAGTGAGCTCTTCTGCCCTATGGCCCGGCCTCTGCCAAGGGCCCGGCGTCAGGGTCTACTAGTGTCGACTAAGGATTCCAAACCGGATGCAACCTCCTCTCCGAAACGAGATTTCCGAAAATGTATGTTAGTGGAGTGGAAAAGCGCCGGTTCGTCGTCTCTCGGAGGCGTACGGGGTTCGGTGATTGTCTGTGGTCGTTGGCGGCCGCTTGGCGCTACGCGCAGCGGTCGGGACGAACTCTAGTCATCGACTGGCGGGGGGCCTGCTACCTCGACCAACCCTTCACAAATGCGTTTCCGGTGTTCTTCCAGCCGATCAATGACATCGCTGGCGTGCCGGCTATTTCCGACGACCGGATCAACGACGTTTCCTTCCCCGGTCCATTCTTCCCGGAGTGGTGGAACAGGCCGGCGATCGAGTGCCTTTACCGGCCAGATGAGCAGATTTTCCAAGAGCGCGATGAGTTGGGCGAGCTCTTTCAGGCCGAACACGATGTCGAAGCGAACACAGTAGTGTGTGACGCTTGTCTGATGTGGCGGTGCGATGAGGATGCAGAGCGGCAGGTGTTCCAGAGTGTCCAGCCTCGGCCAGAAATTCAAGCCCGCATAGATGCCATTTATCAGGAATGTTTTGAGGGGCACAGCATCATCGGGATTCATGTTCGGCACGGTAACGGTGAAGACATCATGGAGCATGCGCCCTACTGGGCCGATCCGGAGCTCGCCGTTCGGCAAGTGTGCGCTGCAATTGACAAGGCTAAGGCGTTACCGCACCCCAGGCCTGTGCGGCTGTTCTTATGCACGGACAGCGCGCGGATACTGGATCTTCTGGCGGCCAGGTTTCCCGATCTGCTCACTGTCCCGAAGCACTTCGGATCCAATCAAGGTGGCCCCTTACACACTGCAGCACTCGGGATTGACGGCGGAATTTCCGCCCTCGTTGAGATGTATCTTCTCGGGCGCTGCGATACCGTAATTCGGTTTCCCCCGACGAGCGCCTTTACACGATATGCACGTCTATTCGCACCACGGGTACTTGAATTCGATCTGAAGGAGCCAAGTCGTTTGACTTTGATAGAAGACAGCCAAGTCTCTGATCTCAGTTAAGACCCGCCACCTGCGCAATTCGGCAGAGGCAACCAACAGGCATCAGTGGAGGCGTCGTACATTACCGATAGCGTCGTCATCTGACGCCGCCTGCAACGCACCAGAACTTCGCTGTTACGCGCGGCCGCAGACAAGCCAGAGCGACGGCGATCGTGACGCTGACGCTCGAAACAACGCGGGCGATCACTCCAGAGACGAGATTGAGGTTGGTTATGAAAGTCATTCCCGTGATCATCAGCGGCGGAGCCGGATCGCGGCTATGGCCCGCCTCAAGGCAATCGCACCCCAAACCTTTCCTCAAAGTAGCGGATGGATATTCTCTCATTCAGCACACTGTGCTGCGCGTCGCTTCGATAGAAGGTGTCGTGGAACTCGTCGCTGTGACATCCGGGGAACACCTCTTCCTGACCAAGGACGAATTTGACGAACTGGATTCCGTGGTCCTGCCACGCACCTTTCTGCTCGAGCCCGAACCTCGGGATACGGCCGCCGCCGTGGCTGCAGCCGCGATCCATGCGAGGGCAACGCAAGGCCCTGACGCGATCCTGTGCGTCTTCCCGGCCGATCACCTGATTGGCAACCTGCCTGCGTTTCTAGACGTCATGGGCCTGGCCATGGAACATGCGAAGCTCGGGCGGATCGCCACATTGGGCATCACCCCAACCAGACCGGACACAGCATTCGGCTACATCGAAGCAGATGGTGAGAACGTCGTCCGTTTCGTTGAAAAACCGGATCTGGATACAGCCAAGGCCTATGTCGCGTCTCAACGCTTCTTCTGGAACGCCGGCATCTTCTGCTTCAGTGCGCAAACCATGCTCGACGAGATGGCTTTGCATTGTCCCGAGGTGCTCCAGGCCGTCGCCGACAGCTACGAGAACGGCCGCGCCAGTCAATGCCAAGGCTTTGCCAAAATCGAACTCGCGCCTGAGCATTTCGGTTCCGCGCCGCGAATCTCGCTCGACCACGCTGTCATGGAGAAGACTAACAGACTTGCCGTGATTCCCTGCGACATGGATTGGAACGACATCGGATCTTGGAACGCAATGGCCGATTTGATCGCCCCCGACGAAAGCGGGAACAGGATACGCGGCGATGTGCACATGGTCGACACGACCGGCACCTATGTGAGCTCCGACAAGCGCGTCATCGGCACGGTGGGCGTAAGCGATCTGGTGATCGTGGATTCCCCGGACGCTTTGCTTGTCACATCCCGCGACCGCGTTCAGGACGTTAAGAAGCTCTTCGAGGGCCTCAAGGCTTCGGGACATGAAGCTCATCTGGTCCATAGCACGGTACACCGGCCCTGGGGTACCTATACGGTTCTGGAGGAAGGCGAGCGCTTCAAGATCAAACGCATCGAGGTGAAGCCCGGTCGCCAGTTGAGCCTGCAGATGCACTATCATCGTTCGGAGCACTGGGTCGTGGTCAGCGGCTCCGCCAAAATCGTCAATGGCGAGCAGGAGTTGTTCCTGGGGACAAACGAATCTACTTACATCCCCTGCGGCCATAAGCATCGGCTCGAAAACCCAGGCAGAATTGACCTGGTTATCATTGAAGTGCAGAGCGGCGATTATCTCGCCGAGGATGATATCGTTCGCTTCGACGACGAATATGGTCGAACGTAGATAACAGTACAAAAAACGTTAACGGCGAGCCGTCGCTCAAGGATCTCTGTCGTGGGTGCTGGGCCTGACATTGGCAAGCAGCGGGCCGAGCGTGTCATAGTATCCGCCCCGCACTGTCATCAGGCACTCGATCGTGGTCGAAACATCGGTGAGCGCTTGACAGCGCGCCGTCCGCGGTAACGAAAACTTCAGATCTTTCTTAGGCGGACCCATTGCTCAGCTGTTCAACGGCACAGCCGTATTTCAGCCTGTAGGCGGCAACGAAATCCTCATCGCTGCAGATGCAGCGGCCGCTGGAATCTTTGGCTTTCGGATCATGGAGGTAAGAACCAAAGGGGCGCGGTAGATTCACGCGAGTGCTGGTCGTCGGACTCATCGGAAAACCCGCACTATGCTTGACCAGGTCTGCGGCAAGCATGATCCCGGCAATCGCTGATTGAAAGGCCATCGGCACGGTTCGAAGGAGACGACTTCCATCGCCAAGCTGGGAGTCGGCCAGTTCCTCGAGTGGTGCCAGGCGCAGGGCGTGCGCGACATTCCTGACGGACCGCAAAGCGCCCACTTTCGATCGTTCAGGTCGGCGCAACCAACTCCCGAAAGCTGCCAGTCACGATGGCCGCACGTCAAAAATCCCAGGGACTCTCATCGAAATCGGAGGGAACTTGGAGCTCTGGTCAACACCATAGTGCCTGGGTGCGTGCTTTCAGCCTTGCGCCCCAAAGCGGCCCTTTGTTTTGCGATCCGCGCTGCGGCAGCGGCTGAGTTCAACGAGATCATAATCAGAAAGTTCGGCGTACGCGGGAAGTCACATCATCGGTCGAAAGTTCGTAGTCATGTGCATATGGGCGCGCCTCGACAAAGCCATCCGCATTTTCACCCTCTGCGATCTCATATCCAGATGGATCAAGCCAAACCATCCGTCCATCCCTCAGAATTGGGAGAACAGCGTATGTGCCTCGATTGCCCGTCGTTCCCGTCAGATTGACATCGACCCTACGCACTGGAAGGTTGGGGCCCGCAGCGGGACGACGGCTACGCGCCCATTCCAGATAATGATTTGGATCGATGAGATCGTCGCCACCAGCTTCCTCAAGTCCGGGCTGCTGATTCAACCAATCGACAAAAGCGGGTCGCAGTTGCTCGGCCTCAGCGCGTGATCTTGCCATTCCCTGTGAGAGGATAAACGCGACGAGGGGCTCGAGTGTACCCCAGCGTAGCAGTTCCTTAGCCCAGAACGCGAACCATGGGAGCTCTGTTACATCCTTCCAGTTTGCGAGACTCGGAACTTCAAACGGATCTGCAGACCGCTCCGTCCAGCGTCGCGCAACAACAGCACCGACAGCCACACCGAGACGAAACTCAAAATTGTCAGCTACGAAAATCTGCCAGTCGCGGAGATTGTCCGGCTGTGGGCCGGCCGCCCCAGCTGCCTTCATCCACCAACCAAGCACTCCCCGCCAGTTATTGAAGAGATTCTGTGATGTGATGCTATCGCGCACCAGATATCCGTAACCTTGATCGGTTGCGACTTCTCTGCCAAGGCCATTGAAGATTGCAAGCCGTTCATTGTCAGGGAGGTCGCCATACGCATCGGCATCTTCGAGTAGCTCAAGCAGCGTGTCGGCGACGATATCAAAACGTCGGCCCACCTGTGGCGTGAACCCATAACTATAAAGCTTTTTCCGTTCTGCTGCATCCGGGTAGACAGTTTCAACGACGCCGCGCCCGCGTTTGACGAATGCCCGCTCCATCCAATCTTCCAGACCGCTTGATACAAGTGCAAATGTGCGCTGCCAGATACTGGCAAGAATGCCCTCTGCCTGATCGCCGCTAAATTCTGCGCCATCTATTGCGCGAATTTCCTCGATCGCCGACAGGATTAAGCCATCGAGCTCATCTAGGGTGTCGGCCAGCTGCGCATGTCCAGACTCCTGAGCCGTTCCAGCATCTGGAGAAACATCAAGTGGAGCTGTCTCTTCCAGCCACGTGAGAAAATCGTCGTCGCTGTCGATACCTTCCAAGCGCGAAGCTTCGTCGTGTAACGTCTGGAGCAGTAGTGCCAGCGGGCTGTTGTGCTCGCCTCCGCCTGCGGCGTCTGCGGTGAGGCGACGGAGCAGTGCATCGTATTCCCGTTGACAGGCATTCATCTGATTGATCTGTGTCTGCCTCGGCCCAGCAGCTGTCGTAGATATGCCCACGGGTATGGCGACAAGGATCATACCCTCCATGCCGTTTGCCGCTCCCGGTCGCCCGGCCCGGCCGGCGAGGTTCCTGAACTCGAACGTGGACAGCGGGATCTCTTCCTGCCTCGGACGGGGCCGGCCGATGAACCGTGTCCGTTTGAGCGTGGGGAGGAAAATGATATCGAACGGCAGATTAACGCCCTCGGTCAGAGTGGCCGTTGCGACCGTAATGCGGCAGATGGACCGTTCGATGAGAGCAACCATCATGCGGCGCAGGCGCTGTGGCATTTGGCCATGGTTCGTCGCGATACCGTGGTCGAGTAATTTGACTTCGTGAGAGTCTTCCCCGCAGTAGTCTATGCATACGACGCGTGCCTCAGCGAAGAGCGCGGCGTCGTCGCCATCCTGCGGCGGAGTAAAGCGCGGTGCATCCGCCCAGTCGTCGAGGGAAAGGGCCTCCGCGAACCATCGCATGGTATCTTCGGGGCTCTGCGGAATGGATATGAGAATGCGTCGGTCCGTGAGATGCAGCGCGTACCATAGAAGGGCATTCTGGGTGTTGTGGTTGAGACTGTTGCGTATACGCGGTGGGGCCTGCGGCATGGGTGGTATGCGAAGCGAGATGTACAGGCCTTCCTCTCGCCCGCGCACTGCGAGCAGCCTGTCATTCAGCATGTCGAGAGTGAGACGCGGGGTCCTGTTATTATTGCGCACTTCAAAGATGCCAACCGCCTGGCGGGTGCTGCGATAGTAACTTCCAACTGCTTCCGCCTCGGCATCAGATTGTATCCAACGTGCCACGGGGTCCGCAGCTCCGCCTGCAACAGCCGTCAGTGCGATCCGCACGATATCCGGCTTACGCGCGATGATTTTCGAAACCAAATTTTCGAGGCGCAAAGCACGGCTACTGTGGTTAGCCAGATTTTCCTGGTCACGCACACTGCCCTCGACCACGACCTGGTGTGCTTCATCCACAATAAGCAGACGGAGCCTCGCGAGAAGCATGGGGCCAACATAGCGAAGAAGCGCATCGGCCTTTTCAACCGTCGCAATCAGGACGGTAGGCAAGTTTGTTATGAGCCATGCATCGGTGATGCCCCAGTCGGCGCCGCCGTATAGCCCGGTGACCAGAAACTCACGTCCCAGTTCTGACGTGAGCTTGGCCTCGACCTCACCTGCAAGCGCACGGGACGGCACAAGATACAGCGCAAGAGGGGCTATTCCATCGTTCGGCGCCATGAGCAGAAGTTCTTTGACGATTGCCATGTTGGCGATCATCGTTTTGCCTGATCCGGTAGGCGTGCATAAGGCAAAAGACGACTCATTGAGAAGCCGTTCAATGCCCTGCTGCTGTGATGACCAGAGGAGTCCGCGACCGCGTTCATACTGCACGCGCGCGAAGCGCTCGAGATAATTACTGTTTACCGGTCTGAGTGCACCCAGGGCTCGCATGGACCCATAGATCGTGGATTTTCCATAGCGCTCACACGCTGATCGCAGGAAGAACGCGAGGACCGCCACGTCATCGGGCGCTGCCCGTACGAGGAATTTTTCAATGCGCCGAAGGTGGCTCAGGGCCGCGTCGAAGCGAGCGTCATCTCCTCTCCGGAGGGAATGAGAAGCAAGACCAAGGCAGCGCACGAGTTCGACGGTTGCCAGCCATGACATGTCTTCGGCGCTGGCATCTGCGAAGTAGGTAGCTCCGGCTTCGCGTGTTGTCAGCTGCGGATGGGCGTCCCAGAAAGCTGCGCACTTTTCGACAACGACATTGAAATTAGCGCTTAGGAAGGTCGCAAAGAGTTGAAGTCCGATGTCGGTATAATCCGTCTGACGAAGTAGGCCGGTGGCCATCGCAGGAAGACCGCCCAGCTGATATGCGCCGGCCCCAAAGAGCGCGAGCGGGATCGTATTGCGGAGTTCGTCGTCTGATCGTGCCAGCCACTCGAACAGTTCGCCAGCACGTCTGTAGGCGAGCTTTGCCTCAGAGTCGCTGCCTCCTTCAAGTGTGCCCAGAATCTGAGCGGCGTGTATTAGGCGCATTGCCTGGGACAGGGTTTCCGCAGAGTCCGCCGCGGGCCACTCGAGAGTATCCACCCGCCAGCTGGTCTGTATTGAGCGCACAAACGAACGCGCCTGCAGCGGTGTCAGAACCTGGTCTTCTGCAAGGGCCGCACGGACGTTCTCGGCAATTTCGACACGGGCAGCGTCAGTCATCGTCATCATCATCGGCCCAGAGGCCATCATAAATGGCATCGATCAGCGCATCACCGTCCTTCAGAAGCAGCTCTACAACCTGAAGATCGCGGCCAGCGGTATATTCAGTCGGCATTTCCTCCCAGTCTATCAGTGGGGAACCTTTGGCACGCGCGGGCCCGGTTCCGCCAGCCAGGAGGATCAGGTCGGTTCGCTCTGATGGATCGGGATCAGTCGGGAGCAGGATGCGGTCGAGTGACTCGATCACGGTCTCAAACTCAGCCTTGGCGCACTCTTCAAGGATCATCTGGAGTTGCTTCACACCAGTAGGCACCTTGATGGCACGATTGATTTCAAACCAGACACCTCGACCATCCCGAATGACCTTGCCGTCGTCGTCGCGTTGCGCTTTCTTTGTATCCGGGTCCTTCACGGTATCGCCCAGCATAACCTTGTCGAGTTCGGAGTTATTCCACGTCGCACGCCACTTCGCTTCCCCCGCGATAAACCTTGTGACTTTTCCATCTTCATCAACGCAGATGGCAATAAAGTCATCGCCCTTGCGACCCTGTACTTGGCGTTGGCGGGCGGGGTCACGCACAAGCTGGAACAGATATTGCCGTGCGTCCTCGTGATTGCGGAAGAGGAAGACTGGCAGGAGCCATTCATGCTCCCCGACAAAACTGTAGGCCTGTGTTACCAAGCCAGAAATAACTTCGCCAAAAAGTCCACGCCTCGAAATTGGAGGAAGTGCGTTGGGGTACTGTGCGTTACAGCCGGACTCGCCATCGTCGGGGTGAAGGCTGATGCTGGCGAATTCGTGGAAGCACGTTCGTGCATCCAGATGGGCAGATTCAAAATACGGTGTGAGCCCCGCACGAACATGGTCGTCTGAAGGGATCAGCTGTTCGAGAAGGGTGTGGCCGTACTGCCCTTCAACAGACGGGAAGGGTTCCAGCCACTCATCGAGTAGCTCCTGAGGAGGTTTGACAGTATGCATATTTAATATTCTCGTCAGTATTCACCTCAGTCGTACTTACATAAAGGGCAGAAAGATTGCCATACTTGATGCGAAATTGACTGCGCCGATTGAGTGCGCGCGACGAGCCCACGGGTTTGTTCAACCTGCACCACTCTACCAGAAGGGCGGCTCGGCATCATCCGTTTCCGGGTTGAACAGTGGCGGCTCCCATGGCCGCACCTCTTCCTCGATGTGACGCTTAAGTTACTCTAACGGCGTGCGTGCCTTGTCGTAAAAAACGAATTATATCGGTACGCTGGCGCATTCAATAGTCGAGATTCATCTATGCCGCCCCAAAAGCATGTCCATCGACGACTGTTGCCATGCCGACTGAGGGCATAGATCAGGGAAACAAATCGCGCACTCGGACGAAAGGCTTACGCTCTTCGATCGAAATGCGCAGCTTGGCGGCGATGATCTCGTCCAAGGACAGCCGCCGGCTTAGCGCATCCACAATGTCCATGCCGTCAATCAGAAGTATCCGCTTCGCGGTGAAGTCACGGAGGCTGGGCGGTGTGAAGCCCGCATAGGACACATAGAGACCGCGGGCACCCTCCAACCGCTCACCGACCTTGCCTTGAAATGCATGCAATGCGCCGGCGTCCGTCGCGGCGTTCTTCCATTTCGCTTCTATGAGGAAGACCGAATTCCGGTGGACGAACGATCCATCGATCTGCTCGCCATGGCCGATCTTAAAGGATTTGCGCGCTTGCAAGCCCCAGGCGTCGAACCAACTTTTGAGGAAGCCTTCGAAGGCATAACCTCTGGAATGTGGCGCGTCGTTGATCGCGTGCAACATGTTGAAGCCTGCTTCCAGCGCGGCCTGGACACTCTCCCCTGGGGCATTCGACTTGGGTGGCGGCGCATGTGTCGACGTGGTGTCAACAGCTCCCGGGATGGGCTTGCCGCCGAACCTGACAACTAAGGCGTTCAGCCGCTGGCGACCTTGCGGCACTGGATCGTCGTGCCCGGCCATGTAGGCGACGAGATACTCCCACAGACCATGGAGCGCTTTGACGATGGCCCCTTTCTGCGCCTTCTGCATGAACGCACGCAGACGCTTCCCCTTCGAGTTGCCGTCGTTAATCAAGTAGGCGTCGTTGTAGATGTCGACACCAACTTCATCTCGGAAGAACTCCTGGTAGGTCCGGTTGGTGAAGTCCATCACGTAGCCGTCGCCGAACAGATCGCCTACCAACTTCAAATCTACCGCTTTGATATCCTCTACCACCGACTCGTCCTACCTATCCTCGCCCCTCTTTGATTTTGGACTGGCGGACGTCGGCCGCGCAATTCGGATACGCGAGTCTCCAGGGTCACTTACACGCGACGCACTGACCACTGATCGGCTATTCTGCTTTCGGGATACAGCGAGATCAGCTTGGACGGCGGAAAGGGGTCGGATGCAGAACGGCAACTTTCCTCTGTGCAAAACCCGAAACCCGACAGTCCGCTTCCGGCCTAAAAGCTCCCGCATCGGCGAGGTAAAAGCAAGCAGATCGCTCAGCCTCGAAGTGGCCGACCAAAGCGCCGTCCCGCCGTTAGGACTTTCCCGTTGTCAGCGCCACGAGATTGTCTTTGAGAATTCCAGCGGCTTCCGCTTCGGGGATTTGCCAGATGTCGGATAGCATCTTCAATGCTTGCCAGGAATCCCTTGGCTGAAGTGGCCGGCTGCCTTCTAGAGCGAATGGACCGTCGGTCTCCGTGAGAACGCGGTTGCGCGGCAAGGCTCTTGCAATCGCCTTCCCATTTTCTGACTTCAACATGGAAGGGCCGCAGCTGAACCAGCACCCTTGGTCGACCGCCCGCCTAAGCTGTCGTTGAGATCCGCTGAACCAATGCAAGATGGGAATGCCGGCCGCGGCCTGTTTGGATAGACAATCCAGAACCTCGTCAGCGGCTCGGCGGCTGTGAATAGACAGGATCTTGCCGCCGAGGTCAGCTGCGATGGCCAAGATAGCGGAGAAAACGCGCTCTTGAGCCGCCTTCGAGGTTCGCAGGTGCTCGGAGCCATCGAGGCCGACTTCGCCAAAGTACCTTGTCTCGGATGCAAAATGCCTGAACAGGGGCAATTCCCCCTCGCGCTCAAGGGCGAGCTCGGGGTGCAGTCCCAAGGCTGTGCGGATTCGTGCCCGGTTCGCGCACAATGCTGACGTTGACTTCCACGCCTTTGGCGTCGTGGTCACGCAGAGGACATAGGCCCCTGATTTGTCCGCATCTTCGACCGCAAGCTCGGGATACCGATAGAGATCGAGATGGCAATGAAAATCGATCACATCTTGAAGCCACTGTCCGTGAGGTATCTGCCGACCTCCATTAGACCGCGTCGATGGACATCGACAAGGGCCGATCGGCGATCGATATCGGCAGGCAGAGGCCCTGACTGGGCGACCCAGGCGTCAAGATTCGCACCGTCGAGGCGTTTGACGGCAGTAAGCATGGCGACCAGGTCGTCACGAGTATCCTCGACGGTCATCACGTCGAGAAGGCTGGCAGATTGGTAGAGTGTCCTGTCATCCACGTCGCCTTCGTAGAGAGACGCGCGCCTGATGAGACAGGGAACGCAGCGGCCGCATTGTTGGCCCTCCCGCTTCCATTTCCCGCACGAGACCGTTTCCGAGGCAATGGCTTGGAAAAGCTGTACGCCATTCACCGATCGCACCATCTGGCCTTTTGTCCAGGTCGCATATGGATTGTCGATCGTAGCCGGAATGCCGACCACCCCAAAAATAGCCTGGACGCCGTCTAAGAAAAAAGGATGCGTCGTCCGCGTGCTGTGCGACCCGATCCGTCTCGGCGTTAGTGGTGCGTTCAGTGCAATCAGACCGTTTTCCGGGACTTGCAGCGGGATCGGCCGGCCGCCAACCAGCCTTGATTTCACGTCACAAACCAATGCAGCAATAGCTATGAAGAGAAAGCTTCGGGAGCGCATCGATATCTCCGACGTGCGCTCCGAGTTTGGCCAGGCATTGACCGATACGTGTTGAAGGGTCTGCGGCAAGCGTCCAACGATGCCGTTTTGGACCGATTTGTCGCCGGTGTAGGCATGAGATACCAGGATCGGGCGGGCGCTGTCCTCGACGAGGCGGAACGTAGCAATGGTGCTGTCCAGACCGCCTGAGAACAGAGAAACGAGATCACCGGCAACAAGGTTTATCCGACTTTGATGCTGCCGGATGACTGAGGGAACGGGAGGAGCCTCTCCGCCGCCTTCAAAGTGAAAACGCCACTGATCGCCGCTCAGAAAACTGAGCAGACGCTGGAGCCGGGGTTTTACCGCATTCCACGGTCCTGGAGTTCTCAGCGGCAGGCAGATTTCGATATCCCTGCTCCAGCTGTCCGCGGCGTCCTCTCTCAGCACGAATGTGTCGGCCGCAGTGACGGCAAGCGCGATAGATACAAAATCCACCGCCGTCGCAGACGGCTGCACTCCGAAACGTAAAAAGAGGTCTTTGACCTGGTTTCCGATGGCGACGGCGCCTGCAATTGGGGCTGAACCGCCATAAAGGAGAACGTGCAATTCATTGGGCGGGCAGTCGGCGGGAAAAGTCTTCTTGTCCAAAAAAAAGCGGCACAGCGTCACTCATTGCCCTCCCATTCGGCCCAGATGGCGTCCATGGCTAGCCGCTCTTTCGCCTCAACTTGTGCCCGCGTCATGTTCTGTATCCCGTTGGCCAAAGCAGGCGACAAGTGCCGGTCGACCGCGGCATGGACAATGTCGAAGAGTTCGTTCTCCGCCTCTATCGTGCGATCCTGGTCGGGAGCCTTGTTCCAGGCGTCGCCCGCGTCGTTGACAATGTCCTGAAAGATGATCCTCGTGAAAAACTCGATTAGGACGGCGATCAACGCATCGTCGTCAAGGTCGGCAGGTTCGAACGACGCGGTCTCGGGCAACACTTCGGCCAAGGCCTCTTGTACCGCTATCCGGATGAGGTCAGCGTCTGCATTCTCCGGGGCGAGTGCCTGCGCAATGGCCTGAATCGCCTCGGCCAAGGGACGGCCATTGAGCGATGATAGGTCTATTCCCGCAAACTCAGCGCCAGTCCCGCCTTGCTGAAGATCGTTGAGCACCCCGACGAGCGCGCCGCCGGCCGTGTATGCAGTACCAAACCGCCTCGGCCCGACTGCGACACCTCCTGTTGCGTTTCGCGCATATTTGCCCAGCGCGGCTGAAAGCGAACCGCCACCGGCGCCGGCCAAAGCCCGGCCGAACTCTGTACGAAAGCCCCGGAACCGCTGTCCCTCTGGCGCAGGCACTGGTTGGCCTGGATTGGCGTCGGCGTGCGGCGGGACCATTGGGCTGGTGCTCTTGCGCCCCTTAGCTGATGAAGATGTCCCCATGCCCTTTTTTCACTCCTCCCACCACGCCTTGTCCTTGAGCATCGTTGAGACCCATCCCGGGGTCTTTGGAAGCTGCAATGATCTGAAAAAGCGGTTGAGCAATTCGGCCGAGGCTGCAGATCTGTCGGCAACCAATGTCGCTCCCCGAAAATCCATTCGTGCCCGCGACCAATCAGAGTCTTTTCTCATCACCTCGATGACCGCTTCCATCACCAGGATCATGTCCCCTGGCTGCAGGCTGTCCAACGCCGCCTTCGCAGCGGGCGAAGACACTGACCGGATCTGAAGGAGCGTTTCGACGGCTTTTGCAGCGCCGCCGGCGAGAGAACCGGATCGCATGCGAAGCGGAACAGTCTCACGGGCGAGGTAGACTGCAGGCCGCAGATCAACACCAGCCAGGCCAGGAGCCAGCTTCGCCCATTCCATCAGAAATGGCGCATGTTTCGTCCATTTCTCGGGCAAGTCAGCGATCGTTTCGCCTGGCTTGGCTTGTTCAAGGCTGGCCAGGACAGCGGGCTTTCCGCGGGGGCTGGCGTTGATCAGATTATGGAGCTCTTCCGTCGCATCGATGTCGGTGCAACGCTCGAACAACGCCAGTTTGGTGATCATCGCCTCATCGATAGGCATCGCGCGGCGACGAGCAACGTTGGCCCGCATCCTCACCACGTTGAGCATGCGCTTCACGGTGCGGGGGTTGCCTAAGACGCCGGGCGACAGAGCCAGGATCGGCGCCATTCTGTCGGCCATGTCCCACGCAGCCGCCAGCTCCTTCGACGCCTGCACGCCTGACTGAGTCAGCATCTCCTCGATTGTGAAGTCGCCATCATCCTTCCACGAGGTCCGGAGCCGGTCGATGAGGTATTGCCGTAGTTTCTCGACTGCCGCGTCGTCCAGATCGGACCGGCTCGCAAGCAGCAAAATAAGGTATGCCCGGACCTCCTGAATGCCCGCCCTTGGCACCCTGACCGGAACCTGGATCAGCTTATCCAGATAGTCGGTGATGTGGCGCTGCGAGGGACTGTTGAAATGTTGACTGACGGCGTGTCGGATCATGTCCTCGTCAGCGGCCACAACGAATGCGCTGTTGGGCATGAACAGGAAAAGCCGCACAGCCTCCATGGTCTCGATGGCGTTTCGGGGCAAACAGCGGTCGAGGTTGTCGATGAAGACGACCATCGTTTTCCCGAGGTCCTGGAGAATACCTTTGAATTCTGCGCGAAATGCGTCGATCTCGTCGGGCGGGCCCCTCTCTTCCGGCTCGCGCAACAGCGACGCGCCCCGTGACTCTACGTCTGAGGCGGCTTCCTTGACGGCTTCGAGATTTTTGTCGTCTTCCGACCCCGAAAAAAGCGCGCCCGCGGCTGTCACACCTTTGGAGATCGCTCCGAAGGTGGGCACACCCATAGCCCAGGCGCCGGCCTCAAGCGCCACGCCCAAGAACCGCAGTTTGTTCACGCGCCCGATCAACGACTTCGCTCGGTCTTTCAGGGCAGGGGGGGCAGCCTTTACGAGCGCCCCGGAGATCACGCACATCAGCGCGGCGCGCGCGTCGTCGAAGTCCTGATACATCCAAGCATCGAACTTGATGACGAGATAGCGATCCGGAGCCTTGTCCAATTCGCGCTCGACAAGGCGAAGTGTAGTTGACTTTCCGATTCCCCAACCGCCGAACACGCCGACAGAAAGTGGCAACAATTTCAGGTCAGAGAGAAGGTCTACGACCATCTCCGCAACTTCCGAATAGTTCAAAAAATCGACGTCGGTATCCGAATCGGACCACATAAGAAGTTTCCAAGCCCAAGCGGCGGTTGTGCTGCTTGTCCGGCCATGTGTCAATTGGCAGCCCGGCTTTTGAATATTAGCATTTATGGCCGCTGCTGTAGGGGATTGGGGTATTGGAGCTTGCTCAACATGCGACCGAGCGAGTACTGATCGAGCATTGAGCAGCTTGAGGGTGAAGAATGGCTAGAATCTACGGCAATCGGTGGGAGGGGATAGACGGGAACCTTGGCGAAGGAGGACAAGGTCACGTCATAAAGGTCATCGATCGGCAAAACCCGGGCGATGGCCCTTTCGCCCTCAAGCGCATTCTAAACCCAAAGCGGGCCGACCGCTTCCGCAATGAGGTGGACGCGATCAAGCGGCTGAAGCATCCGAATGTGATCGAGCTGCTGGATCACTCTGCTCTCGACGCACAGCCGCAGGACGGGACGAAGCAGTATATCGTCATGCCGGTTGCAGAAGGGGGCGACCTCGGCAAATCGGCGGCCCAGTTCGTCGGCGATCTTGGGCGCACTCTCGGCGTTGCGAAGCAGGTAGCGGCGGGCCTCAAGGCTGCGCACGACGCCTCGATCATTCACAGAGATATCAAGCCAGCCAACATCCTACTAACCGGCAATGGCGATGAAGTCTGGATATCTGACTTCGGCATTTGCCTGATCGAGGACGGTAGACAACGCAATACCCCGTCGGGCGAAGTTGTCGGGCCGGCGCTGTTCATGGCGCCGGAGCTCGAGCACGGCGGGCAGCTCGATGTGACGGCTGCCGCCGATGTCTATTCGCTTGGCAAGGTCATCTTGTTTCTTTTCACAGGCGTTCGGCTGCCTCGAGAGAGCCTAAGCGATCCGAAATATGCCCCGACGCTCGCCGCACCTGGCTTGGAAGGCCTTCGCCTGCTGCTTACGCAAATGATCTGCCCGCTTCCGCGGATATCGACCATGGACACTATCATTATGCGCCTCGACCAGCTCCAGAGCATCCGAAATGGTGGAGGATCGGGGCTTTCAAAGCGGGGTCTAACCGCGCTGGAAGACTTCAAGCAGACAGCGGCAACAGAAGCGCAGCGAAAGCTCGAGGAGAGCGCCGAGCGCACAAGATCCGAAGACCTGATCAATGCGGTCGCCGCGGCGATTTTGGCGGCGCTGACGCGACAATTCCAGGCGGGAGCCGCTGCAATCCACACGGACGGTGCCATCAACTCCATCGTTCAAGAGGTGAGGATTGGATCCCAAATCAAGATTGGTCGCTATCTGTTCATGCCAATAAGTGGCATCGAAATTACATTTCAGAACGCAGTTGGGAAATATGCAAGGATTTGGGCCCTACAGATGTTTGTCTGCCGAAAGATAGGCTTCCATGGCGGCGGCTTGTTCGTTCTGCCATACCTCGAATTGAGAGAATCTGACGGACGGCCCGTGAAGGGTTGCTCGGCCTTTCTTCGCAAAACAGGTTCCAAATCGGATCCGAGTTTCGAAGTCACCGATTCACCAACCGTGTTGGAAATAGACCCTAAAGGGTGGGATGGCGACGACCAGGTCATTCGCGATTTCGCCGAGGAGGCGACATCAGCACTTCCGGACCTCGTGAAAGGAGATTGGAACCAATTTCATCAAATGCCTAAGCCCGATGGGCCAAGAGAGCGTCGGTAAGGCTCTAAGAGGCTGGTCGTATCGTTGCAACTCTCAGAGGCCTTGAGCGAAAGTCGCGTAAACGAATCGATCGCGGTGATCGGGCTTCGACCTCAGAAATAGGGCACGCAGTCCAACAAGGCGGCCGGAAACCTGCGAGCCATCCAGATCCTGCTTTGAGATCGGATCAGAAACGGCGCCACTTCCAGAGTGGAGCCGTGAATGCACTTGATCTCGGACGCTGAGTTCAGCTGCGTCATTCCCGGAAGGAGACGGGGGCTTGGGCAAACCCAATCATAGCATTGAACAGCAAATCAAATTTGTATGATGTAGACCACTACAACGCTACTCTGGAGCGTATCGTGTTCGCTTGCTTTGGGCATTCATGGGCTTGTGGTCGAATGAGCCTAGGCACATTGTACCTGCCAGCTACCTACGACGGTGGCGTCGGGTTCACGAAATGGCAAATCGTGCCTGGGGCAGGCCCAGAGAAGCGGCTACTCCTCAAAATCGACGTGCAGACTGCTGATCAATGAAATCGCGGCCATACTGTACGATTTCTTGGCTTTCAGTTTAGCATCGAAGGCGCCGTTTTAAGGCTCCTTACAGCTTTTGCTGGCCGAAACCAGTCGGTCCGCTCCCGGCCCATACAAGTTATTCGCTCGTCGCCCTTCGCGATGACACTTCTTGGCGCCCCAGTCTTCCAAGCCTGCAACGTTCACTGCATCGCACGGGCGCGTATATTGGGTATCTTCGATATTCTGAAACGTCACGTCATGCTGCTTCCATCTACTACCAAACAGTGGAGGCTGTGCCCGTGACACCGACGAAGCTCCTTGTCGGCCAGATCGTAGTTGTGTTCGCCATCGTCATCGTTGGCGTATGGGCGGCAACGCAATGGTGCGCCCACATGCTGGACTATCAGCCGCAGCTTGGCGCGCCATGGTTTGCCGCGGCGGCCCGGCCGATCTACAAGCCGTGGAAACTGTTCGAATGGTGGTTTCACTTCGACGCCTATGCGCCTGAGGTCTTCGACAAGGCCGGCATGCTTGCCGGAGCCAGCGGATTCTTGGGGTGTGCGGCCGCAATAGCTGGCTCCCTCTGGCGCGCGCGGCAGAGGGGGTTGGTCACCACCTACGGTTCCTCACGATGGGCCGTGGCTCGGGAAATCGAGAAGGCAGGCCTGTTTGAGCCGGCCGGCGTTTTCCTTGGCAAACTGAAGGATCACTATCTGCGACATGACGGGCCGGAACATGTCATGGCCTTTGCGCCGACACGTTCGGGCAAGGGCGTGGGATTGGTCGTTCCAACGCTTCTTTCCTGGACCGGCTCGGCCGTCATTCACGACATCAAAGGCGAGAACTGGCAGCTGACTTCCGGCTGGCGGTCGAAGTTCTCTTTCTGCCTCCTGTTCAATCCGACCGACTCGAGAACGGCGCGCTATAACCCGCTGCTGGAAGTGCGCAGGGGTTCAGATGAGGTCCGCGACGTTCAGAACATCGCGGACATTCTCGTCGATCCGGAAGGCGCGCTGGAGCGGCGGAATCATTGGGAGAAGACTAGTCATTCACTCTTGGTCGGGGCCATCTTGCACGTGCTCTACGCGGAAGAAGAAAAGACGCTCGCCCGCGTCGCCACTTTCCTGTCGGATCCGCAACGCTCGTTTGCCACGACACTGCTGCGGATGATGACCACCAACCACCTCGGCACGGCGGACAAACCTCGGGTCCATCCCGTCGTGGCCTCGGCGGCTCGCGAGGTGCTTAACAAATCAGAGAACGAGCGCTCAGGCGTTCTCTCGACCGCCATGTCGTTTCTCGGTCTCTATCGTGATCCGACCGTGGCCGCGGCAACATCGGCCTGCGACTGGCGCATTGCCGATCTCATGGATGCGGAACGACCGATGTCGCTCTATCTAGTGGTGCCGCCATCGGATATCTCGCGCACCAAGCCACTGGTGCGACTGGTGCTCAATCAGATCGGCAGGCGACTGACGGAGCGGCTGGAAGGTGACCCGAAGAAGAGCCGCAAGTACCAACTGCTAATGATGCTGGACGAATTTCCGGCTCTTGGCCGCCTCGACTTCTTCGAGACCGCGCTCGCCTTCATGGCGGGTTACGGCATCCGCGCCTATCTGATCGCGCAATCCTTGAACCAGATCTCCAAAGCCTATGGCGAGAACAACGCCATTCTCGACAATTGCCATGTGCGCATTGCCTTTTCCTCCAACGACGAGCGCACGGCCAAACGCATCTCGGATGCGCTCGGTACGGCGACGGAACTCAGGTCCATGCGCAACTACGCCGGCCACCGGCTGGCGCCCTGGCTCTCGCACGTCATGGTCAGTCGCCAGGAGACCGCTCGCCCGCTGCTGACGCCTGGCGAGGTGCTGCAGTTGCCGCAAGCTGACGAATTAATCCTTGTTTCGGGGTTGCCGCCGATCCGCGCCCAGAAGTTGCGTTATTATCAGGATCCGAATTTCACCGAACGGGTGCTGCCGGCGCCGGTGTTGCGCGACGGTCTGTACGCGGACTGTCCTGCGTCGCGCCCCGACGATTGGAGCGGACTAGCCCGCAGTGTTGACCGCCGTCTCGCTGCCGATGACGAAAACGCCGGCGAGGCAATCGAAGAAGAGGGCGGCGTGCAACAGCAGCGTCATCCAGGCCTGCCTGAAGAACACGTCGTCGTCTCTCAGGAGCCTGATCAAGACGACCTCTTCAATCTGGCGGACGATGACGCCGAGGCACTCGCAGACAAGCGCGTCATGGACCGGGTTTCCACCGCAGCCAGCGCCTACGGTATCAACGAGGGAAGGGGCGACGACAAGGACATCATCCCCGGCTTCTAAGCGCTTTCGCAGCTCAGGCGTAGCTCAGCGTAGATAACGCCCATAAGCGATTTTGCGGATCTCGACGATGTTCGTTGCCGCCGCCGGCGCATCAGGCCGGCCAGTCGGAACGAGCCCCATGAAGCCGCATCGCATTCGCCACCAGTTTCTGCTCGAACCCGCGTTAAGCGCGAAGCTGGAAACCCTCAGTAGCAACCCGTCGACCACAAAATCGGCGATCGTCGCGAAAGCGGTCGAGGCCTTCATCGAACGGCGTGGTGAAAACGAGCTCGACCAGCGCTACGGCAAGCGGCTGGACCGTCTTTCCCGCGATCTCGACCATGTCAGGCGCGACGCCGAAATAACTCTGGAGAGCCTGGCGCTCTTAATCCGCTTTTCAATCACGCTTCATGCGCACACGCCAATTCCGGATCGGGCGACACAGGCGATCGCCCAAGAGCGCTTTGACAAATTCGTCGAGCAGGTCGGTCGCCAGATAGCCTCCGGGAAGCGCTCGCTTGGCAACGGCAATGGCAATGGAGGCGAAGGATGAGCTCTCATCCCGCAGCGGACCACCGCCGCCGAGCCATGCTGCGCACAGCCATGGGCGCCGCGATCACCGAGGCCCTTGCCGATCCGACCGTCATCGAGGTGATGGTCAACCCCGACGGCGCGCTGAGGCTCGACCGGTTGGGAGAAGGCCGGGTCGATACAGGCGTGCATATGCATCCTGCCGAGGCGGAACGCATCATCCGGCTCGTCGCCTCCCATGTACGCGCCGAGGCGCATGCAGATAGTCCGATTGTCAGTGCCGAATTGCCATCAGGCGAGCGCTTCGAGGGTCTGCTACCGCCGGTCGTGCTGGCGCCATGCTTCGCCATCCGCAAACCGGCGGCAAAACTCTACACGCTGGCCAACTACGTCGCCGATCGCGTCATCCTCCCGCTGCAGGCTGATGCCCTGAGGAAGGCAGTGCGCGAGCGGCGCAACATCCTGGTCGCCGGCGGCACATCGTCGGGCAAAACGACACTTACCAATGCTCTACTGGCAGAAGTCGCCGAATGCGATGAGCGGGTGATCCTGATTGAGGACACCCGCGAGCTGCAATGCGCGGCCAAGGACTGCGTTGCCATGAGGACGAGGCGGGGCTCCATCACACTCGCCGATCTCGTACGCTCGACCTTACGACTGAGGCCCGACCGCATCATCGTCGGCGAAGTCAGAGGCGCGGAAGCGCTCGATTTGCTGAAGGCATGGAACACCGGACATCCCGGCGGCATTGCCACCGTTCACGCCAATTCGGCACGCTCCGCACTCTATCGTATTGAGCAGCTCGCCCAGGAAGCCGTTGTCACCGTTCCCCGCCGGCTGATCGCCGATGCCGTCGACTTGGTCATCTTTATTGCCGGAAGAGGACCCGCGCGCCGCGTTGACGCGATCGCCGAGGTCACGGGTCTCGACGGCAGCGGCGATTACGCCGTCACCCCGCTCACACTTCCGCAACTCCAGCAGCTCTGAAAGGTCACCTCATGCGCAAGAAGCTTCGCTTTCTTTCGTTCGCCGCCGTCGCGCTTCTTCTCACGGCCCAGGCCCACGCTGCCGGCTCCGGCATGCCGTGGGAACAGCCGCTGCAGCAGATTCTGGAATCGGTGCAGGGGCCGGTCGCCAAGATCCTCGCGGTGATCATCATCATCACCACCGGTCTGACCCTTGCCTTCGGCGACACGGCGGGCGGTTTCCGCCGGCTGATCCAGATCGTCTTCGGCCTGTCGATCGCCTTCGCGGCCTCGAGCTTCTTTCTTTCCTTCTTCTCCTTTGGCGGCGGGGCAGTCGTCTGATGAGCACCGAAGAGCAGCATATCGAAGGCTTCGAGGTTCTGGTCCATCGGGCGCTCACCGAGCCGATCCTGCTCGGCGGCGCGCCGCGGGCGGTGGCGATCCTCAATGGCACGGTGGCCGCGGCCATCGGCCTAGGCCTGCAGCAGTGGATTGCCGGTCTGATCCTCTGGATCGCCGGCCACACGCTCGCGGTCTTTGCCGCACGGCGTGATCCGGATTTTGCCAGCGTGCTTGTCCGTCATCTTCGTCAAAAGGGCTGGCTTGCATGCTGAAGCTTTCCGAATACCGCGGCAAAGCCGACCGGCTTGCCGACCATCTGCCCTGGGCAGCACTCGTCGCGCCCGGCATCGTGCTCAACAAGGATGGCAGCTTCCAACGGACATTGCGGTTTCGTGGCCCCGACCTTGAAAGCGCGACGGAGGCCGAACTCATCGGCATATGCGCGCGGGCAAACAATGCGCTGAGAAGGCTCGGCTCTGGCTGGGCATTATTCTTCGAGGCCGAGCGCATCGAAGCGCTGGGCTATGCGAGCTCGGCCCTTCCCGATGCTGCCTCATGGCTGATCGATGAGGAACGGCGCGCGGCCTTCGAGGGCAAGGTCGCGCATTTCGAGAGCATCTATCATCTGACCTTGGTCTTCATGCCTGGGCCCGATGGCCAAGCGCGCGCGGAAAGTGCTCTCGTCGACTCGCATGACTTGGGAGGGGAAAGAGACTGGCGCCAGGAGCTTGCCCGGTTCCGAGACGAGACTGACCGCGTTCTCGATCTTCTTTCGGGCTTCGTGCCCGAGGTGCGCGCGCTCGACGATGCCGAGACCCTGACGTACCTGCACGGCACGATCTCGACACGCCGTCATCCGGTCGCCGTGCCGGAAACGCCAATGTATCTCGACGGCGTCCTGGTTGACGCGCCGCTGACCGGCGGCCTAGAGCCGATGCTGGGCGAGCAGCATCTGCGCACGCTCACAGTTCTCGGCTTTCCGAACGTCACCCGGCCAGGAATCCTTGATGCGCTCAATAACCAGGATTTCGCCTATCGCTGGGTGACGCGCTTCATTCCACTCGACAAGGCGGAAGCCACGAAGACGCTGACTCGGCTCCGGCGGCAGTGGTTTGCCAAGCGCAAATCGATCGCGGCTATTCTGCGCGAGGTGGTGACCAACGAACCGGTGCCTCTCGTCGACAGCGACGCCGACAACAAGGCGCTCGATGCCGATGCAGCACTGCAGGCATTGGGCGGCGATCATGTCGGCTTCGGCTATCTCACCACAACGGTGACGGTGTGGGATCAGAACCGTAAAGCCGCCGCGGAAAAGCTTCGCGCCGTCGAGCGGATCGTCAACGGGCTCGGCTTCACCACCATTCGCGAAAGCATCAATGCCGTCGAAGCGTGGCTTGGTTCATTGCCGGGTCATGTCTACGCCAACGTTCGCCAGCCGCTCGTTCACACGCTTAACCTTGCCCATCTCGTGCCGCTGTCGTCCGTGTGGGCAGGTCCAGCGGAGAACGAGCACCTTGCCGAGGTCACCGGCGATCACGCTCCGCCGCTTCTTTTCGCCGAAACCAGCGGCTCGACGCCGTTTCGGCTTTCGACCCATATCGGCGATGTCGGCCACATGCTGATTGTCGGGCCGACCGGTGCCGGCAAGTCGGTTCTGCTTGCCCTGATCGCTTTGCAGTTCCGGCGCTACGCTGGCGCGCAAATCTATGTCTTCGACAAAGGCAATTCGGCCCGCGCCGCCGCGCTTGCCATGGGCGGCGACCACCATGCGTTGGGTGCGAATGGTGCGCTTGGTTTCCAGCCGCTGCGCCACATCGACGACCCGGCCACACAGAGCTGGGCGGCCGAATGGATCGCCGGCCTCATTGCCCACGAGAATGTCACCGTCACCCCGGAGGTGAAGGAGGCAATCTGGTCGGCGCTCACCAGCCTCGCCACCGCGCCGGCGCAGGAACGCACGCTGACTGGCCTGTCGGTCCTGCTTCAGTCCAATGCGCTCAAATCGGCATTGATGCCCTACACGCTCGACGGACCATTCGGCCGACTGCTCGATGCCGATGACGACCGGCTGGCCATCTCGGATGTGCAGTGTTTCGAAACCCAGGAGCTGATGCACAGCCAAGGCGCTGTGCTGCCTGTGCTCACCTATCTGTTCCATCGTCTTGAGGACCGGTTTGACGGGCGGCCGACGCTGCTCATGCTCGACGAGGCCTGGGTCTATCTCGACAACCCGCTCTTTGCCGCCCGCATCCGCGAATGGCTTAAGGTGCTGCGTAAGAAAAACGTCTCCGTCATCTTCGCGACGCAGTCGCTTGCCGACATCGCCGGCTCTTCTATCGCACCCGCAATCATCGAGAGCTGCCCGCAGCGCATTTTTCTCCCCAATGATCGTGCGGTGGAGCCGCAGGCACGGGCAGCCTATGAGCGCTTCGGTCTTAATGAGCGACAGATCGAATTGGTCGCCCGCGCCACGCCGAAGCGCCACTACTATCTGCAGTCGCGCCGCGGCAATCGCCTCTTCGAGCTCGGGCTAGGCCCGATCGCTCTTGCGCTTTGCGGCGCCTCCGACCCGGCCGCGCAGACCCTGATCGACAATATTCTTTCCGAAGAAGGGCAGGGCAGCTTTGCCGCCCGTTTCTTCAGTGCGCGCGGCCTGGATTGGGCTGCCGAGCTTCTCCAGCAATTTCCTCAACCTAACAAGGAGCAATCGTCATGATCGGACGCCGCCTTTTTACTAGCCTGGTCACCGTTTCCCTGATTGCCAAACCGATGGCTGACTACGTCCAGCCGGCCTATGCGCTCATCGTGTTTGACCCGTCCAACTATACGCAAAATGTGCTGTCGGCAGCACGCGCATTGGAGCAGATCAACAACCAAATCCAGTCGCTTCAGAACCAGGCGACCATGCTGCAGAACATGGCGCGCAACCTTCAGCGCCTGGATTTCTCTTCCGTGGGCCAGCTTACCGGCTCGCTCCAACGGATTGACGGTCTGATGACCCAGGCGAGCGGCCTGAGCTTCGATCTCGACAAGCTGCAGGACCAGTGGCTCCAGCAATATCCGGAAAGCTACGACGCCACCATCAAGGTCAGCGATGTGGCGAGCGCCGCGCGCGAGCGCTGGCAGAGCGCCATGCAGGCGTTCCGCCAGACCATGAGCGCGCAGTCGCAGATCGTCGAGAACGTGCAGGCCGATGGCGACCTGCTTACCGATCTCGTCAATCGTAGTCAGGGCGCGGCAGGTGCCCTCGAGGCAAGCCAGGCTACCAATCAGCTGATCGCGCTTTCGACCAAGCAGCAGATGCAGATCCAGACGCTGCTTGCGACCCAGTTCCGGGCCGAGGCCGAGGATGCGGCGCGCAAGGCGCAGTCTGAGGAAGCCGCTCGCGAGACGACGAAGCGTTTCCTGGGCACCGGCACGGCCTATCCCGGCAACTGATCGGCAGTTCTTTAAGACAACGAGGAAGGCGGCTACATGAACGACCTCGGAGTCATCGATCGCTTCATGGAGACCTTTACCCGCTATATCGATAGCGGGTTCGGTCTGCTTTCGGGCGACGTCGCCTTTCTCACCACAATTCTGATCGGCATTGACATCACGCTCGCGGGCTTGGTCTGGGCGTTCGGCGGCGAGCCCAACATTCTCGGCCGGCTTGTTCGCAAAGTGCTCTATGTCGGCGCCTTCGCCTTCGTCCTGAACAGTTTCAAGAACCTCGCCGACATAATTTACCGCTCCTTTGCCGGTCTCGGCATCAACGCATCGGCCGGCAACCTGTCCGCCGACAGTCTCCTGCGGCCAGGCCGCATTGCCGCGGCCGGCTTCGAGGGCGCCTGGCCGCTCCTCAATCAAGCGAGCCAGCTAGTAGGCTTCCCCGAGATCTTCGGTAACGCGCTCACCATCTTCGTGCTGCTTCTGGCCTGGTTCCTGGTCCTCATCGCCTTCTTCATTCTTTCCATCCAGCTCTTCATCACCATCCTCGAGTTCAAGCTCACCACGCTGGCCGGCTTCGTCCTGGTGCCCTTCGCGCTCTGGAACCGTTCGGCGTTTCTGGCCGAGCGCGTGCTCGGCAATGTGATTTCGTCGGGCATCAAGGTGATGGTGCTTGCCGTCATCGTCGGCATCGGCTCCACGCTCTTTGGCGAGTTCGCTTCCGCCCTGCAGGGCCAGGAGCCGGACCTGGCGGCGGCCATGTCTCAGGTGCTGGGTGCGCTGGCGCTGCTTGGGCTCGGCATTTTCGGCCCCGGGATTGCCTCGGGTCTCGTTTCCGGCGCGCCGCAGCTTGGCGCCGGCGCGGCACTTGGAACAACGGCGGCCGCAGCTGGATCAACGCTCGTTGCCGGAGGCGCTGCGTTTGCCGGCGCGCGCATGGCAACAGGCGGCGGCCTCGCCGCAGTCCGTGCCGGCGCCGCCATGGGGTCCGCTGCCACCGTCGCCTGGCAAACGGGGCGCGCGACATCGCCCGAGTCCGGGCTGTCCGGGGTAGCTGCTGGGCTGCAGGGGGTTGCGAGTGCCGCTAGCGGCGCCGCGATGCGGGGAATGCGATCCGCAGCAGAACCATTCCGCCGTAGTGCCGACGCCGGTCGCGATGCCGGCTGGATGACCGGCGGCATGCCGACCAGCTCGATGAGCGGAAGCTCTCCAGTTGTAGCTCCCGCGGCCGCGCCTGCCTGGGCAAGGCGTCTGCGTTCCGAACAGACCGCACGCGCCCATCGCAATGCTGCCACGCAGGCGGTGCGCGATGGAGATCGGGGCGGAAGCGGCGCCAATCCCTCCCTCAATGACAAGGAAGACTAGATGCTCTTCAAGCGACCCGTTCAGCGTTATGGAAAGACGCCCGAACCCGTAACACCCTACCAGAAGGCCAGCCAACTCTGGGATGAGCGCATCGGCACGGCGCGCGTCCAGGCCAAGAACTGGCGCTTCATGGCCTTTGGCTGCCTGGCTCTGACGACGGGGCTTTCCGGTGGGCTTCTGTGGCAGTCGATGCAGGGCCGCGTCGTGCCTTATGTCGTCGAGGTCGACCGCTTTGGCGAGGCGCACGCGGTCGGGCCGGCAGTCCAAAACTACCAGCCCGACGATGCCCAGATCGCCTGGCATCTCAGCCGCTTCATCCAGAATGTTCGTTCGGTTTCCACCGATGCGGTTCTGGTGCGGCAGAATTGGCTGTCGGCCTACGACTTTGCCACCGACCGAGCGGCGCTCTTCCTCAACGAATATGCCAAGGCGAACGACCCTTTCGGCCAAATCGGCACGCGCAGCGTGTCAGTACAGGTGACCAGCGTGGTCAGGGCTTCCGACAGCTCGTTCCAGGTCAAATGGACCGAGCAGGTGTTCGAGCGCGGCAGCCTCGCCAGCACGACGCGCTGGATCGGGATCCTCACCATCCTCATCCGCCCGCCTAGGACAACCGAGCAGCTGCGCAAGAACCCGCTCGGCGTCTTCATCAACGCCATCGACTGGTCGCGCGAGCTCGACAGCGCCGCGCCAACCCCCGTTTCCCCTAAGGAGCCCGCCAATGACAAATAGAGCCCCATTGCTTCGTGCTGCCTCGATCCTGTCGGCGTCTGTTGCGGTTCTTTCGGCCTGTGCCTCGAAGCCAGTGCCGCCGCCTCAGATTTCCTATGACCACGAGGACTTCAAACCAGCCGCGATCGAGAAGGCGCCGGAGAAGCCGGTCAAGGTCGTGGAAGTGCCGAAACCGTTACCGTTGCCTGGTCAGTTGATGCCCGCACCCGGCAAGCCCGCCCCAGATAAGCGCTCGCCGGAAGAACAGGTCGCCGATGCCAACAAGGCGGCGACGCAACAACCCACCAAGTTTGGCTATGTCAATGCGGTGCAGGTTTACCCCTTTGCCGACGGCGCGCTCTACCAGCTCTACGCCGCGCCGGAGCGCGTCACCGATATCTCATTGCAGCGGGGCGAGAAGCTGACCTCGGTCTCAGCCGGCGATACGGTCCGTTGGGTGATCGGTGACACCGTTAGTGGCTCAGGCGATGACCAGCGCACTCATGTGCTGGTGAAGCCATTCGCGCCGGGGCTTGCCACCAATCTGGTCATCACGACGGACAGGCGATCCTATCACCTGCAGCTTCAAAGCACTGAGAAAACTGCCATGGCGGCGCTCTCCTGGATTTACAGCGAAGACCAACTCGTGGCGCTTCGGCGGCGCAACGCTCAGGCCGAGGCTGAAATGCCCGCGGCCTCGAACGTGGCACTCGAAAACATCCGCTTCCGCTATTCGATCACCGGCGACACGCCGCCGTGGAGACCGACGCGCGCCTTCGATGATGGCAGCAAGGTCTATATCGAGTTCCCGCGCCGCATCGACCAAGGTGAGGCGCCGCCGCTCTTCATCGTCGGAGCCGACGGCGATAACCAGCTCGTGAACTACCGGATGCGCGGCAACTACTACGTCGTCGATCGCCTCTTTGCTGCCGCCGAACTGCGGCTTGGCACCAAACAGCAGCAGGTGGTGCGCATTACGAGAACCGACGGTCGGCAACCGCCGCGGCGGGTTTCGCTGTTTTCGCGTGTTGGCAGATAAGGGGAGGCTCATGAACGATACTTCCCATCCGAATGCTCTGCCGAAGCTCAATCCCGAACAGCTGCAGCTGAGAGCCTCGCCCCGCCGAGCGGTGCGGTTCAGGCGCGGCATAATCGTTGCGATCGCTGCTGTTGGTTCCGGCGCTGTTTTTGGCGTCACGATGATGGCGCTGCGGGGACCCGCATTGCGCCTGAAACAGCAGGCCGAAGAGCTCTACAGCACGGACCGCAAGCCGACCGCCGAGGGACTTGAAACGCTGCCCAAGGACTATTCCGGGAGCAAGCCGAAGGCTCCGGTGCTTGGACCGCCGCTGCCTGGGGATCTCGGCCGTCCTATTCTCGAGCACCAGCGCCAGCTTGGCATCGCACCAGGGCAAGACGTTTCCGCCGAGGCCCAGCGGCTTGCACAACAAGCGGTTGAGGCGCGCGAGTCGCAAGTCCTCTTCCGCATCGAAAACCGGCCCCAGCAGACGGAAGCTTTTGGCAATGGGCAGGGCGGACGTTCGCCTTTCGAGACGGCGTCTCCGCAGCCAAATACAGAAGGCCAGCGAGCTTCCGTCGCGCCGGCCGAGGGCGACCCGAACAATCAACAGCGCAAGCTCGATTTCATCGATCAACGGAACACCGGCGGGATCTACAACCCGCATACACTGCAGACGCCGGCTTCGCCCTATCAGATCATGGCCGGTAGCGTGATCGCTGCAAGCCTGATCACCGGCATCAATTCCGATCTGCCCGGCCTTGTCGTCGCCCAGATCACCGAGAATGTGCACGACAGCGTCACCGGCAGCATCCTGCTCATCCCGCAGGGCTCACGGCTGATCGGCACCTACGACAGCGTTGTAGCCTTTGGGCAAAGGCGCGCTCTGTTGGTGTGGCAACGCATCGTGATGCCGGACGGCTCATCTATCGAAATCGACAATCTGCCCGTGACCGACGCGGCCGGCTATGCCGGGCTCGAGGACAAAGTGGATTTCCATACTTGGCAGCTGATCAAGGGCGTCGCGGTGGCCACATTGCTGGGGGTTGGTACCGAGTTGAGCTTTGGGGAAAATGAAAGCGACTTGGTCAAGGCAATTCGTGAATCCGCCCAGCAGAACGTCAGTCAAGCCGGCCAACGGATCACGGAAAAGAACCTGAACGTCCAACCCACGATCACCGTCCGCCCTGGTTGGCCGTTGCGCGTCGTCGTGCACAAGGACCTCGTGTTGCGGCCATATACGGGGTGAACAGGAGGACTTGATGGCTAATTTGAAACTCGGAAAACTTCCGGACCGGACGCCTTCGAAGATCACCATCACCGTTGGCGCCGACTTGAGCCAAGCACTCAACGACTATGCCGCACTTTACCGTCAGACCTATGGCGAGTCCGAAACCGTGGCTGAACTGATTCCCTTTATGCTGGTCGGGTTCCTGGAAGGCGACCGGGCGTTTGCCAAGGCCAGAAAAGAAGGTCTGCCGGGCGCTGGCGTGTCGGAGAAACCACGACGGCAATCATCTTCCAAGCTGGACAACGGGTAGCGCTTGGTGTCGCTTGGTCGCACGCTAGGTTCTTGATCCTGACCGCGTTGCGGCCGGTCCCAGCGAGCGCTTCGCAAAATTGAGATCAGGCTTTCGCTTTACGCGTTGAGGTAGGTTTCTTGGCCGGAGCAGCCTTCCTTCCCAAGCTAACGATTTTGCCAGCGCTTATCAGGCGGCCGAATAGTTCAGGGCGACCACGGGATAGCCTTCGCCAGTCCCCACCTCGCCTGGGCCGCGGTCAGTCTCCCAGGCCATAGCAGCCCTCAAAGCAGCGTCGCCCAGACCGGACGGTCCTCTACAGCGGCGGCAGATACGAAGCCCTGACGCGGACAATGTGGCGGCGAGGCGGCGCCGATGACAAGGATCGGCTGGTTAGCCCACTGGTCGAAGAGGTCATAAATGGGTGGGAGCGGTTGACCTTGTCGTCCTCGGCAAGCGGTTAGCCGCGGTGCGCCATCGGCCGGCTCAATCGGCTCACGTCAGAAAGGCATACCCATCAAGGCTAGAATAGAAACGAACAGGGTCTGCTTCGATATCCAATTCGAAGACCGTCAGGACGCGGGCACTCTGAGTGCGGTCCTTGACCTTCATGCGGAACCGCGCAATCTCGTACTCACCCGCCGGCCATATGGCGCCGGCCGATACGTTCTCGATCAATATCTCCAGCACGCCAGCCGCAGCGTTGGAGAGCGGCGCCTTTGACACATTGTCACCCTTTGCCGCAGATGTGAAGTCGAAGGCCTCCTCCTCGAAGCTGATCTTTGCCCGCACCTTATCGATTCGCGCTGCGGCGCTGAGCCTCGCGGAAAGACCAAACCCAATTTCGTCGTTCGCGTCCGGCCGACCGCCCTTCAACCTTATCGCATTCCCCATAACGTCGCTGATCTGCGCCAGGAAGCCGTCAATCTTCGCGACGATCGACTGCCGAAAGTCCGAGGCGACTGCCTGTACCGCCGCGGGCTGCATCCTGAGATCCTGCAGGCTGCTCAGATAGGCCTCCACCTGGATTTTGAGCGCCATGATCTTCTTCTCATCGTCCGGCGAAAGTGTTTCGTCTTGATAGGTTCGCACCTCGAAAGGACGACCGTCATTGCAACGCCAGTAAAGGACCGGGTTCGCCCACCCAGGAGATCCTATCGACGTCGTTGCGGCGATCTGCGATCGGGCTTCAGTGACAGCCTCGTCGATAGTGGTACCGGGATTGAGCAGCGCCCCGTAAAATCTGCCGCTGAAAGATACTGCCGCCGCCGATTCCAAATCGAACTGCATCGCGACGACCGCCGACACATTCGAGAGACTTCCCGGGCTGACCAACCGCTGCGCTATTCCGTTGAATGCCGTGGTTGCATACGGAGCTCCTGCAATCGGAGGCGGAAGCGCCGCTGTCGAACATCCGGTGATGACGACAAGATTTACAGAAGGGCAATTCTTTAACATCGAGTCGAACGTGAATGCGTCGAGAGGATCCAGGCCTCCATCCTCCGCCTGGAGGCAAAGAAACGCACGCGGCGTAGGATCACCGCCAATCTGCCCGACGCCCCCGTGCCCTGCAAAGTGCAGGACGTGGTAGCCGCCACTCAACAGCCGCTTGTTCAATTCGCCACGCGTCGGTGGGGTACACTGATCGATCGACACAAGGCGGTTCGCGTCCAGTTCCTTCAACGCCTCCCTGACGGTTGCAGTTTCTTTCGCGACGTCGGCCGGCGGCCACCCTTGTGGGCTTGCCGCAACCACCAAGATGCGCAGTGGCGGTGAGAGCGGAACGGTCTTTCGGTCCGGCTTGGCAACGAGGGTCCTGCTTACAGGCGTCCGCATGGCTGATGCGTAGAACCCGCTTCCGGGTGTGTAGATGGTCTCGAAGGGAATTTCGGACAGGCGAACGCCCTGCTGCGGTCCGTCTAGCGAAAGAGTGGAAAATACGATGCGAAGGGTCCGATTGTTGTCGGAAGATATCTGAAGCGCTGCGTCGAGAGCTGCCTGCACGGCAGGATTGGTGACGGATTTGTAGACCGCTTCACCGATACGTTGCATTTCCCCCAAATTGCCCCCATTGCCGAAGTTTGCCTTGTCGCGGATCGCTGCCAGGTCCGCTGCCGCGAACACAGCTTCGGGCCGCCCCTTCGGTCCAGCGGATGCGGCTATGGGTGTTTCGAGTATCTGAAGCGCCAACTGTCCGTCGATGCCTGGCGTTATCTGCAGCCTGAACTCGTCATACGGCATCTGTAGTCACTCCGATTTAAAGCTCTCGGCAGTCGAGGATAAGTCGGAGAAGCGCGACCGCTCTTCGTCATAGCTTTCCCCCAAAGCCTTCCCCATCTCGGTATCCCCGAACGTTTTCAATTTTTCCTGCAAGTCGGTCGCCAGCCTGGCAGCCAGCTGGGCCTGAACCTCGGCCGCATGCTGCATCGGGTCGATCGTACTTCCGAGTCTCAGGGGTCTGTATCCGTCCTCGCGAATCACCAGCGAGAAACTCTCTGTTGGGGTCAACGTCCCAGCGCGCGCAAGCCGGGCGACGGCGGTGTTGTATGCCCTGAGAACGTTTCCACGTTCGGCTATCAACTCGGAATAGAATTCGCCCCAGAACGCAGCGACACCGCTCTCGTCGACGTCCGACCGGTTGACGATGCTGGTGGGCAGGCGAACGGACTGCGGTGCATGCGCAAAGCCAACTAGGCCGGATATGTCGTAGTTGCGCTGCGAAAAACCGGTGCTGATGCACAGCAGCCTGGTCGATACCGGCAGACCGCGGGAGACCTGCGAGGCGCGGATCCAGTTCGTCAGCCCGGTTGTCTCGTCACGGAGAACTACGGCGCCTTCGCCGCCCACGATGCCTCCGTGACCCATGAAGTGAATGATATGCGGATCGAATTCTTGCACGACTTCCATCACGCTCGTTCCGGTCGCACGCCTGGCTTCCCTCACGTCGTAGAATTGCGAATCCGCAGATTCCCGCAGAATGGACCTGTCGCGCTCATTGAAGGCGATATCGTCGTGCGCATTAGACGAAACAAGCAGCATGCGGAGCGGCGGCACGACCGTGAGCGGCGGTGGTCTGAGCGACGACGGCACTAGACGAGCGACCGAGAATCCCACCGGGTTCAGATTCAAGCGCAGAAGCGATTCCCAAGGTAGGAGGTCGACACCCACGTTACCACTCTGGATCATGAGTTGGACCGGCTCATTCGCCATCGCGACCTTTTGCTGGGCCTCCGGTGGCACCAATCCCCACAGCCAGTCTGAGGCCAGCCCCGACGACGGATCGCTCGACCACGGCGGCAGGCTGACAAACATTCCTTCCGATGCCGGCAGGGCGGACATCTCCTCCTCTGAGGCGGCCCATGCGACAAAATAGGCTTCTTCCGAGCCAAAAACCTGCTCGGGAGATATGGAGGAGCCTCTCGCGTTTGGCAGGCTGCTTTCGCGAGTGAAGCGGACGATCAGGTCCATGTTGGTCATCCTTTCTATTGTTGCAGCGACCTACTCAACTCTTGCGACACGAAACGATCAATCCTGGATTTGCGTGCTGAGGGGGAAGAGGCGAGGGGATCATTTATGCTGCGTTTGCCCTTGGGAGCATTGTGCTCGAGAAGCTGGATAGCGTTGGTCGAGAGGGCATCTATTTCCTTGTCCAGGGAGTTGTTCACGATCGCGTCGTTGATTGCGATCCTCACCACCGAAACGGCGTGGCGGGGGGCGATGCCGAACTGGGAGTTGAGTTGCCTTAGCGAGGTGGCGCCCTTCGTGATCGCGTCCTCGTGCTCCTTCGAGTACTCCACCAGGGAACGCAACGTCGCGCCCTCCATGGCGGGTATCGCCGAATCCATCACTCCAGCGATGACCAGCGGGATGTCGGCCAGGTAGTCGTTCAGGGCCGCGGAATCTTCATACAGCGGCTTCCAATCGGCTTCCAGCGCGTCGGCATGCTGTTCGAGTGCGCTGCGGAAGGTCGCGTCCGGCGAGGCCGCGCCCATAGTCCTGATGTATTGGGTGCACAGCATTACTCGGATATAATGGTTTGGGTGTGCGTCACCCGGGATGATCTGCATCACCTGGTTAGGAGGAAGGATCAGTATATTGCGCAGCATGTACGCGAAGGCGGGACCCGAAAAATGCAGCGCGAGCAGATCAGGAAATATCTCCGAGGCCCACCCCAGCCAACGCCTCTGGCGAGGCTGCGGCAACGCGGTGCCTTCGAACGCCTTGGAAAGATTCGTCTTGATCGCCGAGAGCAGTTTCAGATCGGCATCGATCTCGTGGCCGACCTCGTGACAGATAGAGAGGAATTCCCACACGTTTGCCGTCTGGTCATAAGGCACTTCCACCACGGGAATCGGAAGGGTACTGCCTGCGAGTTCCTCGCTTTGCCCGTCATTCGGACGGGTACCGCGAGCCCAGGTCATCGCAGAAAGTTCTGGACTGAGGTAGGTGAGGGGCGGCTCTCTCACGTCTTCCGCGGCGATCCATCCCTTGGCCTTCGCAGCCCCGATCGCGGCGTCATAGCAGTCGATCGCGATTATGTCGGCCGCCCGCAGACGCTTGCGGAAGCGGTCGGACCTGCGCTGGTCGAACTTCCTGCGGAAGAAATCCCAGGCCCGTTGCGCCGACCCAATCGCCATCAAAATGTCGTACAGACCGGATTCGTATAAGGACTGGTCGTTTTCAGATGGTAGGTTGCCGAGCAGCGTGTCGTACCTGCTGCTAAAGGCGGCAATCAAATCGGCGATCGCCTCCATCTGGCTCCAGTGCAAGTTCGAATCGAGATCGGTCTCGGCGAGAGTCTTCCACTCCGCGACTTCCGCCGGCAGTTCCTTTGTTCGCCGCTCGAGCTCCCGCCTTCTCAGGCGCAGAAGGTCCATGTTCAGACGATCTCCCCGCCGCTCACCTCTAGCAGCTTCTTCTTGACGTCGTCCGCAGCGATGCCTTCGTCCCAATCCTCGTCGAAGACCTTGGCGTAGTAGCCGGCTAGGTGCTTTGACGTCAGGAGTACGCCCGCCTCACGCGCCTTCGTAATCGAATTGGCGCTCCAATTTGTCGAGGAGACCGCCACATGTGTGCGGTCGACTATGACCCCCTTGTTGTGGAGGTGTGTAAAGAATTTGAGGTTCAGCGCCTTCAGACAGTCCTTGAGCCCGACCGCGTCCAAGGTCTCCACGGTAAGATTCCAGTTCTTCGGGAACGTGGCGCTCGCCATTATCCGCACGTCGACTCCTTTGTCGCGGCGCTCCGCCACGATTTGGAGCAGATCGTCGACCTTGTCGCCCGCCAGGATGTATTGTTGTTGCAGAATGATGCTTTCTTCGGCCTTCTCCAGGCGATCCGAGATCACATCGAAGTAGTTATCGGGGGAAAATATCGGCATGACGTCTACGGAGCCGTCGAACTTGTCGATCTCGAAAACTTTCTGCGGATAGGAAACAAGCTCTGCGGGCACCATTAGCGCCTCGACAATGTCGTCCTCGTCGACCGATACTAGTGCGCCGGGCCCACCAAGATCGGGGATGTTCCAGTCGGCGTCGAACACGGAGGTAAAGAACTTGGAAATTTCCGCGTCGTCCATGCGGAGCATCCATTCGCGATTTCCCTTCTTGAAAGGGTCCCCCTGCTCAATGAGTGGTATCGAAGTTTTGGCCCAGTTCGCGCTCTCGACGACAACGGTCTTGCCGTCGATCACGACGAATTTTTGGTGGCAGACCGTAAAGACACCACGCCCGCCGCTCGACGGCGCCGGCCTGACCTCGAAGCCGTCGTCCTCGAGCGCATCAAGCACCTCGCGTTCTTCGGGATGGGTGCCCCCGCGGTCGTACATGAGACGAATTTTGGCACCCTTTTCGTGTGCCTTCTTGACGAGCTCGACCATGTAGTCGGCATGAATCTCATAGACGTATACAAGCAACGTATGCTTGGCCTCTTCTAGCGCCGCAGAGATCAATCGGTACGTGCAATCGGGGCTCACGCCCGCCTCGAATGACGAGACGCTGAGGGGGGTGATTGGAAAATCGATCTTTGGAATGCGGGTCGGCTGGAATTTCCCTAGCAACTGGCCTTGCTGAAGTGCGTCGACCTGATCAGCGACCTTCTTCAAGCGTGCGAAATCGACCTGAACCATATCCCCCCCTTGAATTTGGCCGTTCATGATCGCTGCCCTTCGCGACACCCGCATGACCGAACAATTGAGCAAAACACCGTCCCAGAACATACTGGACGTGGAAAAATAATCATATGCCATTCTAAATAGAAAGGCATTCTATGCTTGTTCCCGCGAAGATCAATCCCCCTTTGTCGATTTGCCACTGCCGGCCGGCGCCTTCCATTCGCGAAGTCCGCTTCAACGACCGAAGCCGCGACCTTCGCGGCCTGTAGCCAATCTGCGTCCCTGCGTTCGAGATCGTCGAGGATGGCTTCGACGAGACGTGGCGTCGAAGCGTGAATCGAACCGATCTCCGAACCCATGGCACTTAGGAGCTTCGTGTCGAGCCTGCGGGCGAAGTCTGAGCCGCGTTCGATCTTGCGTGTGTCGGGGGCGATCCGCCTGACTATGAATCCGTGTGCCGTGTGCAGAAAGGGATCCGGCGCGCGCGTAGGGGCGTTAACGATGTCGTCGAACCTGTTCGTTCTGCCGGCGTTCCCCACTGCCAAATCCCATCCGGATGGAAGAAGCGCCTTGGCTTCGCGAGCGATGCGTCCCCCGCGCCATCTCGCCACGGCGACGAAGCGTGGTCGGCCTAGGCTACCTCCGCCCTTGGTGATGCGTGCGTAACGCTAGATCGAAGAACCAACGGGAAAACCTGCGAGCAGCGCCGACCCCGCATCCTCCGAAGGTTCTGCGTCGGGACGCCTGTCGATCTCTTCCCAGAACGACTTTCGCTCCTGGTCGCTGACCATGACATAGTCCCGCATCCACATCTCCCTCTCGTCGAGCAGCGTCGGACCAGGATCTAGCAGTCCCGCACGGTAGCCCTCGAAAATCGCGGTTGCGGCTTCGTGGTCTTGGATGCGGAAGTCGGCTAGACGCACGCTGACCGCGAGCCTCAGGACGTCCGATGCGTAAGGGATTTCGGCCGCCGTCCGCATCCAGTCTTCGTAATCGGTTTTATGCTTGACGATTGACATCGATTGTGCGGTTAGCGAGGTTTTGTAGCCGATCGAATTTCGTGGCGAGAGGATTGGGAATCTGAATCCGGCTGGCCGCGAGCGCTGCTGCGGTGTGCGCGTACCCAGCACGGACCAGCAGTTGCCGTGTCTCCCTCGGAAACTTCGTCAATCTCGTCGGTACCCTGGCCGCTTCAGCGGTCATCTGCGGCGTAAACTCCAGCGGATTGCCCTTGCCATAGCTGTCTACCGTCTTGCCGATCCCCCAATAGGCCACCGTTCTGGCCTGCGATTTTTCAAGACCATGCAAGATGCGAACCCGGGTGTTGATACCTTGTTGAAGCGAGACATCTAGCACCCTGCGAAATTGTGAGTACCAGTTCGTGAACGGTCGGGCGATCGGTTGCGTAGCCGCTCCGCCATCGCTGACTAAGAGCGTCCGATAACGTTTCCAAATCGGTTCGAGACCGAGATTGTCGTATACACCCCCGTCGGTCAGGAACAGTCGTTTGGTGAAGGCCGACGCCGTCAACGTTGAAGGTTCGCCCCACGATTTGATACTGGACTTGGGGGGCTTGATCCTCGTGGGCGAAAGCAACGGAGGAAAACCGGCCGAGGCTGCCACGGCAAGAGTCAGCTTCAGATTGGGCTCAGTCCATTTTCCGACCCGCCATTCCGCCGCGTATTCCTTAGCGAAACGCCACAGCACGCCGGTCTGCAGGCTCGTGGAGGTGAAGACGAATTGGGGGTGATCGGGAAGGTCCCTCAGCGTCTTCGAATGAAACACTGTCCGCTCATAGGCGCCTGCGGCCACGTTGGCGGCGTGCACGAACGGAATGAAGCCCAACAGGATCGCCGGCACGTCGACATGCTTCCTGGCGAGCCGGAGTAGGGGCTCCGAAACCTTCGCGTTGAAGTTAGTGGCGACGCCATTAGCAAAACCCAACTCTGACCAACCCGCAGCCAGGATGCCTGCGGCGAGCGATCCGCCCGAAACGCTCGATATCCGGTTGATGGCGGGTAACAAGCCGACTTCGTTCAATCGGATCAGGCTTCCAAGGTGAAACAGCATTGCGCGAAAACCGCCGCCCGATAGACACAGTCCGATGCCGTCTTCGAGCTTCGGACCTCCCAAGACGTCGGTAACTTCGAAGGGCGCCTGTTCTGGATCGTGCTGCGTCTCGTCGGACATTGAGGATCCTCCAAATCGCGAAGACGGCCACCAGTCGGAATGATTTTGGCGGAGCGAGCAATCCCTTGCGATGTAGGGAGAATTCCACGTCTGCTAAGAAAAAGCGATGGCGAAACCAGCGATGAAGACGTGAATATTCAGTCGGAAGGAATTTCAAGGAATGTTACTAACGTGAACTTGCCTGCTAACAGTCAAGGATACACCGATCATGTTCTATCATGCGGTGGCCGACAATCTGACCGTCACGGCGCGCGTTGTCTGCAAGAAATCGATCAACTGAAACTCTGGCAAGGAGCTAACTTGCACAGTTTCAGGTACCAGTCAGCCTCCGCCCAATTTCGGTGATTCAATGGCCGCTACGGTTTTGGTTGGGTGTTGTTGAAACTTGCAACTACCATTTAAAACTCGATAAACTTCAGGCAGGTGGATATCAGCTGGTGGTAGTGCTTGATCACGACGGGGTCGAGTGCCTTGGTGATTTCGGCGTAGGTCTTGCGCTCGAAAAGGCATGGAGCGCTGCGCCAGTTCTGATTCAAGCGTACTAAGCAGCGTCTCGTTACTGGCCTGGGCTGAAGTCGTCTCGAAGAAATCGATCTCCTTGCGGCGATATGCCTGCCGTTTTTTCTCGGCGTGCAGGGCATAGTCCGGAAAGGGCGACGTTCCGTCGGCGTTGAGCGCGAAATCCTCATGCACGGTTTCGGTCTGCGGATAATAGAAATCGGGATGTAGATGGCGGACCGTGCCGTCATCGTCCTCTACCGCGATCTGCCGCTCATACGCGAAGCTGACGGAATGCTGCCAAAGCCAGTTGGCGATCTTCTGTTCCTGCAGCGACTTTACAATCACGCCCGGCAGGGAGCCGATAGTGGCCTTACCCTTCCTGAGGCTATCCGACACATAGCGGCGGTAGTCGGCCTGGGCGTCAAAAAACTCGACTGGGATGTCGGCCTTGGGATGAACCACGAGAAGGTCGCTCCACAGTCGGGCGAATTCCGGATCACTATCGACGAGGCTTTGGACGATTGCCTCAATGACCCTCGTTTGAGTTCATCGGCTGCGCTCTTGTTGTAGGCCAGAAGCAGGATCTCGTCAGGCCGATAGAGCTTCTTCTCCAGAACAGCGACCTTGCCGACCATCGTCGCGGATTTGCCGGACCCTGCGGAGGCAACGAGCAGGTTGTTGTCTTCCAGGCGGATGCAGGCCTCGCGCTGCTGGCGGGAAAACGAACCCCCGTCGAGGTCGTCGAAGAATGTCTGGAACTTTGGCAATTCAGATCTGACGAACGCTTCATTGTAAGCGTGGCGAACAGCCGGATCGGTTAGCATGGCGAATGAGGCAGGGAGGGATGCTTTGAGCCCCGCAGGCATTAAGTTTGGGTTGAGAAGCGGGTGAGAGAGGGCGCCTGCCGCGGCGCCAGGGACGCTGGCAATGGCTCTGCCGAGATCGGCCTGGGCAACATACTGCCTATTGCCTTCGGTGATCTCCCGAAGTCTGTCGTCGACATCGAGGAAGCACTCTCTCTCGTTATCGATCAGACCAAAGATATGAGTGTTGATGAAGGCGTGAAGGTCTGCGGGCAGTTGTGCGGCCGCGTCACCCGATAGTGCCCGACAGCGTGACTGCTCTGCCGCGAGCTCGTATCTCGACTGTATGCCACAAGAGGGCCTTGCCGGTCGAAATCGCCACAATGTCAAGGCAGCTAAACTCGACTTCCCTATCTTGAGCCAGCCGGAAATGTCCCGACAGTTTCGGGTCCAGGGTCAGCTTCCATTTTCCCGCCGAAAACAACCGCGCAAAGAAGCCAGGGCGGTAGGTGCGCAAGCGGCCAGATAGCAATCTTGTCAAGGCCACACTCGATACGCTCGGCAAATAAGAGATCCCGACGCCGACCTATCACGGAGAGATTGAGATGTTCAAATCACCGTGGAAAGCAACGTTGAATTGCACGCTGGCGTGTCCCATCGGTGGCATGCCATTTGCCGCTGCAGTGTGATCCGTTGCTACTGGCGCTCACTTGTCGTGTCCTTGGGTTTCGGTTCTTGCAACAGGGTGGCTGGATACTGGCCTTCAAGCTCGTCGATAGCCGAGTGTGCTTGCTTGGGCCTTCTCGGCGGCAGCGTGATCAATACAGTGACCTTTGTCGCCACCTCTTCGAGGGTAGCGGTCAGACGGTTTAACTGCGAGGCGGTTGCTGCGAGTTCCGGGCCGTAACGGGTAACGAGATATTCTCGGTTCTGGCTGAGGGACTGAAGATGCTTGGCCGTTTTGGCGCGAAGTCGCAGCCCCGACTCCAAAGCATGTTCCGTCCGCGCCGACAGGTCGTGCTGCATCCTACGGATCTGGTTGGGATTGAGCCCAAAGTGGAGCAAAAGCGCAGTCAGATAGAGTTCAATCGCATGGATTGCCGCCATTCTGAACGGCGCTCGGGAAAGCGGCTTGCCGGGTCGGCCGAGTTGAAGGAGATGGCATGCTGCTCTACGGTATTCTTCCGCCAGGGTGTGAACCTGCTGTGCGGATGCAAGCTCACCAGGATATTTGCGTTCTTCGAGCGTCATTTTGGCGCAATGTAACGTAGTGGGTGAGTTTGAAACACCACTACCCTTTTTTAATAAGATATTACAAGCTGCCAAATTTGGCGCATAATTGCATCGGGGCATACGAATTGGGGCGTCTATTCGATGATCGATTCAGATGTATTCGACTTTGTCGAACGCTGCCGGAAGCACACGGCAACCGGGCCGCTATTGAGCGATCTTCTCGATACCGTGCGAAACCTGGGCTTCGAGCACCTGATCCTGAGCGGTGTTCCCCTTGGCGGCCAAAAGCTTGCCCCAATGGTTGAACTGAACGGCTGGCCTGAGGGTTGGTTCGGACGTTATATCGAGGCAGAGCATGCAGCAGTTGACGGCGTCTGCATCTACTCGGCAAAAACTTTGAAGCCATTCCTCTGGGCCGAAGTGCCGGCAAAATGGTCTGACACAGAGGCTTCCCGACGCGTTGCAGGCGAGGCGACGGAGTTCGGCATCTGGAGCGGCTTCGCTGTGCCGATGCTTAGCGTCCATCATTGGCAATCAGTGCTGTCCTTCGCCTCTTCGCAAAAGGCGTGCAGTCTGTCGCCCCGCCAACAGGTGCAACTGGTAACGATGGCGGTCTACGCCGGCATGTCAATCCAGGCGTTGGCGCACGTCGATGGCGAGTTTGATAGCGTACTTACAGAGCGGGAAAAGGAAGTGCTCCTGTGGGCAGCGGCCGGCAAAACCTTGTCGGAGACGTCCCAAATCCTCGGCATGACCGAGCGCACGGTTAAATGGCATGCAACGCAGGCACGTGACGCCTTTGGCGTCGGCACAACCACGCAAGCGGTCGTTGAGGCGGTTCGCAGGCGGCTAATCCACCCATAGGCCTGTCAACTGTCCGATCGGACAGGTGACGTACTTTAGCGCGGCTGCAACTATCCTTCTGGGGAAGGATAGGGGATCGCGCGATGATTGCTGTTCATGTCGTCAATGCGCTTAATAAGCACCTCTATGAAAGCGAGTTCGACGAGTTTTTGCGCCGCCGGCACGACTTCTTCGTGCATCAGAAGCGCTGGCGCCCTCCAAGCCCCGACGGTCGGGAGCTGGACCAGTTCGATACGGACGCGGCGACGTACCTGCTGGGTCTCGAAGATGGTCGTGTGGTGACCTCAGCTCGATTGATCCCAACGAGCGAGCCGCACATGGTCTCGGAGGTCTTTCCTCACATGTGTGAAAGGTCGGGCGTTCCCCGACGTTCCGATTGGGCTGAGTGGACGCGCACCTTCGTCGTTCCCGGCAAGCGTTCAACCGGCTTGAGAGGCACGCTGACACAGCTGTGCTGCGCGGTGATGGAATACGCGCTCGACGAGGGCCTCGGCGCTGTCGGCGGCGTCCAGGAAACCTACTTCATGCCTCACCACGGCGCGCTGAAGTGGCGAGCCGAGCCCCTGGGCATGGCCAGGGAAGAAAATGGCGAATGGTACATCGTCGCCTACATCGAGGTGAATGAGGCCGCACTTGCCAGCGTCCGCAAGATCCTTGGTATCGATTATTCGCTACTGGTCCGACGCGGAACCCAGCTACCGTTTATCGAAGGGATCCAGGCACTTGAAGGCCAACGGCGCGCATGTGCTTAGCAATACTGACCTTAGGAGGATGAGATGAAAAAGCTTGCTCTAGCTATCTTCACAACCACGGCGTTGGCGGCGCTTACATTCGGTTCTCAAGCCCAGCAGGTGAATGTCTCAGGATGCGCGGAGAAGGGCGTTGAAAGCGGCTGTGTCGTGCTGAAAGACAAGGACCAGCTTTACAACATTACGCATGCCAGCCCGAAGCCAATTCCTGGCACGTACGGGACCGTGACGGGCACTGTCAGTGGTGACGCCGACATCTGCCAGCAGGGCACCTTGCTCAAAGCTGCGGAATGGAAGCCAGATCCAGAGAAGAAATGCGACAACAGCCAATAGTCTACGAGCGAACTATCGGCACCTGAACAGTGTTGGTGAATCGACAGAGTTATCCATGGCGCCCGCAGGTGGCGATCGTAGTGGAAACGGTCTGAAGTCACTATCAATCCGCGCGCAGGACGAGCAGTCCAGAGATGGGCTATTGGTTGATGCAAGTTACTATTGAAACAGTCGGAATGGCCAGACGAATTGTACCTATAACGCTGATTGCTGACTATTCCGACCCAGACTTTGAAGGTTGGTAATCATTTCTTGCAAATTGGTCGACAGTGCGTAATGTGGCCAACGGATTAAATATTAGGTGGGGCAGGTTGCTTGGCTGTCGAAGTAAAAATTATGGGCCGCCCTGCGGCTAGCATAGGTGGCCGCTCGATCAGCATCCCGGCAAAGGGATACGCTCTGATCGCCCTACTTTCATCCACCCGAAATTTTACAGCGCAGGTTCAGGAAATCAGGTCCATGCTTTGGCCGCAGTCCACGGAACGAGCTTCCGCGGCTGCGCTCCGGCAACTGTCAGTTCGTATTCGCCGGCAAACTGCTGGGGTAGACATCGTGCCATCAGCCGGGTCCATGCGATCCTTGGCGCTTTCCGAGATTTCTCTTGACGTGGTCAGTTTGCGGCAAAATTTGAAATTGGTTGGGGTCACAAAGCATATCGAGAATCGAGCGGAAGAGAAGGCAAATCTTTTGCTCGAAACCTACCGCGAAGAGCTTCTTGAAGGCATTGAGTTTGGGTGGGGCCTCGAAGAAGAGTTGGTGGAATGGGTTTCAATAGAACGTGCTTGGTATAAGAAGCAGGTTCTAAACGCCTTACGCCGTATCTTGGCAACAGCAACCTTACCGATGTTGTTGGCTGACGCGATTGCCGAACGACTCCTTGATGATGATCCCGCGGACCAGGCCGCTTGGACCCAGAAACTCAAGGATGCGCTAGCCAACCGTGGAAACAACACGCCCGAACTCACCTATGCACGCTGCCTCAAAGCCTACCGAGGTGAGAGAGGGCGCTTTCCGCCACCGCAACTCGAAGAACTAAGGGACAAGCTGGCACGCTCGCGCCTGTCTGGTCGGCCGGACATCGCTTCGGCGTCATCCTGTGGAGATTCGGCGACAAAAAGGAAGGGCGAGCGACCGCTCCTACTGCTGACGCGAGCGCTGAATGGGTTCGGGCTGGATACCGTCGACGCGTCTCTCTACGAGAAGATCGTTTTCTCCCTCTCCAACTATCGGGCTCTTGATATTGTGGAGTGCGGCACAGGGAACTGGCCCTCGCACTCGAGCGCTGCCGAAGCGTACGCATTCCACGTTGCGCCTCGAACGACAACTCAGCTTGGCTTCTGGCTCAGCATGGTCAATCCACGACAACGGAGCGAGTCATCTTCGCGTCTTTCCGGACAATTGCTTTGGACCGGGTCTATCGAGAAGGAAGGCGGCAGTTCAAGCGCGTTTGATCGCCAACTTACGCTGATCACAAGGGCGATTGTCGGTGAAATAGAGCGAGCGGAGCGGGATAATTTCGGGAGCGATGACGCCCCCGCGAATAAGTTTCGCCAGTTTCTCAAGTACCAGCGACAAAGCTTGGCTTGGTGATGCGAGCCCGATTGGGGTGTCGGCCGGTCATCCGGGGCGTTGCAACGTCGCTTGTCCGTCAGCAGCGCCCCGCCACCCGGCCAGCTGTGGGATGGCGATGTCGAAAAATGGAGGGGTGAATGAAGGGCCTTTTGCTTGGCAAGTGGGGTGCGTCGGTAGCCGCATTGGTGGCTGTTTTGGTGGCGACGAATGTCGGTTTTCAAAACGTTGGTTTCAAAGCCGATCTCCTGACCAGCGTCATCCCGAACCTCCTTGCCAGTTTTCTTGCGATCGCGGCCGTCACGGAACGAGCAACGGCCGTCCTGACTGAGATTTGGTTTGGAGAGCAGCGCAAGCAGCAAGAGGAAAGGGTCAGGGTGGCCGGCAAGGATTTTAACGCCAAGCGCGTCGCCTTGGAGAAGGCTCTCAACACTCACGAAGAAGTCATCAAGGAAGCTTTCCGGTCAAGTAAGCCCGCGGCGATGGCCCATGCGAAGGACATCGTAGTTGGGCCGGATAACCTGCTCGCAGGAGCGCGGGAACAAATCAGTAACCAGGGTAAAGTATTGGAAACCGTCAATGTTGATCTGGCGGTTACCGAGAGCAAGATTGATCTTGAGAGATTGGCGCTGTCGTTTTTGATTTCGTTGGCGGTCAGCCTGGTCGGCGTACGGGTCCTGGCGCCAATGTTCGCGCCTATGCCGAGCGGATGTCAATTGGCCGCGTTCAAGGCAGTCGACGTGCTTTTGACTGCCGGGCTGCTTGCCGGCGGCACGAGTGCGATCACCGCGATTTCGGATTTGCTCGGCAGTTACATGAACGCCAGCCGAAAGCGAGCGATGGAGAATGGATGAGGGGTGGACGGCACAAAAGCGGACTATGGCGAATGACGCTTTTGGTAGCAAGCGCGGTTCTCACGCCTACATGACGGCCGGCGCGACGCGCTTGCTGATTGCAATTTGGGGCGAAATGAAAACGCAAGTCGCCGTAATGTGACGGCGGCACCTCAAAATGATGCCCCGAAGCGCAAATCGAACATCGCGACCACGAAAGCCGGTGACCGTGAAATCGCGAGTTCGCTCGCACGATGGAGGAGACAGGGTTCATTCGCACGGGCTATTGCTGAATCGGGATTGGATGCATTTCGAGTTTCATTTCGAAGCGCTCATGAAGATTGCGGAAGGCGGATACGCCCCTCAACCACCGAGTTGTGAACAAGCAAATCGAGCCACGTTTGGTCGCCGATGATGGCAGCCAGCATCTCCATTCACCGCTATCAGAGGGCAGGGACAATGTCGGGCAGCAATGAGAACATTTCACGGAAGCAAAAAATGGTACAGCCGCTTGTGGCCGCGGCGAAAAGCGTGGCCACAAGCAAGAACTGGGGGTTGGACAACCTCGCCCAGGACCCAAAGCTGATTGAAACAGCCATCAGAAACGGCCGAAGAAATTCGACGGCTTGACGGAAATGGCGAGCACGATGTTCGAGAAACTGAGCAAATATTCGGGAACGACTTGCGGCCGGCATATTGGTTGGAAGAGGGGGCTGCGCGGTCATGTGCGGTCTGCAAGATCGAAGCTTCGGGTATCGACTACGAGGGCAATTCTGGCTCGTGGAGTGGCACGGGCTTTCTTGTCGCGCCGGGAATTCTCTGCACAAACCATGATGTCATCAACAACCGCGACGTCGCGGCGCGGAGCCGAGGTTTGTTTGACTTCGCCGCACTTCCCGACGGTAGCGTGCGACAAGTGTCAACCGTCAGGCTACGGCCGGACAAGTTGTTTTGGACAAGCCCAGTAGTAGCCGAGGATGGAAGCGGTGGGCTTGACGCCATGTTTGTCGCGGTGGACGGTGACCCCGGCACAACCTTCAGCCACATGTCGCTGTTGCGGCAAACGTTCAGCGTTGGCGACAAGGACAAGCTAAATATCATTCAGCACCCGAGTGGCCGGCTGAAGGAAGTCGCCATCAGGGACAACACAGTAACTTGGCAGGATGCTCGTGTCGTTCGTTACGAATCGGACACCGAGGCGGGAAGCTCGGGGGAGCCGGTGGCGCTTCACCACGCGGCGCAAGAAAAGTCGAATGAGGGTATCAAATTCTCGGCGCTTGCAACCGCCATCGAACAGGATTCTCAAAATGGCGACAAGAATGCTCGACAACTTATGACGCTGTTTCGCGGCGCTGACGAACTCATGGGGTTCTTCGGCTCACTTGGCAGGACTGTTTCCGGCAACGGTGGAATGGAGCGGGTCGTCAGTGCATATTCCGGCGAGGATCAGGACGTCGACATCGGCTTCTGGAATATCGAGTGGTTCAACAGGCGCTGGGAGGAGAAGCTCGACAGCGTCGCGCGGATAGTCGTCGAGATGAATCTCGACATCTGGGTTTTCGTTGAATCGAGCCAGGAAGCGACTGATGCTTTGGCCCGACACCTCGCCGAAAAATACAATGTGTTAACCTGGCGAGTATTCGCGAGCCAAGACGCGGCACCAGAGCTGCAAATCACGACTGTCATGTGGAATTCGGCGACAGTCGAGGTCTCGCAGCTAGCCTGGCCCGAGAAAGTCCACCGTTGGTTTAATGTTTCCAGCCGGGATTTCGGTTCGCTCGGCCTCGAAGCGGTGCATGGCAAAGTATTCGACAGGTTTCCGGCTCTCTTTCAGGTCAACACCAGGCTGGCCGGTGCAGCGTCACGTTTCAATCTCGTCCCAATCCACCTCAAGGCAAAGGACGAGGGAAGCTGCGCCGCCGCATGGCGTCGCGGCTGCTGGCTGCGGCTGTAGCCGAACTCGCTAATGACGAGAGCCACGATACCGATTGGTTGATCGGGGGCGACGCAAACGCGTCGCTCGAGTCGGGGGACTTGAATGATTTGCTTGGTGCCGGCTTGGTGCCGCTGACTGCCAAGGATGCGGCTGACAATCAAATCACGTATATCAAGGCGCCTTTCAAATCCCTCATCGACCACCTTTTCCTATCGCCAAATCTGGTGCCAAGCGACGACGATTTTATGATCATCGCACTCGACCGGACGATGGAGAGGTTCTGGAGATATCGGACCACAGGCCGATCCTTGTCAGGCTTTCGGGTGGATCGACGCCTCAACTCGTGGATACCAAGGTTGCTTCCCAGCTCACCGACAACGAGCGTGCTCGTCTTTGGCGAGGGCTAGAGACGCCAGCTCGGTCTTCCGTTGCACCGCATGTCATTGACCGGCCGTACTACGACAGCGCTGCGGACAAGGTTGCGAAAGAGGCCTATTGGGGGAGAGTCAGGCCAGAACTGCCAAACTTCACGGAGGCTGTCATCGAGCTTCTTGCGCAGACGCACACCAGGCCACTGAACTACCAGCCCTCCAAGTACGTCTACCCTTGGTCAATCTAAGGCGGAACGGCAAATTTCGCGGCATCTACTCCGGCTTCGAAGCCGATCCCGAAATCTTCATTCAAGCGGACATCGAAGTCGAACGCCACCGGCTCGAAGCCAAAAAAGCGCTGCTTGAGCGAGGTTTGTTGGAGTCATCCGGGCTGGAGGCGACGATCGAAGCCGGTTCCCGTACAATTGCGAGCACGTGGTGCCACAAAGCTGGTTCGAGAAGAAGGAGCCGATGCGCGGCGATCTGCATCACCTGTTCTCCTGGGAAACACGTTGCAACAGCTTCCGATCAAACTGCCCCCTCGTGCAGCACACACTTGAACGGACGATGCAAGACTGCGGCCGTGTTGAAGAGGAGACATTCGAGCCAAAGGGTGGCAAGGGCGCGGTCGCGCGCGCGACGCTCTATTTCATGCTGCGCTATCCGGGCATTATCGGCCGGCGCTACGATGGCGGGAGGTTCAAGACATTGCTGGCTTGGCATACGACCGAAGCGCCAGACGAATGGGAGTTGCATCGCAACGCAGCTATTTCCGAAATGCAAGGCAACCGCAATCCGCTGATCGATTGGACTGGGCGACAGCGCAGCGCTCGTATTGACCGGCTGACGTGCACCGACCTCGCGTTTTCCGACTGCATGTGTTTGCGGCAAACTGGGGTAGTCCGTGTCAACCAAACATTGTCGCGTGCGCGCTGAACGGATGAATGCGGCGGCACGTATATGCATTCATTTCCCCTGACTCAGGAATCCGCTTGCTGCGAACATTCAAAGGGCGTCCGCGTCGAACACTTGTCCCGCGTTAGGGAAATGTGGATCAAAGCGTGACAGGCAGTTACCTCAAACTTCCGTAGGGAATGTCGCGTTTCAATCGGCTCGCGTCAAACAACGCGGTTTCGCGGACAAGCCAAACAGCCAAGCCGAAGCAAATGGCCATGCTCGCCACATTGGCTGAGACCTGCAATGTGTTGGGTATGGGGGTTGTGTGCGTCAAGTTCTGCAAAATGGGGCAGCCATGATGCTGGCCATGCGGCTTGGCGCAGAGCGAGCTTCTTGTGCTCGCGCAGGTCGTCCATGTTGATGTATCGGTTGGCCTCCATCCAGTTTTCAT
>NZ_JAMYUO010000024.1:0-100879 GCF_040323125.1 Mesorhizobium sp. M0062
TGCGCCCTCACCTCCCATTCGATCCAATCCGCCAGTTTGCCTCCTACCCCGCTACATACGATACCCCCCCCCCCCCCCCCCCCCCCCCCCCCCCCCGCCCCGCCCCCGCCGGCCGCCGCCCCCCCCCCCCCCCCCCCCCCTTCTCCCATGAAATTACCGGCTAAGATTGCTGTATCAGACGGCCTCCCAGCCTTCCTTGCCACCGGCGCGGAAGATGGCGTCGATGACATTCTGGTTGAGCACGGACTCCTCCAGCGTGAAGACACGCTCCTTGCCGCCCTGTGCCGCCCTGGCAAACGTCTCTACCTCGCGCCGGTATTGCTGGGTGCCGGGAAAGCGGAACACCTGCGCCTCCGTATGGTTCTGGTTGTGCAGTTCGATGCGGTGATGGTCGTAGAGCCCGGCATTGAACGGCGAGAACACCTCGATGAAACCCTTCTCGCCGTGGAACACCATCACCTGCCGCGCCGCCATCTGCGTCGACAGATAGAAGGACAGTTCGAAATCGCCGAAATCGGCGCGGATCGAGGAATAGATGTCGGTGCCGAATTTCTTGTCGCGCTCGATCGTCGCCTGCACGCGCAGCGGCTCCTTGCCGCTCGAAAACCGCGTCGACACCGTCGGATAGACGCCGATATCAGGCAGCGCGCCGCCGCCGAGATCGAGCTGGTTGCGCATGTTGGTGGGATCGACATTGTAGTAGGAGAAGGCGCCCTGCACATGGCGCAGCCGGCCGATGGCGCCATCGGCGATGAGATCGCGCACCTTGATCCATTGCGGGTGGTAGATGACCATGAAGGCCTCGCAGACCAGCACCTTCTTCTGGTCGCGCAGCTTGATCAGCGGCGCGATGTCCTTGGCGTCGAGCGCCAGCGGCTTCTCCACCAGCACATGTTTTCCCGCTTCGATGGCCTTGGCCGTCCATTCGACATGCTGCGAGGTCGGCAGCGGGATGTAGACGCCGTCGACGTCTTTCGAAGCCAGCAGCTCCTCATACGAACCAAAGGCATGCCTGGCGCCGAACCGCTCGCCCAGGGCCTCGGCCTTCGACAGGTCGCGGCTGGCGATCGCGGACAAAACGCCATTCTCGGCCTCGACGATTGCCGGCAACAATTGCTCGCGGCCGATCTTGGCCGTCGACAAAACACCCCATCGGAACATCAGGCTTCTCCTATCGATTTACAGGCGAGGAGGTTTGCCCGAAATTGCGGGAAAAGCCAATGCGGATCGCTGGTCCTGCTAGCCTCGCTTGCCCGTCAGCGTCATGTCGAAATTGACGATATTCGAATAGATCGGCGTGCCGACATCCATGCCGTACCGGGAGCGCAGCACCTTGCCGGTGACGTGGAATTTAATGACGCCACCCTTCAGCCCGCCGAGCTCGGCAGTGAACTTTTCCGCAAACGTCTTGCCGCGCGCCGTCAGCCGGCCGCTGACCAGCGCCGTGGTGTCGCTGGTTCGGGTTACGCTGGTCGAGCGGAACTGGATTTCGGGGCTGTTGGCCACGTCGAACACCGCATCGGAGCGCAGGAAGGCGTCGATGCGGCCCTGGCCGGTGCCGACGCTTTCGGGATAGATGGTGAAGTTGACCGCGGAACGGCCGACATCGCTGTTGTCGATGCGGATGGAGCCCTTGAAGCGGCCAAAGGCGCCGTCGAGGCCGCCGCCACCGACCTTGCCGATGGAGAAGCGAATGCTGGAGCTGGCCGGGTTGACCGTGTAGCTGCCGGCAGCGTCGCCGAGGTCCACAGCGGCGGAGACAGGCATGGCAAGGCAAGCGGCAACAGCCGCCAATCCGAAGATGCGCGCATACATGGGTTTTGTCCTTCTGGGGCAGGCGAAGTGTTGCGCCCTCACTCCAATGAACGAATGCGCGGCGCGCGCTATTCCATGTCCTGATCTGACGAAGGCGTGATCATGCGCGTGAGCACGCTGTCGCGCAGCCAGAAATGATGCCGCAGCGCCGCCAGCGCATGCAGCGCAACCAAGGCAATGCCGGCATAGGCGAGATACCAGTGTGCTGCCGCCCAGAAGTTTTCCGCCGCATCGGACACGCCGAGCGGCAGGTTCGGCATCACGAAAAAGTTGAACGGCATGCTGGGGATCTCCAGCATCGACACCGAAACCAGTGCCCAGCCGGACAGCGGCACCGCGAGCTGGAAGCCATAAAGTGCCAGATGCGCCAGCGGCGCCGTCCGACGCTCCAGGCCTCCGACCGAGGCCGGCAAGGCCGGGGCCGCATTGCCGAGCCGCCAGGCAATGCGCAGGATGAGGAGGCCGAGCAGCAGGAAGCCGAAGGATTTGTGCAGCTGGATCAGCTCGAAGGCGGTGCGCTGGCTGGTCAACCGCACCATGATGAAGCCAAGCATGAACTGGCCGATGAACAGGATGCCGATCAGCCAGTGGAGGACGATCGCCGCCCAGCCGTAGCGGGTTGAGTTGTTGGTGATGAATGCCGGCATGGCTGGTGAACGAATGGCAGCTGGGCTTTCTTCCACGCTCCCCCTTGTGGGGAGGGTCCGCGCGAAGCGACGGGGTGGGGGGTAGCGCCCTACGAAGACTCCCACCCCGATCCGCTACGCGGATCGACCCTCCCCACTAGGGGGAGGTGGCTAAGCACCGACCTTGAAGAAATCAACAAACGCCCGCAGCGCCGGGCGCATCTGGCGGCGGCTGGGGTAGTAGACGAAGAAACCGTCGAAGGGCGGACACCAGTCTTCCAGCACGCGGATCAAGCGACCGTCGGCGAGCGGCGCGCGCACATAATCGTCGAAGACGAAGGCGAGCCCAGCGCCGTCGACCGCCGCCTGGGCGATCAGATGGTCTTCGTCGAGGATCAGCGGCCCTTGCGCCGCGATCTCGATCTCTTCGCCATCCTTCTCGAATTCCCAGCGGTAAAGAATGCCGCTGGAAAAACGGAAGCGGATGCAGCGGTGGTCGGCAAGATCGCGCGGATGGCGGGGTCTTGGCATGGTCGCGAAATAGCATGGCGCGCCGACCACGGCGCCGCGAAGGTCCGGTCCGATGCGCACCGCGATCATGTCGCGCTGCAGGCTCTCACCGAGCCGCACGCCGGCATCGAAGCCGCCTTCGACGACGTCGGTGAAGCGGTCCTCGATGACGATTTCCAGCACGATGTCAGGATAGGCCGCGGCAAAGCCGCCGAGCCTGGGCGTCAATGCCAGGTGGGCCGCGGTGCGCGGCACGGTCAGCCGCAGGTTCCCGGCCGGCCGGTCGCGCGCCTCGATCGCCGTTTCCAGCGCCAGATCGATCTCGGACAGCGCCGGCCGCAGCCGTTCGAGCAGCTGCGCGCCCTCCTCCGTTGGCGCTACGCTGCGGGTGCTGCGCGCCAAAAGCCGCACGCCCAGCCGCGCCTCCAGGCTGGACACGGCATGGCTCACTGCCGAGGGCGCGATGGCCAGTTCGCGCGCCGCGCCGCGAAAACTGCCGCATTGGGCGACTGTTGCCAGTACAGCGAGTTGAGAAAGATGCGCTCGGTTCATTGCTCTATTTTATAGAACAGCCCGTGCGAATGACAGCCAATTATCGAACGTAAAGCTAGGCGCTATCTCTGTTTCATCGCAACAAGGAGATGCGCCATGAAAACCCGCAAACTTGGTACTGAACTCGAAGTCTTCCCCGTCGGCCTCGGCTGCATGGGCATGAGCTTCGCATATGGCGGTCAGGCCGAGGCGGATGCAATCGCCACGCTGCGCCGCGCTGTCGAGATCGGCGTGACGTTTTTCGACACCGCCGAAGTCTATGGTCCCTTTGAGAACGAGATCCTTCTCGGCAAGGCGTTGAAGCCGGTGCGCGACAGGGTGACGATCGCCACCAAATTCGGCTTCAAGATTTCCGAGGAAGGCTCAGGCCTCGAACGCATGGTCGGCGTCGATAGCCGCCCGGAGCACGTCAAGGCAGTGGCGGAAGCCTCGCTGAAACGGCTCGATACCGATGTTATCGACCTCTACTACCAGCACCGCGTCGATCCCGGCGTGCCGATAGAGGACACGGTCGGCGCCATGGCCGAGCTGGTGCGCGATGGCAAGGTGCGGGCGCTGGGCCTGTCGGAGGTCAGTGCCGCCACCATCCGCCGGGCGCACGCCGTGCATCCGATCGCTGCCGTGCAGAGTGAGTACTCGCTGTGGAGCCGCGACCCCGAAGACGAAGTGTTCGATGTCTGCCGCGAACTCGGCATCGGCTTCGTCCCCTACAGCCCGCTCGGTCGCGGCCTGCTCACCGGCACCATCGCCAAGCCCGAGGCCCTCAGCGACGACGACTGGCGCCGGACCTTGCCGCGTTTCCAGGCCGACGCCATGGCCGCTAATGCCAAGGTGATCGCCACGCTGGAAAAGCTGGCGACGGAAAAAGGCGTCACCTCGGCGCAACTGGCGCTGGCCTGGGTGCTGCACCAGGGCGACTTCATCGTGCCGATCCCCGGCGCGCGGAAAATCCGCCATCTCGAGCAGAACACGGCGGCGGCCGGGATCGAGCTGAGTGCGGCCGAAGTGGCGGCGATCGGCGATGCTCTGTCGCCGGACAAGGTGGTGGGTAAGCGGTACACCGAGGAATTGCTGGCGCTGGTGAATGGGTGAGTTTGCAGCAATAGCCAGATCAAAAGGGGCTGAACCATGCGGCTCAGCCCCTTGTCTTCAGCTAGGCGTACTGAATGAGAACCCAGGTAACTGCCTTTCCCTTGTACGGAGGGAAAGTATTGCCCTTCGCAAAGGGTCCAGTGGTGGAGTCGCGAGGATCGTCCACCTTCCAGACGCCGCTCTCGGGGCAGGTTTCTCCGGTACGCTTCTTGGTGCCAAGCGGCACCTTGGTCAGGCCATAAACGCTCATTACTTTGTCCTTCCATTGTGGACAACAAAGCCGAGGGTTGACGCGGCGAATCAGCCGTGATTCAGTGATCACGTCTTTAATCGAGACCGGCCCAGCTCCCTCGACGGGTTAATTGCTGGGTCTGACCAAAGGTCGGCCGCAGACTGCAATCTGTGGTCGACCCATTCTTTTAGCCAGCCCTCAAAAAGAAACACGATTCTGCATTTGAGTCCATCTGGCGCAACGATATTTTGTGGCCTCCACACTGATGGACACATTATCTTGTGGATTTGATCGATGACCGCTTGAAAATTGCAGCGAATCGACACCTTCGACCTTTGTGAAAAATCACCAAGGTACAACCGATATCTCTGGCCAGGTATCCTTGGCACGCCTGCCCTTGGCCTCATGCGTCTGCTGGTTGTCCATCACCCGGTTCGGCGTGATGCGAAACGAGAAGATATCGTCGAGCCCAAACGGCGCCACCAGTTCAAGCTGCCCATCCGCGTCGTAGCGAATAGCCGCGTGAGTCCTCGAGGCGAAAAAGCGGAGCGCGTGGCTGGAGCTGGTATAGCGCGGGCAGGGCCGGCCGAATTTCTGCGGATACCACAGATGCACCCGCGCCTGGTTGCGCACCTCGACCGGTAGCGGCAGGCCGGCGAAGACCGTAGCGGTGCGGGCAATCACACCGTCCTCGGCCTCGTAGGACAGGTCGCTGTCATCGAAGTAGAAAAGATCAACATCCTTGATGCCGTAGCCCGATGGCTTGCCGGTCAGATGGTTCCAGACGGAATTATAGAGCGCGCCTGAAACCACCAGCCAATCCGGCAGGTCAAGCGAGCGTGCCTGCGCCAGCGCGTCGCGAACCAGTGGATCCGCCGACACGATGGCGAGAAGCGCTTCGCGTTGTGCTTCGAACGAGAACCCGGAATAGCGCAGATGATCCATCACCCTTTGGAGGGCGATTCGCTGTCGATCCGCAATCCGGACACTTGAGATCTTATCTCATTGCGGCGTCAGAATTCGTACTGAGTATGAAGAAAACTCTTGCGTACTCAGTACGCAACTGATACTCCGTGCCACGAAAATGGAGATTCCAATATGACACCGGAACAGTTCAAGGCTTGGCGCAAGGATCTCGGGCTATCGCAAGAAGCTGCAGCCGCAGTTCTCGGCGTCTCACGTGGTTCCATCGAAAATTACGAGCGCGGTAGCAGGCGCGAGGATCAACGCCCCGTCGAGATACCTACCAACGTCGTTCGGCTTGCGGTGCTCATCGCATACCGAAAGGATATCAACGCCCGGATCGAGGTCCTCGAACGGCAAGTTGAATTGCTTGAAACAGGGCATTTGAAAACAAGAGAAAGCACTATCGAGCATCCCGAATGGCGCGACACCACACAAACAGATATTGAGCACGCCCAGGAACACATCAGGACGTATCAAGGTATTCTGTCGAGGCTGGACGTGACCGCGTAGGAGCCCGCGCGGTTTTACGACCTGAGCTTCCGTTTCAATCCGGCCTTGCCCTAGCAAATCAACTCCCAGTAGGAGGGCGATTCGCCACCCCTGCCGGCAATCCCTTTACGTCCTCAGCACGCCGCCCGTCTGCTTGCCGACATTGTCGACGATCCGCTTGGCCAACGCCTCGAAATCCTCGTCGGTGAGCGTCTTTTCAACCGGCTGAATCGACACTTCGATGGCGATGGACTTCTTGGCGGCACCGAGTGAAGCGCCCTCGAAGACGTCGAACACCGAGACGCCGGTGACCAGCTTCTTGTCGGCGGCGAGCGCTGCCCGCACCAGCGTGCCGGCCTCGACCCCTTTGTCGACGACGAAAGCAAAGTCGCGCTTCACTGCCTGGAAGGCGGAGAGCTCCAGCTTCGGCTTGGTTTTCGTCGGCTTGGCCTTCGGCTCCGGCACGGCGTCGATATAGACCTCGAAACCGCAGATCGGTCCGGAAACGTCCAACCCCTCCAGCGTCTTCGGGTGGAACTCGCCGAAGGTGCCGAGCACTGTCTTCGGGCCGAGCTTGATCGTGCCGGAGCGGCCGGGATGATACCAGGCCGGACCGCCTGGCTCGATCTGCAGCCTGTCGACCGGCGCGCCGCAGGCTTCCAGCGCTGCAATCGCGTCGGCTTTGGCGTCGAACACGCCGACCGGACCGGAATTGCCGGCCCAACTGCGGCCGGAACCGTCGAGCTTGGCGGTGCCGCGGCGCACACCGGCGGCAACGCGCCGCTGCTGGTCGGGGCCGTCGCCCTCATAGGTACCGGAGACCTCGAACAGCGCGACATCGCCGATGCCCTTGTCGGCATTGCGCTGCGCGGCGACGATCAGGCCGGGCAACAACGAGGGTCGCATATCGGACATGTCGGCTGCAATCGGATTGGCGAGCTTCAGCGCCGTCTGGCCGCCGCCGAACAGTTCGGCGTGTTTGGCCGGGATGAACGACCAGGTGAGAACCTCCAGCATGCCCCGCACGGCGAGCGAGCGCTTGGCAGTGCGGGTGCGAACCTGCAGCGTCGTCAGTATCTTGGAGTTGACCGCGTCATGCGCGCCGAGCGGCTGCGGCGCGATGTTGTCGACGCCGTGGATGCGCATCACTTCCTCGACCAGGTCGGCCTTGCCGTCGACGTCAGGACGCCAGGACGGCACAGCGACATCGACGACGTCGCCCGAGCCTGACGGCTTGAAGCCGAGGCGGGTCAGGATGTCGAGGCTTTCCGCCTTCGGCACCTCGATGCCGGTCAGCCGCTTCACTTCCGAGATCGGGAAGGAAACGATCTTCGGCTTGTAGCCGGCATAGCCGACCACCTCCGTCTCGGTCGGCTCTCCGCCGCAGAACTCCAGCACCAGCTTTGTCGCCAGCTCGACGCCGGGCACAATGAATTCCGGGTCGACGCCACGCTCGAAACGGTAACGGGCATCGGTGATGATGCCGAGCGTACGGCCGGTGCGGGCCGTGGTGATCGGATCCCAAAGAGCGGATTCGATCAGCACGTCCGTGGTGTTCTCGTCGCAGCCGGAATGCTCGCCGCCCATGACACCGGCGATCGATTCGACGCCATTGTCGTCGGCGATCACGCACATCTGCGGCGTCAGCGTGTATTCGCGCCCGTCAAGCGCCAGCACCTTCTCGCCGTCGCGTGCGCGGCGCACGACGAGATTGCCGGCGACCTTCTTGGCATCGAACACATGCAGCGGCCGGCCACGGTCGAAGGTGACGTAGTTGGTGATGTCGACCAGCGCGCTGATCGGGCGCAAGCCGATGGCGATCAGCCTTTGCTGCAGCCATTTCGGCGACGGCCCGTTCTTCACGCCTTTCACCAGGCGCAGCGCGAAACCGGGGCAGAGCTCCGGCGCCTCGATGGTCACCTTGACCGGCGTTTCACCTTTGCCAAGGACCGCTTCGACCGGCGCGGTCTTGAGCCGGCCAAGCCCGCTTGCCGCCAGGTCCCGGGCGACGCCGTAAATGCTGGTCGCATCCGGCCGGTTCGGCGTCAGATTGATCTCGATCACCGGATCGTCGAGATGCGCGTAAGCCGCGAAGCTGGTGCCGACAGGCGCATCGGCCGGCAGGTCGATAATGCCATTGTGCTCATCCGACAGCTCCAGCTCGCGCTCGGAACACATCATGCCATGGCTCTCGACGCCCCGGATCTTGCCGACGGTCAGCGTCACGTCGATACCGGGCACATAGGCGCCGGGCGCGGCGAAGGCGCCGATCAAGCCGGCGCGGGCATTCGGCGCACCGCACACCACCTGGACAGGGGCTGCGCCATTGCCGGTGTCGACGGTCAGCACCCGCAGCCGGTCGGCGTCGGGATGCTGCACCGCCGTCAGCACCTTGGCGATGACGAACGGCTTCAGGCCGGCCTTGTCGTCGACATGCTCGACTTCGAGGCCGATCGAGGTCAGCCTCTCGACGATCTCGTCGAGCGTGGCGTCGGTGTCGAGATGATCCTTGAGCCAGGAAAGGGTGAGTTTCATCACTATGTTCCGTTTTGTCTGTACCCGCCCGGAACTTGTCCATCGGGTCTGGGTACGCTTGTCTTCAAATGGCGCGGCAAGTCGTCGGGCATATGCACGAAGGGCAGCTGCTCGCGCACATAGGCATGGTGCGTCGGCCGGAAATAGGCCGGCATGTCCATGGCGCCCAGCATGAAATAGATGTGGTCTTCCAGCCGCTCGTCGACATAGGCGATAGGCGAGCCGCAAATGCCGCAGAACGAGCGTGTAACCGGGCCGTTCTCGTACATCTTCAGTGCCTTGCCGGTGAAAGCCACCTGCTCGGTCAGAAAGCCGACAAAGGCCGACACCGGCGCACCGCTGGCGCGCCGGCAATCGCCGCAATGGCAATAGCTGATATGGTGCGGTTCGACTGATGCCTCGAACCGTACCGCGCCGCAGCGGCAGCCACCGGCGTGCGGCGCCGTCATGCGGAAAGACCTCCGAACAGCGTCGGCATGTCGAGCGGCCTGAAACCGTAATGCGACAGCCAGCGCACATCGGCGTCGAAGAAGGCGCGCAGGTCCGGCATGCCGTATTTCAGCATGGCGATGCGGTCGATGCCCATGCCCCAGGCAAAGCCCTGATATTCGTCGGGATCGAGCCCGCCGGCGCGCAGCACATTGGGGTGGACCATGCCGCAGCCGAGGATCTCCATCCAGTCGGAGCCTTCGCCGAATCGCACTTCGCCGGGCCGCGAGCGGTCGCACTGGATGTCGACCTCGAGGCTCGGCTCGGTGAACGGGAAGAAGGACGGCCGGAAGCGCATCTTGACCTGCGGCACCTCGAAGAAAGCCTTGCAGAATTCTTCCAGCACCCACTTCATGTTGGCGACATTGGCCGATTTGTCGATCACCAGCCCCTCGACCTGATGGAACATCGGCGAGTGGGTAGCGTCGGAATCCTGCCGGTAGGTCTTGCCGGGAATGACGATGCGGATCGGCGGCTTCTGCTTCTCCATGGTGCGGATCTGTACCGGCGAGGTGTGCGTGCGCAACAGCTTGCGCTCGCCCTTTTCGTCCGGCTGGAAAAAGAAGGTATCGTGCATCTCGCGCGCCGGATGCCCTTCGGGGAAATTCAGCGCGGTGAAATTGTAATAGTCGCTCTCGACATCGGGACCTTCTGCGATGGCAAAGCCGAGATCGCCGAAGATCGCCGCGATCTCGTCGATGACCTGGCTGATCGGATGGATGCGGCCGCGCTCGGCCGGCGATTGCCGCACCGGCAGCGTCACGTCGACCGTCTCGGCGGCAAGGCGCGCCGTGACCGCCACATCCTTCAGCTCGACCTTGCGTGTCGTCAGCGCTTCGGTGACGCGGTTCTTCAGGCCGTTGATCGCGGGGCCCTTGACCTGGCGCTCCTCGGCGCTCATCGCGCCCAGTGTCTTCAGCAATTCCGAGATCGACCCCTTTTTGCCGAGAGCCGCGACGCGCACGGCTTCGATAGCAGCCTCATCGGCGGCCGACGCGACGTCGGCCATCAGGGAGTTTTCGAGAGTATCCAAGCCGGTAGCTATGTCGTTCACGGTCAAACTCGCTGTGTTGGGAGTCAACTTTGAGGTGAAAGTCACTTTCAAGTTGAAAGTTCAGCCATAAGAAAAACCCGCGCCAGCCGTGCCAGCGCGGGTTCCCCAATCAGAATTGCGAATGCTGGGAAGCGCTGGTCTTAGGCGACAGCGCTTTCAAAAGCATTCGGGGTGGTGTTCTTCAGATATTCGAGCGCGACCTTGGCCTTGGCCACGAGTGCGGCGAACGCCTGCGGTTCATGGATGGCCATGTCGGACAGGATCTTGCGATCGATCTCGATACCGGACTTGTTGAGGCCGTCGATGAAGCGGCCATAGGTCAGGCCATGCTCGTGCGTCGCGGCGTTGATGCGCTGGATCCACAGCGCGCGGAACGAGCGCTTGCGGTTCTTGCGGTCGCGATACGCATACTGCATCGACTTTTCGACCGCCTGCTTGGCGATGCGAATGGTGTTCTTGCGGCGGCCGTAGAAGCCTTTCGCGGCTTTCAGGACCTTCTTGTGCTTGGCGTGCGAGGTGACGCCTCTTTTTACGCGTGCCATGTCATGATCTCCTTAAACGCTGTTCCTGAAACCGAATGCTCAGAGGCCGTTCGGCAGAAAATTCTTGATGACCTTCTTGCCATCCGGTTCAGCCAGAACCATCGTGCCGCGGGCATTTCGAATGAACTTGTTGGAACGCTTGATCATGCCGTGACGCTTGCCGGCCGCAGCCGACAGGACTTTACCCGTACCTGTGATCTTGAACCGCTTCTTGGCGGCCGATTTGGTCTTCATCTTGGGCATTTTGCTACTCCGTATTGGTGGCGCACAATCGCGCTTCTTGTTCGCTTCGGGCGGACCAAAAGCCCGAAAAGCAAATGAAACCGCCACGGCATGCCCTGCCGGGCGGTTTTCTTGGAACGGCGGTCCTATACTTCAAAGCGGGCTGGCGCGCAACACCCGAGCGGCTGCGACGCTCTGTCTTAATTCACGGTGCAAGCCTGGGCTCCGATAGGTGGGTCGAGATTCAGGTCAGGCCGAGCCGAAAACGGCTGATGCCGAGAACCGGAGCGGAGCGTACTTAAGTACGTGAACACCGGAAGCGCAGGGATCGGCCGTTTGCAGGTCGGCCTCACCTGAATATCAGCCTACCTAGGGGAGCCTGAACAGCACCGGGAGTATACCCGATTGCTGGGCGCCATCGATGGTCTCGAACACCGGCAACGCCACCAGAAACACCAGCCCGTCGAGCAAGGTGGTCAGCAAGAGGCGCGGCTTGAAGCTGCCGGTGTCGCCTTCCTGGTAGAGCGACAGCTGGGGGAAGAAACGCGGCACCCGCGCCAGATAGGCTGTGTAGGGCGCGCCGAGAACCTCCTTGAGATACCGTTCCTCGCGCAGGATGACGATGTGGAAGGCGCCGGCGCACAAAAGCGCAAACAGGACGATGCCGGAGAACGAGCCGATCTGCGCCCCGACGCCGGCGGCGGCAACGGTCGAGAACACGTAGAGCGGATTGCGGGTGATCGAATAGGGTCCGCCGGTGACCACTTCGGAGGATTTGCGCCCGCCGATATAGAGTGTCGACCACAAGCGGCCTACGACGCCAAGGAAGATCAGCAGCACGCCGACCATCTCGATCGTTTCATGCACCGGGGTATCGGGCGGGAAGGTCGACTGGCCGAACAGCAGTGCCGCAAACAGCACCACCACCAGCACCGCAAGGACCATGCGGCGCATGTGCTGGTAGCCGCCCAGCTCCTTGATGGGCGCAGGGTTGATTTCATTGGCCATGTCGGGAATCCGATCGTCGAGAAGCTTTGCCGGCGATCGCGGCGTCTGGACAGGAGAATCGGCGTCCCGCCGATCGCCGGGACGCCATGAGACAGGATTCAGGCGGATTTAGAGCGCAACGCCCGAACTGATCTAGCGCGGCGCCAGCACCATCATCATCTGGCGGCCTTCCAGCTTCGGCTCGGCTTCGACCTTGGCGATGGTAGCCGTCTCCTCGCGCACCTTGTTCAGGAGCTGCATGCCGAGTTCCATATGCGCCATCTCGCGGCCGCGGAAGCGCAGCGTCAGCTTGACCTTGTCGCCTTCCTCGAAAAAGCGCCGCACGGCCTTCATCTTGGTTTCGTAGTCATGGCTGTCGATGTTCGGGCGCATCTTGATCTCCTTGATCTCGATGACCTTCTGGTTCTTGCGCGCCTCGGCCGCCTTCTTCTGGTTGGCGTATTTCAATTTGCCGAGATCGAGAATTTTGACGACAGGCGGCACCGCATTGGGCGAGATCTCGACCAGATCGAGCCCTGCCTCTTCGGCGAGCAGCAATGCGTCGTTGATGGAAATATCGCCGCGGTTCTGGCCATCGGCGTCGATCAGCTGGACCCGGGGAACCCGGATATCACGGTTGGAGCGCGGGCCATCTTTGGTGGGCGCCGCTGCTTTGAAAGGTCTGCGAATGGTCGTGGTCTCCTTGGCCGTTTCGTTCAGGGTTTCAATCTAGAATGTTCAGGACGCGCCAATGTGGTGAGCGCGCGGGCGGAGTCAATAGCACAGCGCTGACAGAAAATCACCCTGATCGCAGGCCTGCACCAAACAAAGGATGTCGCGAGCACTTTCCGCCTCGCCTGTGCCTGTGTCAAAAGACCGGCGAGTAAAATCAGGCTCCCACAATCAGGCCCCCAGAACCAGGATTGATCCACAGCCATGACCGCGACCACCCCAACCCTACTGGATGTCGACGGCATTGATATCGCGGTTCGCCATTCCTCGGGCGCAACGCCCGGCGTCGTCTGGCTCGGCGGCTACAAATCCGACATGCTGGGCACGAAGGCGCAAACGTTGTCGGATTGGGCGGCCAGGGAAGGCCGCGCATATCTGCGCCACGACTATTCCGGCCATGGCGAATCCGGCGGCGCCTTTGCCGACGGCACCATCTCGAAATGGCTTGGCGAGAGCCTCGCCGCCTTCCGGCGTTTCACCGAGGGCAAGCAAATCCTGGTCGGCTCGTCGATGGGCGCCTGGATCGCGCTGCGCATGGCGCAGGAACTGCGCAAGGCGGGCGACAGCAATGTGGTTGGCCTGGTGCTGCTCGCGCCGGCGCCGGATTTCACCGCCGAGCTGGTCGAGCCGGCTCTGACGGAGGAACAGAGGCGCGACCTCCGGGAGAAAGGCTTTTTCGAAGAACCTTCGGACTATTCCGCCGAGCCTTACATCTACACAAGCGCGCTGATCGAGGACGGCAGGGCGAACCGGGTCATGACCGGGCCGATCGATACCCATTGCCCCGTCCACATCCTGCAGGGCCTGGCCGATGCCGATGTGCCGGCAAGCCATGCGCTGAAGCTGGTCTCGCTGCTGCCGGCCGACGACGTCACCTTGTCGCTCATTCCCGACGGCGACCACCGGCTGTCGCGGCCGCAGGATCTCGACATGCTGCTGAGGGCGGTGGGCGACATGGTTCAGCGGGCGGGGTAGGCAAGAATGCGCATTTCCATCCCGATATCCGCCTTTGTCGCGGCAATCGTCGGCTTCGGCGGCACGCTGGCCGTCGTCATTGCCGCCGCCAAGGCGGTTGGCGCCACGCAAGCCGAAACCGCGAGCTGGGTGACGGCAGTGTGCGTGGCGATGGCGATCGAATGCTTGTGGCTGTCCTGGCGCACGAAAATGCCCATCATCACCGCCTGGTCGACACCAGGCCTGGCGCTGATGGCGGCATCGAGCGGCTTTACCATGGCCGATGCGGTCGGCGCCTTCATCGTCACCGGCTTGATGTTGATCGCCACCGGCCTGTTCAAGCCGCTGACCCAGCTTATATCAAGGATACCGACGTCGGTCGCGTCCGGCATGCTGGCCGGCATCGTCGTCACCTTCGCGCTCAATGCCGTCAAGACCATTCCGGTCGACCCCTGGCTGATCCTGCCGCTGATCGCGGCCTTCTTCGTCATTCGCCTGTTCAACCCGGCGCTGTCGGTGCTGGCGGTGCTGATCGGCGGCGGCATCGCCGCCTTCCTGACAGGCCGCGTCGGCGGACTGCCGGCGCCGGAACTGTCGACGCTGACGCTGATTGCTCCGCATTTCAGCGCCGCAGCTGTCATCGGCCTGGCGCTGCCGCTCTACCTCGTCACCATGGCGTCGCAGAACCTGTCGGGTCTCGCCGTCTTGCGCGCCGCCGGCTATCACCCCGAACCCGGCCCGCTGATCGGCGTCACCGGCCTGTTCTCGCTGCTGTCGGCGCCGTTTGGCGGCTCGACCACCAATCTGGCCGCGATCTCTGCGGCGATCTGCACCGGGCCGGACGTCCATCCCGACCCGGCCGAGCGCTGGAAGACCGGACCCTTCTATGCACTTGCCTATCTGATCTTCGCGGTTTTCGGCGCCTCGCTGGTGGCGATCTTCGCAGTGCTGCCGCAAAGCCTGATCGTGCTGGTGGCCGGCCTGGCGTTGATGGGGTCGCTGGCCAACGCGCTGGCGATCGCGCTCAAGGACGAGGACCAGCGCATGGCGGCTACTGTCACCTTCGTTGTCACCGCGTCGGGGCTGACTTTGTTCGGCGTTGGCGCCGCCTTCTGGGGCTTGGTCGCCGGCCTGGTCGTGCTTTTCCTCGAAGCGGTCAAAAAGCGATAATCATTTCAGGACCTTGTCCGGTTTTGGCGGACGTTGTCTTGAATCGCCGTTTTTCTCATCCCATTTCGAATCCACGCAGCCGCTCTTGGCTGTCTCCAACCGAAGGAATGGGAGAAAATGAACACATCCGCATTGATCCGCCCGGCCTGGACGCCGGCGACCATCGCGCTGATGGTGATCGGCTTCATGGTGTTCTGGCCGCTTGGCTTCGCCATGCTCGCCTACATCATCTGGGGCGACCGGCTTGACGGCTTCAAGCGCGACGTCAACCGGGCCACCGACGGCATCTTCGCCGGCTGCCGTCGCGGTTCCGACAAGGCTGCGCGCTGGGGCCACGGTTCGGCCCGCACCGGCAATGTCGCTTTCGACGACTGGCGCGAGAAGGAACTCGAACGCCTCGCCGAAGAGCGTCGCAAGCTCGATGAGATGCTGAGCGAGTTCGATGAGTACGCCCGCGAATTGCGCCGCGCCAAGGACCAGGACGAGTTCGACCGCTTCATGGCCAACCGCAACAAGTCGACAGCGCCTGCGAAGACAGGCTCGGCCGAAACGGCCAAGCCCGCGACGCCCAAGCGCAAGGGCCCGAACCTGCTTGACGACTGAGGCTGCGCGCATGACCCCGAAAATCGAAACCGATTTTCGGAAAGGTTCATGCGCCGAATTAGAGTGCTACAGCGTCCTTTGCGCGTCAGAGACGCGCGGCGCTCTAAGACAGGCCTTGGCATGATGGGCGGCGTCGCGCGAGCGGCGCCGTTTCTTTTTTGTTCTGGTCGTTTTCCTCGAATCGCGTATCGTTCAGCCATGTCCTTCGGCTTTTTCCGCAACCTGACCAAACCAAAACCCTCGCCTGTCGAAGAGCGAGAGCACGTCGTTGCCGGCCGCACACTGCCGCTCAGGATCGTCGAGAGCGCCCGCGCACGGCGGCTGACGCTGCGCATTGATTCGGGCGGCCAGGGGCTGCGCATCACCGTGCCGCCGGGCCTGCGCCGCGGCGAGGTGGAGAAATTCCTTCACCGCCACCAGGACTGGCTGGAGCAGCGTCTGGCCAAGGTCCCGACCCGGCCTCAGGTGCGCCCCGGCATCAAGATCCCGATACGCGGCGTCGCGCATCGCATCGTCCACGAACCGTCGAAACGCGGCACCGTCACCGTGTCGCGCGACGAGCGCGGTCCGCTGCTGATCGTCCATGGCGAGCGCATACATTTGCCGCGCCGCATCGCCGATTTCCTCAAGCGCGAGGCCAAGAAGGACATCGAGAAGCTGGTGGTCAAGCATACCGAGGCCATGGGCAAGCGCGCCAAGGCGATCCGCTTCAAGGACACGTCGAGCCGCTGGGGTTCCTGCACTTCCGACGGCAATTTGTCCTTCTCATGGCGCATCATGATGGCGCCGACGCCGGTGATAAACTACTTGGTCGCGCATGAAGTGGCGCATCTCAAGGAGATGAACCACGGCCAGAAATTCTGGAAACTGTGCGAGCAGCTCTGCCCCGACACCGACCGCTGCAAGGACTGGCTGAAGCGGAATGGTGGGGCATTGCAGGCGATTGTGTTCGATTAGCCTGCGCCAGCGCCGCGCTCAATCATCATTGGCCGCATTAAGCTCTTCAGGCCGCAGCCCTTCGTCGCCATGGCGCGGCCATGGCAGGAAATTCTGCTCGAACGCATCGCTGCCGAAATAATCCAGGACCCGGTGCGCTTCTGCCCCGTCGAAGGCGGCCTTTTGCATCAGATGCGCGATGACGTCGCGCGCTTGCGCGATCTTCTGCCTGAGTTCGGCTATGCTCTGGTCGGCCATTCGTCTGCTCCGCCTTGCTTCTCCCATCAATAGGTAGCGCCTTTGGCGTTGCCGGCAAACAGCATGCTTTTTCTCGACTCTTGGCCGGTTTCGTGCCAATCCCCGCGCCATGGCGCTCGATATCAAGATCTGCGGATTGAAGACCGATGATGCAACGACCGCGGCATTGGCCGGCGGCGCCAGCCATGTCGGCTTCATCTTCTTTGCCAGGAGCCCGCGCTATGTCGAGCCTGCGGCAGCCGGCCGCCTGCGCCAGGCGGCAATCGGCAAGGCCCTGGCGGTTGCCGTGACGGTCGATGCCGATGACGCCTTCCTGGACGAGATCGTCGAAAAGATGCGACCCGACATGCTGCAACTGCACGGCACGGAGACGCCCGAGCGGGTGGCCGAGGTGAAAGCCCGCTACGGCTTGCCTGTCATGAAGGTGTTCTCCGTCAGTGAGGCTGGCGATCTCGAGCGGCTACAGCCGTTCATCGGCGTTGCCGATCGCTTCATGTTCGATGCCAAGCCGCCAAAGGGCTCGCAACTTCCGGGTGGCAATGGCGTCGCCTTTGACTGGCGCATCTTGGCCGGCCTTGACGCCGGGCTCGATTACATGCTTTCCGGTGGGCTCAACGCCGCCAATATCGGCGATGCCCTGAGATCCGCCAATCCGTCCGCGATAGACATTTCGTCGGGGGTGGAAAGCGGCCCGGGCGTCAAGGATCCGGCGCTGATCGAGCAGTTTTTCCGGGCCGTCAGGGCCGCGCGCGACGACCGCGCTGCCTGAGCACTTCTTTCGAACCCGAGCATGTTCCGGAAAAGTGGGAACCGGTTTTCCGATAAGACATGCTCAGAACCAAGACCAGGAGATCGGCGATGAACAAGCCGGCGACACCCAATTCCTTCCGCACCGGACCCGACGAACAGGGCATGTTCGGCATCTTCGGCGGCCGGTTCGTCGCCGAGACGCTGATGCCGCTGATCCTCGACCTGGAGCGGCACTGGAACGAGGTCAAGAACGATCCGGACTTCAAGGCTGAGCTGACCAATCTGTCGACCCACTATGCCGGGCGGCCGTCAAAGCTCTATTTCGCCGAAGGCCTGACCAACCATCTTCGTGAGGTTTCCTTGGCGAAGGGCCTCGGGGGCGGCGCCAAAGTTTACTTCAAGCGCGAGGATTTGAACCACACCGGTTCGCACAAGATCAACAACTGCCTCGGCCAGATCCTGCTGGCCAAGCGCATGGGCAAGAAGCGCATCATCGCCGAGACGGGCGCTGGTCAGCACGGCGTTGCCGCGGCCACGGTCGCGGCGCGCTTCGGCTTTCCCTGCGTCGTTTATATGGGCGCCACCGATGTCGCCCGCCAAAGCCCCAACGTCTTCCGCATGAAGCTGCTCGGCGCCGAAGTGCGGCCGGTGACCGCCGGTCACGGCACGCTGAAGGACGCCATGAACGAAGCGTTGCGCGACTGGGTCACCAATGTCGAGGACACTTATTATCTGATCGGCACCGCCGCAGGTCCGCATCCCTATCCGGAGCTGGTGCGCGACTTCCAGTCGGTGATCGGCATCGAGGCGCGCGCCCAGATCCTCGAACAGGAAGGCCGGCTGCCCGACACCATCATCGCGGCTGTCGGCGGCGGCTCCAACGCCATCGGCCTGTTCCATCCCTTCCTCGACGACAGGCAAGTCCGCATCATCGGCATCGAAGCCGGCGGCCGCGGCCTCGACGGCATCGAGCATTGCGCCTCGATGAATGCCGGCGCGCCAGGCGTGCTGCACGGCAACCGCACCTATCTCCTGCAGAACGCCGATGGCCAGATCATGGACGGCCATTCGATCTCGGCCGGCCTCGACTATCCGGGCGTCGGCCCCGAACATTCCTGGCTGCGCGATTCCGGCCGCGTCGAATACGTGCCGATCCTCGACGACGAGGCGCTGGAAGCCTTCAAGCTGACGACGCGCGTCGAAGGCATCATCCCGGCGCTGGAATCCGCCCACGCCATCGCGCATGCGGTGAAGATCGTGCCTGATATGGACAAGGACCAGATCGTCATCGTCAACCTGTCGGGACGCGGCGACAAGGATGTGCACACAGTGGCCTCGATGCTGGGCATGGAGATCTGATCATGGTGACCCGCATCGACCGCCGCATGGCAAAACTGAAAGCCGAGGGCCGCCCGGCGCTCGTCACCTATTTCATGAGCGGCGACCCCGACTATGACACCGCTTTGTCGATCATGAAGGCGCTGCCCAAGGCCGGCGCCGACATCATTGAAATGGGCATGCCGTTTTCCGATCCGATGGCCGATGGACCGGCGATCCAGGCCGCTGGCCTGCGGGCGCTGAAAGGTGGCCAGACCCTGGTCAAGACGCTGAAGACGGCGGCTGATTTCCGCGCCACCGACAATGAAACGCCGATCGTGCTGATGGGCTACTACAACCCGATCTACATCTACGGTGTCGATCGCTTCCTCAAGGACGCCATCGCCAGCGGCATTGACGGGCTGATCGTCGTCGACCTGCCACCGGAGATGGACGAAGAACTCTGCATTCCGGCGCTGAAGGCCGGCATCAACTTCATCCGCCTGGCGACGCCGACCACCGACGACAAGCGCCTGCCCAAGGTGCTGCAGAATACGTCGGGCTTCGTCTATTACGTGTCGATGACCGGCATCACCGGCTCGGCTTTGGCCGACACCGGCAAGGTTGCCGCCGCGGTCAAGCGCATCCAGGGCCACACCAACTTGCCAGTCTGCGTCGGCTTCGGCGTCAAGACCGCCGAGCAGGCGCGCATTATCGGCGCCAATGCCGATGGCGTCGTCGTCGGCACCGCGATCGTCAACGCGGTCGCCAATGTGTTGGGACCGAAGGGCGAGAAGACCGCCGACCCGTCCGAGGCCGTCGCCACCCTGGTCAGCGGACTGTCTCAGGGCGTGCGTTCGGCCCGCCTTGCTGCTGCCGAATAGTTTCCCTACTTAGGCCTTGTGCAAGTCGTTATCCCAAAACCGGTTCCCACTTTGGGCGACATGCACGAGCCAACTCTTCGTCAGGACAGGAGCCGAAGCGATGAACTGGATCACCAATTACGTTCGCCCGAGGATCAATTCGATGCTCGGCCGGCGCACCGACATGCCCGAGAATCTCTGGATTAAGGATCCCGAGACCGGCGAGATGGTGTTTCACAAGGACCTGGAATCCAACCAGTTCGTCATCCCGTCATCGGGCCATCACATGAAGATTTCGGCCAAGGAACGGCTGAAATTCTTCCTCGACGACGGCAAATACGAGCAGCTTGAGAACCCCAAGGTCATGCAGGACCCGCTCAAGTTCCGCGACGAGAAGCGCTACACGGACCGGCTGAAGGACGCCAAGGCCAAGACCGGCCTGGAAGACGCCATCATCAACGCGCTGGGCACGGTCAAAGGCCTGCCGGTTGTGGTGACGGTGCAGGATTTCGCCTTCATGGGCGGCTCGCTCGGCATGGCCGCGGGTGACGCCATTGTGCACGGTTTCGAGGTCGCCTTGCAGCGCAAGCGGCCGCTGATCCTGTTTGCCGCCTCCGGTGGCGCGCGCATGCAGGAAGGCATCCTGTCCCTGATGCAGTTACCGCGCACCACGATCGGCGTCGACCGGCTGAAGGAAGCCGGCCTGCCATACATCGTCGTCTTGACCAACCCGACCACCGGCGGCGTTACCGCCTCCTACGCCATGCTGGGAGACGTCCACATTGCCGAGCCCGGCGCGCTGATCGGCTTTGCCGGCCCGCGCGTCATAGAGCAGACCATCCGGGAGAAACTGCCGGACGGTTTCCAGCGCTCCGAATATCTGATGGAGCACGGCATGGTCGATATGGTGGTGTCGCGGCTGGAACTGCGCGAGACGATTTCACGGCTGTTGAAAATCCTGCTCAAACTGCCGCAGGAGCAAAAGCCGCTGGAGCCGGAAATCCTGCCGCCGTCGGTCATCCCGACGGAAGCCCGCCCGCAGGCCTGACGCGACATTTCTGGCCGCAAACCGCGATTGCGTGCACCTGCGCGCATGCGTAGGATTCGCTCATGACAACGCTTGCCGCAGATCGTGAAATCGAAGCCCTGATGGCGCTGCATCCGAAAGGCTTCGACCTTTCGCTCGACCGCATCACAAGGCTGCTCGAACGCCTCGGCAATCCGCAGGAGCGGCTGCCGCCGGTCATCCATATCGCGGGCACCAACGGTAAGGGCTCGTGCGCGGCCTTTTCGCGCGCGCTGCTCGAAGCCGGCGGCCACCTTGTCCATGTCCACACTTCGCCGCATCTGGTGAACTGGGCCGAGCGCTACCGACTGGCGGCCGAGGGCGGCGGCCGGCTGGTCGACGACGAGACCTTCGCCGAGGCCATCGCCCGCGTCGCCCGGGCCAATCAAGGCCAGAAGATCACCGTCTTCGAAATCCTAACCGCCGTCACCTTCATCCTGTTTTCCGAACATCCGGCTGCCGCCGCCATCATCGAGGTCGGCCTTGGCGGCCGCTTCGACGCCACCAATGTCGTTGCCCGGCCGGCGGTGTCGGTGATCATGCCGGTGTCGATGGATCACGAAGCCTATCTCGGCGACCGGGTCGAACTGATCGCCGCCGAAAAGGCCGGCATCATGAAGCGCGGCTGCCCGGTGGTCATCGGCGCGCAGGAGAGCGAGACGGCGCTGCAAGTGCTGATCGAAACCGCCGAGCGGCTGGATTGCCCGACCTTCGTCTACGGCCAGGATTTTCTCGCCTTCGAGGAAAACGGCCGCATGGTCTATCAGGATGAGGACGGGCTGATGGACCTGCCGCCACCGCGCCTGCCCGGGCGCCACCAGTTCGCCAATGCGGCGGCAGCGATTGCCGCCGTCAAGGCCGCCGGTTTCGAAACCAGTCATCGCGCCACTGAGAAGGCGATGGCGAGCGTCGCATGGCCGGGCCGCATGCAGAAACTGGTACAGGGCCGGCTGATGGAGCTGGCGCCCAAGGGCGCCGACATCTGGCTCGACGGCGGCCACAATCCGGGCGCCGGCATGGTCATTGCCGAGGCGCTGGCCGAGCAAGAGGAAAAGAACCCGCGGCCGCTGTTTCTGATCTCCGGCATGATCAACACCAAGGACCAGAGCGGCTACTTCCACGCCTTCAAGGGCCTGGCACGGCATGTCTACACCGTGCCGGTGAGCATGAGCGATGCCGGCGTGCCGAATGACGAGCTGGCGGTGCGGGCGACCGAAGCCGGCCTCACGGCCGAACCGGTCAGTTCCGTCGCCAGTGCGCTGATGCTGCTGCGCGACACCTGGGACGGGCCGGCGCCACGCATCCTGATCGGCGGGTCGTTATATCTCGCCGGCGCGGTGCTGGCCGAAAACGGCACGCCGCCAACCTGAAGCCATTTCACTGCGAGGAGCCCATCATGATCAAGGTCAAGCAACTCGCCCATGTCTGCATCTTCGCGCATGATCTGGAGGCGACGCGGGCCTTCTACCGCGACGTGCTCGGCCTCGACACGCAGTTCAACTTCCTGCGCGACGGAAAGGTGTTCGGCTTCTACCTCAATTGCGGCGATCGCAGCCATGTCGAGGTGTTCCAGAAGGACGGCACCAGCCATAGCGAGCTCAACCAGATCAACCATTTCTGCCTTGAGGTGGAAAACATCGATGCGGCGATCGCCCACATCAAGTCGAAAGGCATTGATATCACGGCCAAGAAGCATGCCTGCGACGACACGTTTCAGGCCTGGATCCGCGACCCCAACGGCGTGAAGATCGAGCTGTTCGAATACACCGCAAAAAGCGCGCAATTCACCGGCGGGGATCGCATCGCCGACTGGTAGTATTTTGGCCCGGGGAATCTATCGGGCGGTTGCCCCTCGGGCAGAAGCCCCGATATGCTTGGCGAAGCATGGAGGCAAGCTCGAATGGTTGTGAAGTGTCTTGTTACCGTCGACAACGACCCGCCGGAGGAGCTGATATTTGAATATGCTCCGCGGGTCGGCGATCATGTGATGTTACCGGGAGCCATCGAGCCACCGCACCCAATTGTTCGAGTGGCCCACAGACCGACGCGCCCCAATGATGCATCCGGCCAGCCCAGTGTCGCGTATTTCGTAAGCCGAGAGACGTTTCTCTATCGTGTGTATACGGGCGCTATAGAGGGATATGGGCAGGTCCTGAAGCCCGCGACCGGACGGAAGCCCGGCAAGCCTAGGCAGGCCAAAAAAAACCGCGGCTCAAACTAAATAGACATCGGCGGCCGCGGCACCAGTCTGAGGCCTATTTCAGCTCGATCTCGATGAAGGCGTATTCGCCGTCATTGGCGCTGATGACGTCGTGCTCGACGCCTTCCTTGCGGAAGTAGGGCGCGCCCTTCTTCATTTCAGCAAAACTCTCGCCGTCCTTGGTCACCAGCTTCACCTTGCCGTCCATCAGCGGCACCACGACGTAGTCATGGCCATGCCGGTGCCAGCCGGTGTTGTCGCCGGGCTGGAAGCGATATTCGGTGACGATGACGCGCTCATTGTCGATGAAGACGGTGGCCTTGGCGGATCCGGTCATTTGTCTCTCCTGTCCTGCAACAAGCAGATGACATGGAGTGCGCCGATGCGAGGGCCAGAGGCGGTCGGGCGATGACGCCAAAGAAAAAGCCCGGCGCGAGGGCCGGGCTTAACTTCAGAAACTCCTACAGGATCAGGCGAGGCTGCCATTGATCCAATGCGACAGCGCGGTCTTCGGCGCGGCGCCGACCTTCATGTCGGCGACTTCGCCGCCCTTGAAGATCATCAGCGTCGGGATCGAGCGCACGCCGAATTGGGCGGCAAGCTCGGGGTTCTCGTCGATGTTCAGCTTGGCGATCTTGATCTTGTCGCCGAGTTCGTTGGCGATCTCTTCCAGCGACGGACCGATCATCTTGCAGGGGCCGCACCATTCGGCCCAGAAATCCACGACGACGGGCTGCGAGGCGTTGAGCACATCGGCCTGGAAATTGCTCTTGTCGACCTTGACGGTGGCCATACGAAAATCCTTTCGAAATTTATCTCGCACCAAATGTGGTGGTTCAGCAGCCCTTCTTCAAGCAGAACTTGTGTCACGCTCCCGTGAGTCGGGCAAGGGCGTCATCCATCGCCTGCGCCGGCAGTTCGATAAGCCTCGGTGCCTCGGTGAACAGCAGTGCTGCCGTCACCGCGCGGCCGGGGTAAAGCGGCTTCAGCAGCGCGCGGTAGAGCGCCAGCTGTAGTATATAGGCCGGCGGCACCTGGGCCAGGCCTGCGGGCGCCGGCCGGTTGGTCTTGTAGTCGACGATCGATACGCGCCCGGGCGTCACCGCCAGCCGGTCGATCTTGCCGGAGATCGAGCGCAGTCTGCCCTTGACCTCAAGGCTGCCCATCACAGCAACTTCGGCGCGGGACGACGGCGAAAACAGCCCGGCAAAACGCGAATCTCTGAGGATCGCCATCACCGAAGCCAGCGCCTTGTTGCGCTCGGCCTCCGGCCAGTCGGCGCCGGCTCGAATGAGATACTGCGCCGCCGCGCCTTGCCGTTCGTCTTCGGCAAAACCGGGCAGCATCTGCAGCAGCTTGTGCAGCGCCAGCCCGCGCATCACGGCAAAACCGGGCTCCGCTTCGCTGTCCAGCACCGGCGAACGCGTATCGACGACCGCCTCCTTGCCCTCGTCGATCAGCGCCGAAGCGCCAGAGGGCGATAGCGGGCGCGGCAGTTCTTCATAAGGCGGCAAAGGGCGAAACAGGTTTGCCGGCAAGAACGGCAAAAGCGGTTGCGGCAGCCGCGCCTCGTCGGCGGCTGCCAGCGCCACCGGCGGCAGCTTGGTGATGACGAAGCGATGCACCGGCTCGCCGCTGGCGGGATGATGGCGCTCCGTGCTTTCCGGCGCGGCAAGCAGCGCGCGGCTGACAATCGAATGCCAGGTGCCGGTGCTCGGCGAACGCTTGCCGTGATAGCCGCAGACGATCAGCCGGTCCTCGGCGCGCGTCATGCCGACATAGAGCAGCCGGCGGTATTCGTCGTCGGCAAGCTCCCGCGCCCTGGCCGAGGCCGCCTTGGAGAAGCCGTTCGCGACATCGGCGGCCGAGCGCCAGAGATAGCCCTTGCCGTCGAAATTGCGGCCCGAAGCGTCGAACGGCATCAGCCGCGGCAGATGCTGGTCGCTGAACGGCGCCGACCCGCCATCGACCAGGAAGACAACAGGCGCTTCCAGGCCCTTGGCGGCGTGCACGGTCATGACGCGGACCTCGTCGCGCGTCTGGTCCATCTCGCGCTTGATCTCCGGGCCGGTGTTTTCCAGCGTCGCCAGGAAGGCCTCCAGCCCCGGCAGTCCGGTGCGTTCCTCGGCCAGGCAGAAACTCAGGAATTCGTCGAGGATGTCGCCGGCTTCCGGTCCAAGCCGGGCGATCATCTTCTTGCGCAGGCCGTCGCGCGCCAGCACCCCGGCGTAGAATTCGAACACCGGCCGGAACGCCGCCTCGTTGGCCCAGCCGTCGAGCCGGGCAACGACATCGGTCAGCGCGGTATTGTCGCCAGCATGCTGGCGTAGTGAGGCGATCAGCGATGTTCCGGCTGGCCGTCCGGCGCCAAGCGTAAAAAGCGTCTCCTCCGACACGTCGAAAACCGGGCTGCGCAGCACGGCGGCGAGCGACAGGTCATCCTGCGGCTGGATGAGGAAATGGCCGAGTGCGATCAGGTCCTTGACCGCGATGTGGCCGGGCAGGCTCAGCCGGTCGGCGCCGGCGACGGGAATATCGCGGTCCTTCAGCGCGCGCGACAGCGCATGGACGAAGCGGTCGCGCTTGCGCACCAGCACAAGAATGTCGCCGGCCCTCAGCCTGCGTCCCTTGCCCTCGATGATCTCGCGGTCCTTGAGCCAGGTCTGGATGGTCGCAGCCACGTGCTCGGCCACCCGCACAGCCGGCGCGCTGGCATGATTGACCGGCAACGTCCAGTCGTCGGGCTCCTCGACGGCGTCAGCGCCGAGCGACGGCCAGACCTCGACATAGCCAGGCGCGTCGTTGCGGATCGCCTTGTGGTCGAGCGGATCGGGGTCGTGGCTGATGCCGCGCCGCACGCCCGGATCGGCAAAGACGCGGTCGACTGCGGCAAGCACGTCGTCGGTCGAACGGAACGACCAGGTCAGTTTCAGGTCGGCAAACGAAGCATTGGCTGCGTTCACGCGTCCGGAAAACAAGAGCCGGCTGTCGGCAAAGGAATCCGGTGCGGCACCCTGGAAGGAATAGATCGACTGCTTTTCGTCGCCGACGGCAAACACCGTGCGATTGGCCGTGCCGCGCTGGCCGTGGCCGGCAAAGAACTCCTCCGCCAGCCGCTTCACCACCTCCCATTGGTCGGGGCTGGTGTCCTGCGCCTCGTCGAGCAGGATGTGGTCGATGCCCTGGTCGAGCTTGTACTGCACCCAGGGGCCGGCATCGGGCCGCGCCAGAAGGTTGACGGTGCGGGTGATGAGGTCGTTGAAATCGAGAAAGCCGCGGCTGCGCTTCAGGCGCTCGTACCGCACGATCAGCCAGTCGGCTATGGTCAACGCCGCGACCGTGCCTTCCAGCATCCGGAACAGCGCCAGCCGGTCGGAGACGTCTGTTATCGACTTGACGGCCGCCAGATAGCGCTCGGGAAGGTCGGGCAGCCGGCCGAGCAGCGCCTTCTTGAACAACTTTGAGGGATCATAGGGGTCGCCATCGGCCTTGAGAAAGGCTTTGCCGAGCATCTGCAGCCGGCGGGTCGGGTCCGTCTCGGCAAAGGCCAACCGGGCATAGGGCAAGAGATTGTTGAGCACGGTGCGGGCGTCGGCGGCCTCGGCGGCACTGGCGAACACTGCAAAGAAGTCCGGCAGGAAACCCGGCAGCGGCCATACCGATGCCGCTATGTCTTCGGCGCTCCGCCCGGGGCGAAAATGGAATTCGTCGAACAGGGCCTGAAAGCCGCCGCCGTCGCGCCGGACCGCATCGATGAAGCCGCGCAGCCCGTCGCGCTTGCGCACGATTTCGGCGAGCAGCGCATCGAGCCCGTGTTCTCCGCCGCGCTCCAGCACGGTGGCAAAGGCCTCGGCCAGTCCGGCGTCTCCGGCTGACGTGCCCGAAATCATGTCGCGGCGGGCGCCAGCAAACAGCGAGGCCTCCATCTGCGGATCGAGCATTTCGAAATGCGCCGGGATGTTGGCCTCCAGCGGAAACTGGTGCAGCACCGATTCGCAGAAGGCGTGGATGGTCTGGATCTTCAGCCCGCCCGGCGTTTCCAGCGCTTCGGCAAACAGCCGGCGCGCCCGCCGCATCGTGTCGCGGTCGGGTCGGCGGCCGTCCACCGCCTCAATCTTTGTGGCAAGCTCGGCATCGCCGAGCGCCGTCCATTCCGACAGGGTCGAGAACACGCGGTTCGACATGTTGGCGGCGGCCGCCCGCGTATAGGTCAGGCACAGGATCTTCGACGGATCGGTGCCGTTGAGCAACAGCCGGATGACGCGCTGGGCCAGCACATGCGTCTTGCCGGATCCGGCATTGGCCGACACCCAGGCCGAGTTCTTCGGGTCGGAAGCGCGCGTCTGGCTGGCGGCGGTTTCGCCGGGAATGGGATAGGCTTTTTTCATGCCTCCCCCGCCTCGTCATCGCTGTCGCCGCCGGCCGACCATTCGAGCACGCGCGCCAGGTGGTCGTAGTCGCCATCGCTCTCGCCTTCGCGAAACGGCAGCGCCCGCGACAGATAGCCGGTCGCCGGATCGGCATAGTGAATGAGCAGTTTTTCCAGCCGCGCCCAGGCCTCTTCGGCGAGGTCTTCTGCGGTCCGGGGCTGGCGGTTGTAGTCGAGGATGGATTCCTCGAACACTTCGCCATTCGGCTTCAGCCGCACGAATGCAAGCTGCGAGGGTTCGCGCGCGCCAAGCCCCTTGAAGGCGCCGCGCCGGAGCAGCGCCCCTTCGAGCGCCAGCTGTGGCGCCAGCAGCGTGTGCGCCTGCGCCTTGGACGGCGAGGAGCCGGTCTTGTAATCGAGAATGTCGGCCATGCCACCGGCCAAAAGGTCGACGCGGTCGGCATAGCCGGACAGCGTCACACCGGTACGGCCGACAGCCGTCTTTTCGGCGCGCTCCTCGGCATGCCGCCGGGCGACGGCAGGGGCGCGGCCGCGCTCCCATTCGATGATGTTGGCGGCGAGCTTTTCGAAGCGCGGCCACCACACCGCCTCGACATCGGCGGGTAGGGCAATGTCGGCGAAGCAGGTCCGGCCGGCAGCGATGAGGCGTTCCAGAGCTTCGGGCGCGCGGGGATCCGCCACCTCTGTCGAGAACAGATGCAGGATGTCATGAAACAGCGTGCCGCGCTCGGCCGCACCGGGATCGCGGATCACCGGCTCGAGCGGCAGAAGGCTCAGAATACGCTTGGCATAGACCGCATAGGGGTCGCGGCGCAGCGTCTCGATCTCGGTCACCGAGAAGTGGGTGGGCCGCATGCTCAGCGGCGGTTTCGGCTGCGGTCGCGGCGCGAAATGCTGCCGCTCGCCGGCATCGAGCGCGCGCGCCCAGGCAAGCAATTCGTCGCCGCGCCCGCGCAATGCGGCCGCCGGATCCTTGCCGATGAAGGTGAGGATGCGCTGCAGCCAGCGCGACGGCACCGCCGGTGCGTCGCCGGCTCGGGCGGAGCGCGTCAGCACCACCTTTTTCGCCCCCATCGCCATCTGGAAGTCGTGGGCGGCAAGGCCGATACGGCGCTCCGGCGGCTCGAGATCGATGCCGGTCTTCATCAACCGCGACATGAAGCGATCGCTTTCCGGCTTGCGTGGCCACACGCCCTCGTTCAGCCCGCCAATGACCAGCGTGTCGACATTCTGCAGCCGCGCTTCCAGCGCCCCCCAAATGGCGATGTTGCGGTCGGTGCCTTGCCCGGGCTTGACCGTTTCCGGTGCTACCAGCGCGTCCATCACATCAGGCCATTCGTCGGCCGGGAAGTCGAACGAGGCCGAGGCCGCGACCACACCGCGCAGCAGCTCGGCGAGTTTCTCGCCGGCGTCGCCGGCATAAAATTCAGCCAGGCTGCGCTCCGCCGTGCGGCCGAGATTTTCCAGCGCGGCGACGCTCGCTCTGGTCAACGCGACAAGATCGGCATTCTCTTCACCGCGAAAGGCGGTCAGCGGCGCCAGTGCCGTCACAAGCCGGCTCAGCATATCGCGGGCATCGTCGATGCCGCGCACGCTCAGGCGCGAAAACCAGAAGGGCTGGCGCTTGTCCCCGCTCAGCCCGGCGAGACGCTCCTCGAACAGTGCTGGCAAGGCGGCGATGTCGGGGCGTCCGGTGCCGCCGCGCAGCGCCACGAGTTCGATGAGCTCGGCGGCATGGCGCACGCCGGTGCGCTCAAGTCCGAGCCCGAGCAGCGGATGCTTGAGCAGCGACAAAAGGCCGACGGGATCGCCGGGCCGGAATACCGCTTGAAGTGTGAGCCGCAGCAGGCTGGCGGCAGGCGTGTTGGCGAGCGGCGTGCCGCCGGAATCGTCAGCGATCACACCGAAGCGCAACAGCTCGGCCGAGACGCGCCGCGCCAGCCCGCGGTCGCCGGTAACGAGCGCTGCCCTGTGCCCCGGCTGTTCCACGGCGGTTTTCAGCGCGATGGCGATCGCCGCCGCCTCGTCGCGTTCGCTGGCGGCTTCGACCAGCGTCACATCGGCGAAGGCCTCGGCGATATCCAGGGCGTTGAAGCGTATGCGGGTCTCGGCCCATAGTTCCGTGGTCTCGGCCGGACGCAGCGCCTCGCCGACAAGGGCCGCGCGGAGCACCAGTGCGGGCTCGGCGGCGACCACTTCCTCGACATCGCCACGCAGCACGCCAACCTTGCCGATCAGCTTGGCCATGCCGTATTGTGGGTGGCCGAGCAGTGCCGGCCGCGCACCGGGCGCCGCAATCGCGGCAAAAGACGGTTCGTCCAGCATCCCATCGAGCCCGGGCAGCACCACGGCGCCATTAGGCAGGCTGGCGACCGTGGCAAGCAGTTCAGCCGTGGCCGGAATAGAGCCCGTCGAGCCGGCGGCGATCACCGGCCCTTTGGGCGGGTTGCGTTCCAGCCGCTTCGCCTCGCGCCGGATCAGCGCATTGCGGTGCGCGGCCGGGTTGGAGCGGTCGCGCTCCTCCAGCAATTTCGGCCAGGCCTCGGTGACGATACGGAGGAAATCGAGCGTCACCAGCCACCAACCGGCAAGATTGCCGGTGACCAGATCGGCAAGCCTGGTCCAGTCCGTGCCTTCGGTTTCGATTTCGTCCATGAGCCGGGCGAGGTCGCGCGCCAGCCAGATCGCATCGGCGGCGGAGGCCGGCACGACAATCTCTTCGTTGAACATATCAAGGACATGCGCCGGCAGGGTGCGCTTCCAGGCCTGCACCAGCGGCGCCAGCAGCAGCAGGCGTTCGATGGCTGCGATCGGCGGCGCCATTTCAAGCTCGGTCGGCGTGCCGGCGTCGAAGGCGGCTTCGTCCTGGTCGAACTCTCCGAGCGGGCGGATGACCGGCAGGATCGCCGAACGGCGGCTCCCTCCCGGTCCCGAAAGCGCGTCGACAAAGGCGCCGCGCAGCGCCCGGGCCGCGCGCCGTGTCGGCACATAGATGGTGACATCAGCCAGCGCCAGCGGATCGCCGTCGAACCGGAAGCCGGGCACCAGCCGTCCGGCCAGCAAGGCCTCGGCCAGAGTCGGCAGGAATGGCGCTCCGGGCGGGATCGAAAGAACGCGGCGCGCGCCGCTCATACCACCTTCGCGAGAGCTTCGGCGGCGGCCGCTTCCGCCTGCGGAATGGCGTCGGGAGTGCCGACGGTGATCCAGCTTCCGCGCATCTGCATGCCGAACAGACGGCCAGAGGCGATTGCCTTGTCGAAATAGGTGTTGAGCGAATGCGCCCCGGCCGGCGCATCCCTGAAGATGGCGGGATTGACGATTGCCGCTCCGGCATAGATCAACCCGGCCGGATCGCCTTTCGAGCGCCGCAGGCCGCCATCCGGCGCCATCAGGAAATCCGTGCCGACACCGTGTCCGGTGGCCGAGTCGAGATCGGTAAGCATCAGCAGAATATCCATTTTCGCGCCGTCCCATGCAAGGGCAAGGCGCTCGAGGCTGGGCTGGCCGCTGTCGATCCAGAACGTATCGGCGTTGATGATGTAGAAGGGGTCGCTGCCCAGCAGCGGCAATGCCTTGACGATGCCACCCGCCGAATTCAGCAGTGCGTCGCGCTCGTCGGAAATGACGATCTTTGGCGCCCGCCTGTGGGCGATATGGGCGACGATCTGGTCCGGCAGATAGTGCACGTTGACGATGGCTTTCTCGACGCCGGCCGCTTCGAGACTGTCCAGCCCCCAGTCGAGCAAGGTCCTGCCGGCGATCCGCACCAGCGGCTTCGGCATGGTGTCGGTGATCGGCCGCATGCGCTTGCCAAGACCAGCCGCCAGCACCATCGCTGTGGTCAAGGTCACGGGAGCCGTTCCTCCAGCAGGCCATGTGCCATGTAAAACTCCTTCAACTGAGCCAGCGCCGGGTGCGCCAGCGCCCGCCTGAGATAATCGCGGATGCGCGGCAGGTGTCGGAGATAATAGGGCTTGCCGTCGCGCTTTTCGAGCCGCACGAAAATGCCGAGGATCTTCGAATTGCGCTGCGCCGCCATGATCGCATAGGCCGCGCGGAAGGCGTCCTCATCGAAGCCGCCGGCGGCGTGGCGCGCAGCGACATAGGCGTCCACGGTCCGCTGCTCGATATCGGGCGAAACGGTGACGCGGGCATCCATGGCCAGCGACGCAACGTCATAGGCCGCCGGACCCATCAGCGCGTCCTGGACATCGACGATGCCCAGCCGGTCGTGGCCTTTGCGGTCACCGCGCCAGATGATGTTGGGCGAATGGAAGTCGCGCAGCATCAGCGTGTATTCCTGTGTGTCCAGCCGATCGAGAACCGCGTTCCATTCCCTGTGATAGCCGGCGCGTAAAGCCTCGCTTGCCGGGCTGCCGGTCACCATCGGCACATACCAATCGACCAAGAGATCGGCTTCGATCAGCATGGCGGCGCGATCGAAGGGCGGCACCTCGTGGAAGACGCCCGGCACGGCCTCCATGCGCTGCGGCCAGGTCTTCCCATGCATCATCGCCAGCAATTCGGCCGCTGCCGCGTAGCGCTCGGCCACCGGCTCATCATTGCCGTCGAGAAAACCTTCCGAGCCCAGATGCTCCAGCAGCAGAAAGCCCCGTTCGAGATCCTCGGCATGGATTTTTGGGACACTGACACCTTGCGACAGCAGCGCCTTGTCGATGGCGACGAAAGCGGTGACCGACTGCGCCGTGTGGGCGATCACGGCATAGGGCTTGCCGTCGCGCACCGGCGGCCCCAGCACCAGCCGCGGCGAATTCATCAGCACGCGCGGCGCAAGGCCGGCGAGCGAAACAATCTCGTAAGAGCGCGCCGAGGCGTCACCGACGAAATGGCGCCGCGCGGCGTCGCCCCAACCGGCCGTTTTGAGGAAATCGCGCATCGCCAGCGATCGCGCCACGCGTTCGAAGGCAACGCCTTGGCCCGATAGTTTCGCCAAGCGGCCTTCGTCCTGATGGACGAGTTCGATCCAGATCGACGTTCTCGGAAGAGCGGCCTCCGCCCGTTCCGGCCACTCGACAAGGGCAGCGCCCTGCAGCAGCGCCTCGTCGAAACCCAGCTCGTCCATCTCGCCGGCCGAGGACAGGCGATAGAGATCGAAATGGTGCACGGGGATGCGCGTGTCGTAGCTTTGCACCAAGGTGAAGGTAGGGCTCGGCACATCGAGGCCGGCATCATCGGCCAGCGCCCTGATCAGGGCCCGCGCCAGCGTCGACTTGCCGGCGCCGAGATCGCCCTTGAGCGACAGCACGTCGCCCGGCCGCAGCGCCATGGCCAGGTCTTCGCCGAGCCTTGCGGTCGCAGCCTCGTCGGCGAGAAAACGCTCCAGCACAACAACAGTCATCGAGCGCGCTACTCGGCCGCGGCGCGGATGCCCGACGGTGCATCGGGGAAGGTGCAGATGACGGTGGTGCCCTTGTCCTTGCCGGTCTCGATGCGCACGCTGCCGCCGTGCAGCTCGACAAAGCTCTTGACGATCGACAGGCCTAAGCCCGCACCGCGCCGGCGCCCGCCATTGGTGCGCGGCTCGAAGCGGCGGAACACCGAATCGAGCAGGTCCGGCGGCATGCCGGGGCCGTTGTCATGGACGGAGAATTCCACACCTTGCTCCAAATGCCGGCAGGCAAGCGTGATAGTGCTCGCCTCCGGCGCGTAATTGGCGGCGTTGCTGAGCAGATTGTAGAGGATCTGGCGAACCCGGGTCTCGTCGCCGTGAAAACTCTTCGGCGCCGCAGCGGCGTCGATCCGGAGCTTGATCGAATGCTCTTGCAGCCGGTCGGCGACCAGTTCGGCCGCGGCCTCGATGGTGCGCTCGACGCTTACTTCCGAAATGTCGAGCTGCATGATGCCGGCGTCGACGGTGGCGAGGTCGAGTATGTCGTTGACGATGGTGAGCAGCACCGAGGATGACGAGCCGACATGCTCGACATATTCGCGCTGCTTTGGGCTGAGCGGCCCGGTCGCCGGCAGCGACAGAAGCTCGGTGAAGCCGATGATGTTGGTCAGCGGCGAGCGCAGCTCGTAGGAGACATGCTGCACGAACTCGTTCTTCAGCTGGTCGGATTTCTGCAGCGCTTCGTTCTTGTCCTTCAGCGCGCGCTCGACATTGACGCTGTCGGTGACGTCCACAAAGGTCATCATCACCTGGCCGTTGGGCAGCGGGATGACGGCGTAGCTGAGCACTGTGCCGTTCTTCAGTTCGGTCTGGCCATGGCGGTCGCGGCGCTCGTCGTCGAAACCGGTGATGGCGGCGACGAACCCGCCCCACGGGCTGTCTACGGCGCGCTGGTCGCTGAGATCGCGGATCGCCGAGACATGGAGGTTGGGCTTGATCACATCCTGGCTCAGTCCCCACAGCGCGACAAAGGCCGGGTTCGACAGGCGCAGCCGCCCATCGGGACCGAACACCGCGACGCCTTCGGCCAGATTGTCGAGCGTTTCGCCCTGGACCCGCACCGCCGTCTGGTAGCGGCTTTCGAGGTCCATCTTCTCGGTCAGGTTCTCGAACACCCAGGTCACGCCGCCCTTCGGCTGCGGGTTGGCCACCACGCGGATGGTCTTGCCGTCGGGCAGATGCCACCAATGCTCTTGCGATTCCACCGCGCGGTAGGCGCCAAGCAGGCCTTCTTTCCAGCGCCGCCATTCCGGCTGCTCGGCGATCTTGCCTTCGCTGCGCAGCCGGTCGAGCAGCAGCGCATTGTCGGGCGCGCTGTGCAGGAAGCCCGGGTCCAGCCCCCACAGTTTCTGGAACGCCTGGTTGAAGAAGCGCAACTTCTCGTTGGCATCGAAGATCGCCACCGCCGTGTTGAGCTGGTCGAGCGTGTCGGCATGGCTGCGCACCGTGCGCTCATATTCGCCGCGAATGGTTTCGGTGGCGCTGGTGTCGCAGGCAAGGCCGGCCGAGCCGTCGGCACCGGCGAAGTCGGTGACGGCGAACACGCGGCGGTCGCCCTCGATCACTGTCGACAGCGTTTGTTCGAAGATTGGGCGCGATTTGTGCTGCGCGGCGATCTGTTCGCGCGCTTGGGCGCCGAGGAATTCCTTGGCTTCGCGCACCGCGGTCTCGGCGTTCGGTGCCTCGACCGCTCCGGCATAGGCACGGTTGACCCATTTCAGCCGCCCGTCGGTGGCGCGCAGCCAGGCCGGCATCGGCAAGGCGTCAAGCAGGCCGATCATGGTCTCGTAGTCGGCGGCCAGCCGCTGGTTCTCGATCTTCAGCCTGGCCTGGCTTCGCTGCGTCTCCGACAGCGAGACGAAGCGCACCAGCACATGCGCGGCGCTCTTGCGGCCATGCACTTCAAGCGGCGCCCCGGCCTGCGATTCGATCACGAGATCAAAGGGTTTCGCTTTCTCGCGCAGACCAGCGACGGCATTTTCGAGCGCCGCCGCCGAGCGCGGCATCAGCCAGCGGCCGAAGGCGAGGAAGGCTGCACGGTCGTCCGGCGCACCGCTTTCCAGCGGCAGCGTGCCGATCAGCTCCGGCTTCTTGTTCTCCGACGCCCAGACGATCACGCGCTGGTCACGCAGATTGAGCAGCGCCTCGGAGCGCTGCAGCGCCGCATTGATGTCGGCAATGCGGGCTCTGAGTTCGACATTCTGCGCCGAGGTGCGGGCTCTTTCGCGGATCAGGAAGATGGCCGAGACCAGTGCCGCGCCCATGACGCCGACGAACATGGCGAGCTGGATGACTTCGACCGCGCTGACCGACAGTCCGGCCTTCTGCGCAATGGCCGGCTCGGCATGGGCGGCAAACGAGGTGAGCGGGCCGGCAAGAGCTGAGGTGGCAAGAAAGCCGGCGGTGCGGGCGCCAACGCGCCTCTTCAGGCCACCGCCTGTCGTGACGGAGCCATTGCTATCGGAATCGTCATGGCCGCCGGAAACGGCCGATCCCGCGCGAGGCGGGTTTTCCCCCGGCATGCCTTGGTCCTCTTCGCCGCCTGAATGCAAGACCGCCTAGATCAGGATCACGTTTGATGAAACGCCCTTCTGACCTAACTCTTTTCTAAAGAGCATGATCTTTTCCGAAAACCGCTTCCCACTTTTCGCTGACGCGGTCCTTCGGTTCGAATCATGCTCTCGATGCGTACGCCGGCCTCGTCCCCGGCCCACGAATCAGCACAATAGCGCGTGCTGGAATCGGCGTGAAGAATCATCCGCGCAAAAAAGAAGCCGGGCGAAAAGTCAATCGCCCGGCTTCAATATCTAGCGGTAAACGCCGCTTTGGCTAATAGCGGTAGTGTTCCGGCTTGAACGGACCCTGCGGGGTCACGCCGATATAGGCGGCCTGTTCGCCGGAAAGTTCGGTCAGGCGGGCTCCAAGCTTGTCGAGATGCAGACGCGCCACCTTCTCGTCGAGGTGCTTGGGCAGCACATAGACCTGGTTCTGGTACTGGCCGGGCTTGGTGTAGAGCTCGATCTGCGCCAGCACCTGATTGGTGAACGAAGCCGACATCACGAAGCTCGGATGACCGGTCGCGTTGCCGAGGTTGAGCAGGCGCCCCTCGGACAGCAGGATCATCCGCTTGCCGTCCGGGAAGGTTATCATGTCGACCTGCGGCTTGACGTTGGTCCATTGCAGGTTGCGCAGCGACGCGACCTGGATCTCATTGTCGAAGTGGCCAATATTGCCGACGATCACCATGTCCTTCATCGAGCGCATGTGGTCGAGGGTGACCACATCCTTGTTGCCGGTGGTGGTGATGACGATGTCGGCGGTCGGTGCGGCATCTTCCAGCGTGACGACTTCAAAGCCGTCCATCGCCGCCTGCAGCGCGCAGATCGGATCGACTTCGGTGACCTTGACGCGGGCGCCGGCGCCCTTGAGCGAAGCCGACGAGCCCTTGCCGACGTCGCCATAGCCGCAGACGACCGCAACCTTGCCGGCCATCATGGTGTCGGTGCCGCGGCGGATGCCGTCGACCAGCGATTCCTTGCAGCCATATTTGTTGTCGAACTTCGACTTGGTGACCGAGTCGTTGACGTTGATCGCCGGGAAGGGCAGCAGGCCCTTCTTCTGCAGCTGGTAGAGCCGGTTGACGCCCGTCGTCGTCTCTTCGGTGACGCCGCGGATGGCTTCCTTCTGCTTGGTGAAGAACCCGGGCGAAGCCTTCAGCCGCTTCTTGACCTGGGCGTAGAAGTATTCCTCTTCCTCGCTCTGCGGGTTGGACAGCACGTCCTCGCCGGCCTCGGCGCGGGCGCCGATCAGTATGTACATGGTGGCGTCGCCGCCATCGTCGAGGATCATGTTGGAGAGGCCGCCATCGGCCCACTGGAAGATCCTGTCGGTGTAGTCCCAATACTCCTCGAGCGACTCGCCCTTGACGGCGAACACCGGGATGCCGGCCTCGGCGATGGCTGCGGCCGCATGGTCCTGGGTCGAGAAGATGTTGCACGAGGCCCAGCGGATATCGGCGCCAAGCGCCTTCAGCGTCTCGATCAGCACCGCAGTCTGGATGGTCATGTGCAGCGAGCCGGTGATGCGCGCACCTTTCAACGGCTTCTTGTCGCCGAATTCCTCGCGGCAGGCCATCAGGCCCGGCATTTCGGTTTCGGCGATATCGAGTTCCTTGCGGCCCCAGCCGGCAAGCGAGATGTCGGCGACCACATAGTCCTTGCTACCTGTCATGGCAGTGCTCCGGTGTGATTTGTCTTCAGAATGCGCCTGCGCCACACGGCGCGTCGAAGGGCGCGGAATGCCGGCCTGACTAGCAGATCGCCGCCAAGACGACAATGGGATATAAAGAAATCTTTATGCGCGTATGTGTTTTACGGGGATGCATGCCGCCCAAAAGTATCCCGCGGTTTTGGGACAACGGCGTTCAAAGCAAAAACTTCAGCACTCTTCGCCGAAGCGCGAGGCGACCAGCTGCTCCAGCGCGTCCATCGCCGCTGCGGCTTCAGCGCCGCTGGCGGTGACGCGGATCGAATAACCGGGGCTCGCCGCCAGCATCATCAGCCCCATGATCGAGGTGCCGCCGACCTTGAGACCATCCTTCTCGACATGGACGGTGGCGTCGAAGCCGCTGGCGACCTGGACGAACTTCGCCGAGGCGCGCGCATGCAGGCCGCGCTGGTTGACGATCGGGAACTCGCGCACGATCTCACCGGGCGACAGCGCGTTCATTTGCTGCTCAGCAGCTGACTTGCGACGTTGATGTATTTGCGCCCCGCGGCCTGCGCCTCGTCGAGCGCGGTCGCCATGTTGTCGCCCTTGCGGATCGATGACAGCTTGATCAGCATCGGCAGGTTCATGCCGGCGATGACCTCGGTGCGACCGGATTCCATCACCGAAATGGCGAGGTTGGAAGGCGTGCCGCCGAACATATCGGTCAGAACGATGACCCCGGTCCCGGTGTCGACGCGGCCGACGGCGTCGACGATATCGCGCCTACGCTGCTCCATATCGTCGTCGGCGCCGATTGCCACGGTTTCGAAATTGTCTTGTGGCCCCACGACATGTTCCACGGCATGGCGGAACTCGGCGGCCAGTTGACCGTGCGTTACAAGCACGAGTCCGATCATTCTATGGTGGCTCCCGTCATCGCCGCTTCACAGGCGCTTTTTATGCTCGCCGGCCATCCCAGGCGGCGGGAGCGCTATCTTGTCGACGCGCGGCGCGTTGACAAGCCCAAAATTGCGTCGGCCATGGCCAATTTGACGCATTGCAGCAGAAAACCGGCGGCGGATCATACGAAAGGCGCAATCGCCAGCCGCGCCATTACCGCCGGCAAAGCCGCAGTGACGTTGCGCTGAACGAGGTCGATGCGCGGCACCACACAGCCGGCAATGGTCGCGCTCGACTCTTCCTGGAAACGCGCGATCGCGTCTGCGGAAACCATCCGGATTGCCAGGTCGATGACCCCCACAGGTTGGAACAAAAGCGGCTTCGGACCAAGCCCGGGCACCTCTGCGAGGCCGGCAATGCTGGCGGGCGCATGGCAGACCAGCCGCCCGAAACGCGCCGCGACAAACAGCTGGTCGTCGCCGATCAGCCGCGCAAACAGCCCGCGCCGGCTGAAATGGTCGATGAGCGCCAGCGCCAGCGTTGTCTTGCCCGAGCCGGACGGCCCGGTGATCAGGACGCCCCGCTCGCCAATCAGGACTGCGGTGGCATGGATGTTCTCGGGTTCCGCGGTGGGATCGGGCATGCGCAGCCGCGATCAGCCTTCGGCCGGCAGCGTAACGACGAAGCGCGCGCCCTTGATGTCGCCGGGCTTGGTGCCGGGGATGTTCTCGGCGGTCAGCGTGCCGCCATGGGCTTCGACGATCTGCCTGGATATCGACAGGCCAAGCCCCGAATTCTGGCCGAACGCCTCGCCCGCCGGGCGGTCGGTGTAGAAGCGCTCGAAGATGCGGTCGATGGCGTCGGTGCGGATTCCGGGGCCGTTGTCGTCGACGGTGACGATGTTGACCTTGCCCGAGCGTGCCAGGGAAATGGCGATATGGCCGTGGTCCTCCGGCACGAAGGAGCGGGCATTCTCGATCAGATTGGTGATGACCTGGCCGATCCTGAGATCATGGCCGGTGACGAAATAGCCTTTGACGCCTTGCGGCAGCTTGGCGGCCTTGAATTCGATCTCGACAGCCTTTTTGTTGCGCGTCGCTTCGCGCGACACGGCGACGAGATCGGTGATGAATTTCTTCAAATCGACCGTGGCGGCATCCTCACGCGCCAGTTCGGCGTCGAGGCGCGAGGCATCGGAAATGTCGGTGATCAGCCGGTCGAGACGCCGGACATCGTGCTGGATGATCTCCATCAGCCTGCCGCGTGAATTGTCGTTCTTGGCCAGCGGCAAGGTCTCCACCGCGCTGCGCAGCGACGTCAGCGGGTTCTTCAGCTCGTGCGAGACATCGGCGGCGAAGCTTTCGATCGCCTCGATGCGGGCATAGAGCGCATTGGTCATATCGCGCACCGCGACCGACAAATTGCCGATCTCGTCCTGGCGGTCGGAAAAGTCGGGGATCTCCTCGCGGCTCTTGACGCCGCGCCGCACCCGCACTGCCGCCGCCGATAGCCGGCGCAGCGGATTGGCGATGGTGGATGCGAGCAGCATCGACAGGATGGCGGTGACAAGGGCGGCGATGCCGAACACGCGCAAAATAGCCTTGCGTTCGGCGGCGACGATCTTGTCGATGTCGCCGCCTTCCGTCGACAGCATCAGCACGCCGAGAACGGCACGGAAGCGCTGGATCGGCACCGCCACCGAAACGATCTGCTCGCCCTGTTCGCTCACCCGCACGATCGTCGATGGACTGCCGGTCAGCGCCTTGACCACTTCCGGGAAGGCCGCACCGTTGCCGCCCGGCTGCTCATGGTAGACGGGCAGGTCCTTGTTGCGGAAGAAGTCGAAGACGAATTTCTGCACGCGCTCCAGCATATCCGGCTGCTCGTCCTCGACCGGCGGCAGGTCGTAGCGCAGGATTTGGCCGCGCGAATAGAGATGGCGCGAATCGAGCAGCAGATTGGCGTCGCGGTCATAGATGCGGGCCCGGGTGCGCGTCGGCGAAATCAGCCGCCGCAGCACCGGCGCGACGCGCTCGGGATTGATCGGGAAATCCAGATTGTCGAGCTGGTCTGAGCCCGGCCCCAGGCTTTCACCGGCCTGCAGTTCGAGCAGTTTTTCCGGATCGATGCTGATCGAATCGGTCTCGACCGTTGCCGACGCGGCAATGGCGCCGGCGATGATCTCGCCCTGCGTCATCAGGCTTTCGACGCGGGCGTCGATCAGCCCGTCGCGGAAGGTGTTGAGATAGAGGATGCCGGTGACCAGCACGGCGAGGCCGGCCAGGTTGAGGAACAGGATGCGCCGGGTCAGGCTGGAAAAGATGTGGTGGCCGAGGAAGCGGCGCATCGGCACCGTCAACCTCGACAGGAATGCGGGCAGAATCCGCGACCGCCTGACAGCGCTCGTTCGTCTGCTCCGCTGTACATCCACTGCCATCGAATAGCAGCTCCCGCCTAGTCTTTGGTTTTATGCATGTCGTCGTCCCAAAAACGCGACCACTTTTGGGCGACATGCATCAACTCAAGCTTCGCGGAACCGGTATCCGACTCCGTAAAGGGTTTCGATCATTTCGAAGTCGTCATCGACGGCCTTGAACTTCTTGCGCAGCCGCTTGATGTGGCTATCGATGGTGCGGTCGTCGACATAGACCTGCTCATCATAGGCCGAATCCATCAGCGCATCACGGCTTTTTACCACGCCGGGGCGCTGCGCCAGCGAGTGCAGGATGAGAAATTCGGTGACCGTCAGCGTCACCGGCTCGCCCTTCCAGGTGCAGGTATGGCGTTCCTGGTCCATGACCAGCTGGCCGCGTTCCAGCGAACGGGCCTGCTGGCTGGGCGCCTTTGCCGCAGCTTCGCGGGCGCTGGCGCGGCGCAGCACGGCGCGCACCCGCTCGACCAGCAGGCGCTGCGAGAACGGTTTGCGGATGAAATCGTCGGCGCCCATCTTGAGGCCGAAAAGCTCATCGATCTCATCGTCCTTCGAGGTCAGGAAGATCACCGGTAGGTCGGACTTCTGCCGCATCCGGCGCAACAGCTCCATGCCGTCCATGCGCGGCATCTTGATGTCGAGGATGGCGAGATTCGGCGGCCGCGCCGCCAGGCCTTCCAGCGCCGACGCACCATCCGTGTAGGTCTCGACGCGATACCCCTCGGACTCGAGGGCGATCGACACCGATGTCAGAATGTTGCGGTCGTCATCGACAAGCGCGATTGTTGCCATTTCAAGCGGCTCCCTCATGAGCTGTCCCTTCTGTCTTAGAGAAGGGGCTTTTGCAGGACAAATTAGGTACAAAATGTGGCACAGGCTCCACCCGCTGTCGCGGACGGCTTGCCGGCGGCCCCATCGGAACCTCTACACGGGTTGGACGAACACTGTGTGCCAATCCTTTGGGCAACCACCGTGATTTTTTGCACATATAAACGATTTAAACAACTTTCAAAATTTTTAAATCGATTAATGATTTGATATCATTCGAGTTTTCTGGTTCTCACCGTCTCAGCCCCTAACGCGGGCTCGCCGGAAACGCGCCGGCAAAGTGCGGCGAATCCAGAAGAAGGGACCCTTGATGTCGGAAGTCGGCAAACGCAATTCTGCTTGCGCGATCGATCGTATCGGCCTGAAAACCACCGGCACGGTGCATTATAATTTTGGTGCGGCCGCCCTTTATGAGGCAGCGATCCGTCGTGGCGAGGCCCGGTTGACCGCCGGCGGCGCGCTGCTTGCCGAGACCGGCCAGCACACTGGCCGCTCGCCCAAGGACAAGTTTGTCGTCCGCGATGGCGCCACCGAGCCCCATGTCTGGTGGGACAACAACAAGGCGATTTCGGCGGGCCAGTTCGAAATGCTGCTCGCCGATTTCCTTGTCCACGCCGCGAATAGCGATCTCTATGTGCAGGACCTCGTCGGCGGCGCCGATGCCGAGCTGAAGCTGCCGACGCGGGTCATCACCGAATTCGCCTGGCACTCGCTGTTCATCCGCAATCTTTTGATCCGCCCGCAGGCCGCCGAGCTCGAGGATTTCGTGCCGGAGATGACGATCATCGACCTGCCGTCCTTCCGCGCCGATCCGGCCCGCCACGGCAGCCGCACCGAAACGGTGATTGCGGTCGATCTCACCCGCAAGATCGTGCTCATCGGCGGCACTTCCTATGCCGGCGAGATGAAGAAATCGGTGTTCACCATGCTCAACTATCTGCTGCCGGAAAAGGGCGTCATGCCGATGCACTGCTCGGCCAATGAGGGCCCGGCCGGCGACGCGGCGATCTTCTTCGGGCTTTCCGGGACGGGCAAGACGACGCTGTCGGCCGATCCGTCACGTACGCTCATCGGCGACGACGAGCACGGCTGGGGACCGCACGGCATCTTCAACTTCGAAGGCGGCTGCTACGCCAAGACGATCCGGCTGTCGGCCGAGGCCGAGCCGGAGATTTTCGCCACCACGCAGCGCTTCGGCACGGTGCTGGAAAATGTCGTGCTCGACGCCGACCGCGTGCCGGACTTCAACGACGGCCGGCTCACCGAAAACACGCGCTGCGCCTATCCGCTGGATTTCATCCCCAATGCCTCGAAGAGCGGACGGGCCAGCCACCCGAAAAACATCATCATGCTGACCGCCGATGCCTTCGGCATCATGCCGCCGATCGCACGGCTGACCCCGGCGCAGGCGATGTATCACTTCCTCTCCGGCTACACCGCCAAGGTGGCCGGCACCGAGAAGGGCGTTACCGAGCCGGAAGCGACCTTCTCGACCTGCTTCGGCGCCCCGTTCATGCCGCGCCACCCCAAGGAATACGGCAATCTGCTGCGCGAGCTGATCGCCCGCCACGGCGCCGATTGCTGGCTGGTCAACACCGGCTGGACCGGCGGCGCCTACGGCACCGGCAAGCGCATGCCGATCAAGGCGACGCGCGCCTTGCTGGCCGCAGCGCTTGACGGTTCGCTGAAGGCGTCCGGTTTCCGCACTGACGCCAATTTCGGCTTCGAGGTGCCGGTTGCTGTGCCTGGCGTCGAGAGCGCCATTCTCGACCCGCGTTCGACCTGGGCCGACAAGGCAGCCTATGACCGGCAGGCAGCGCGATTGGTCGGCATGTTCGCCGTCAACTTCGAGAAATTCGAGAGCCATGTCGATGCCGTCGTGCTAGGCGCAGCACCCCGCCTGCAGGAAGCTGCGGAATAGTCCAGGCATCTTCACCGAAGCATCCTTGAAAGGCGCGGTCTCGATCGGGCCTTTTCTTTTTTGGTCCGCCGCGCCATGACTGCGGCATGCCTATCGACGACATCATCATATCAGACGAAGCCGTAATCCATCCGGGCGACCTGCACGAGGATTTCATCCGTTCGTCGGGTCCCGGCGGCCAGAACGTCAACAAGGTGGCGACCGCCGTCCAATTGCGCTTCGACGCCGCCAATGCGGCTGGCCTGTCCGAACGCGTGCGCGCGCGCACGATCAAGCTCGCCGGCCAGCGCGCCACCAAGGACGGCGTCATCGTCATCGAGGCCGGCCGCTTCCGCACCCAGGAGCAGAACCGGGCCGATGCCCGGGCAAGGCTGACGGCGCTGGTCGCCAAGGCCGCGGAACCGCCGCCGCCGCCGCGCAAGAAGACCAGGCCGTCGAAAGGCTCGGTGGAGCGGCGGCTGCAAAGCAAGGCAGGGCGCGGCACGATCAAAAAGCTGCGCGGCCGGGTAGAGAACGACTAAGGACCGCGCCGACTGCGTGCATAAAGCGGCTTCCCCTTCGGAGCCGCAGCCGCAAGGTTTCACCATTGCCACAGAAAGGGAGGCCAACAACCGTGGCTTTCGGGTCGCTGTTTCTGATTGGCGGTGGCATGGTTTCAGTATCAACCGGAGGCGAAGTCATGCTCGTTCTGCCCAAAGGCGTCCGCCACATGCCTGGTTATCTGTCCCGCGCGGCGCAGGAAGCGCTGGTCGAAGAGGTGAGGACCATTGTACAGCGGGCGCCGCTGTACGTGCCGGCGATGCCGCGGACCGGCAAGGAGATGAGCGTGCGCATGACCAATTGCGGCACGCTCGGCTGGGTCACTGACAAGGAGTTGGGTTATCGCTACCAGCCAACGCACCCACTCACCGGAGAGCCATGGCCGCCGATCCCGGACGCGCTGATGCAATTGTGGCGGGAGGTCGCCGCCTATCCGAATCCGCCAGAGGCCTGCCTGGTCAATTTCTATACGCAGGACGCCAAAATGGGCCTGCACCAGGATCGCGACGAAGCCGATTTTTCGGCGCCTGTGGTCTCGGTGTCACTTGGCGACGATTGCCTGTTCCGGGTCGGCCAAGTGACGGGCAGGGGGGCCACACGCGACGGCGGCACCAAATCGTTCCGCCTGAAAAGCGGCGACGTCGTCGTGCTCGGCGGCGAAGGCCGGCTCTGCTTCCACGGCGTCGACCGCATCTATCCGTCGACCTCGGCGCTGCTGAAAAATGGCGGCCGGATCAATCTGACGCTGCGGCGGGTCAACCGTACCCTGGAGCAGTAGAGGTATTCTTCGACTTACTGTTTGTTAAAGTATAGGTGCGACACAAAGGAATGTTCTCAAAAAGATTGGGGCCGTTCCTATGGCTTCCTCTGAAATCGTGCAAAGTCCTTCGCATGTGGACCGGTTTCCCGCATGGCTCGCGCGTGAGGGCCGCCGCAGTGCAATGATCTTCGCATTTGTCGTGTTGACCTTTCTCATCGCGACAATCAGGGGCGATTCGATCCTGCCCCATATTGTTGAATATACCGGTCGAATTGTGCGCTTTTTGCCTTTGCTGGGCTCTATCCTTGTTGCCGTGGTTGGTTCCTGCGCGCTCGTTCAGGGTCGCCATGGGTCACCAGTCAGCATCGCGGTCGCTTCCCTCGGAGGCATGTCGAATACCCTTGCGCGGGGTTTCTGCGCTAGCGTCGTGTTGGCTCTCTTCATGGCGGCATTCCTCTACAACAAAATGATGATTCCGATTGTCGCCCCCTTCCAGTGGGACGAAACTTTCTCCCACTGGGATGCAAATCTCCTGGGTGGGAATCAGGCGTGGCAAATCATTCAGCCGGTCGTCGGCATGCCTTGGGTAACTCGCCTGTTGGACATAGTGTACACTCTGTGGATGCTGCTGGTGTTCTTGTTCTGGGTGGGGTTGCTTGTCAGTCCGCGCGTGCCTGAGCGGATCCGCCTTCGCTACTGGCGGGCGACGGTCATTTCGTGGATCCTGATCGGCCTGGTCATAGCAACGTTGTTCTCCTCGGCAGGACCTTGTTACTTTGCGGAAATGGTGCCGGGCGCACCCTCGCCATATGCCGATCTGATGCGCTATCTCGACGAGGTTGCCTCGATCTATCCGCTGTCGTCATCCTTGACACAGGATTTTCTTTGGGAGGTCTATACTGGCCGTGTCGATTTGCCCGGTGGCATTTCGGCCATGCCCAGCATGCACAACGCGCAGGCGGCGCTGTTTGTGGCTGTCGCGTACTCAATTGATCGCAGGTTCGGTCACGCCATGCTGGCCTTTGGCGTCTTGTTGTTCTTCGGCTCGATTCACCTCGGGTGGCACTATGCCGTGGACGGAATTGTCGGCATTGCCGCGGCGCTCGCCATCTGGTGGGGCTGTGGCAAATTGGGGCTGGCGAATGACGACACTTTCTTGAGCGAGCGCGTCCTCGCACAGCACTAACCGATTCTACAGATTTTCCTTATAAAGTGCCCGGGCATTGCAACGTCGGCTCGGGACAATGACAAAGAGCAGTGTGGTTTTCCGTCAGTTGTGGGCAGTCATCAAACAAGCGATCCCGCTGATTCGCCGGGATTCAGGCGTTTATCTGTTCATCGTCGTCTACACATTGGCCGGACTGGTTTTTCTGTATGCAATAGGCGCGGCCGACCGCAGCGCGTATTCGATATATTTCGGGCGGTGGATATTGTTGAACGGCCTGATGCTGCCGACCTTCGCCATTATTGTTGACATAAGCCTGCTTATACATCGCACCGACATCAGGCGCCGTCTGGCGGCGAAATATGTGTTCTCGACATCGCGGCTGGCATATTCGCTCTCGGGTCTATGCCTCCTCATGGCGCTCATGATCTTTCAAGGCACATTCACCTCGGTGAAGAACGGACTGCCGGTCTGGCAGGACGGCTTTCCATTTGACGTGCTGCATGCCGACATCGATGCGTTCCTGCATTTCGGCGCCGATCCGTGGCGCTGGCTCTATCTGGTGGCCAAAAACGATTTCGTGCGGGCTGCCATCGAGTGGAATTACAACGTATTCTGGTTTGTCCTCAATTTTGGCGCCTTGTTCTTCGTCGCGACATCGCCCCGGACGGCGTCGGTTCGAACGCGCTATGTCATCTGCTTCATGGTGGTTTGGATCGTCGTCGGCAACATATTGGCTGGACTGTTCCTGTCGGCTGGTCCGGCGTTTTACGGGATGGTCACGGGCGACACGGCGCGGTTTGGCGAACAGCTCGCATTCCTGGCCCGCGGCGCCGAATCCTCCAATTCCGCTGTTTCCTACCAGCAATATTTGTGGAGGCTTCATGAGGCCAGGCAGACCGGTTTCGCGTCAGGCATTTCGGCCTTTCCCAGCGTGCATGTCGGCTTGGCGATGCTCAACGCACTTTTTGCATGGGAGTACAATCGCCGTCTCGGCGCTGTAGCGTTTGTCTATGTGGCCTTTGTTGCCGTCAGCTCGGTTTATCTGGCGTGGCACTATGCAATCGACGGCTATGCCGCAGCTGCTGTCTCGGTGATTGTCTATGTCGCGGCGCGCAAACTCGTCCCGGCCGACCGGCGCTATGTCCGGCGACCGGCGCAGGATACGCAATCGGCCGATATCGCGACCAGCCCGGAGGCGGCGGTCACAGTTTCCTGAGCGCCACTTCCTCGACCAGATGATTGGCGCCCTTGCGCAGGATGAGGTTGGCCCGCGCCCGTGTCGGCACGATGTTCTCGCGCAGGTTTTTCAGGTTGATGTTGGCCCACAAGCCTTCCGCAATGGCGCGCGCGGCGTCTTCCGAAAGCTGCGAATAGCGGTGGAAGAAGGAGTCCGGATTGCGGAAGGCCGTCTCGCGCAGGCGCATGAAGCGGGCGATGTACCATTGGTGGATCAGCTTCTCGTCGGCATCTATATAAATGGCGAAATCGAAGAAATCCGACAGGAACGGCACGATCTTGCCGTCCTTCGGCAATTTGCCGGGTTGCAGAACGTTGATGCCTTCGAAGATCAGAATGTCTGGCCGGTCGATGGTGACGAACTCGCCGGGAATGACGTCATAGGTCAAATGCGAATAGACGGGCGCGCGGACATTGCGCTGCGCCGACTTGATGCCCGAGAGGAAACGCAGCAGCGCACCGACATCGTAGCTGTCGGGAAAGCCCTTGCGCTCCATCAGATTGTCGCGTCGCAACACCTTGTTGGGTAAGAGAAAACCGTCGGTGGTGATGAGATCGACCTTGGGGCTCGACGGCCAGCGCGCCAGAAGCTCCTTCAGCACGCGCGCCGTGGTCGATTTGCCGACCGCAACCGAACCGGCAATGCCGATGATGAACGGTGTCTTGACCACATCCAGCGCGTTGAAGAAGGCCTGGCGCTGGCGAAACAGCAACTGGCTGGCCTCGACATGCGCCGAAAGCAGCCGCGAGAGCGACAGATAGATGCGCTTGACTTCTTCCAGGTCGACCGGATCGTTCAACGAGCGCAGACGGTTGATCTCGTCTTCGCCCAGCGTCATCGGCGTGTCGGCGCGGAAGTTCGACCATTGCTCGGCCGAGAAGAAACGATAGGGGGAATATTTCTCGGTCGGAGCGAGTTGGTCCATCGAGTTTCCTGCCCTCTAGAGCATGAGGCCGAAAAGTGTGAAGCGGTTTTCGGGCGACATCATGCTCCCTCTATCAATTTAGAGACGGATTCAGATTTAAGGCCTCGGCCCGAAATCATCCGGCTCTCGCGGTCAGCCTTTCGGCCGGGATGCCTTTTCAGTGACGCCCGAACGGCCGGTACGGCCCTCAAGCTCCTTCAGCACCTCGCCCAGCGAAACGCCGGCCATGCCAAGCACGACGAGCCAATGATATATGAGATCGGCACTTTCGGAAACGAGGGCATTTTTGTCGCCCTTGACGGCGGCAATCACCGTTTCGACTGCCTCTTCACCAAGCTTCTGCGCCGCCTTGTCGATGCCTTTGGCGAACAGTTTTGCCGTCCACGAGTCCGGGTCGCCGGAACGGGCGCGTTCGCCAATGATCGTTTCCAGATCGGACAGCGAAAATTCAGCCATGGCGCAGCCTACAGCCTTTGTGGAGTGGATTGAACCGGGTAGTCCAGCCGCATCGGCAGCCCGGCCTCGGCCATATGCGCCTTGGCTTCCGCAATCGTGTAAGTGCCGAAATGGAAGATCGAGGCCGCGAGCACGGCGCCGGCGTGGCCGTCGCGAATGCCCTCGACCAGATGGTCGAGCGTGCCGACGCCGCCCGACGCGATGACCGGCGCGCGCACCGCATCCGCTATCGCGCGGGTCAGCGCAATGTCGTAACCGGCCTTGGTGCCGTCACGGTCCATCGAGGTCAAAAGAATCTCGCCGGCGCCGCGATCGACCATTTTTCGCGCAAACTCGACCGCATCGATGCCGGTCTTTTCACGGCCGCCATGGGTGAAGATCTCCCAGCGGTCGGCTTCATTGGGTGCCGACACCTTCTTGGCGTCGATGGCGACGACAATGCACTGGTTGCCGAACTTGTCGGCGGCTTCCGCGACGAAATCGGGGTTCTTCACCGCCGCAGTGTTGATCGACACCTTGTCGGCGCCGGCCAGCAACAGTTTGCGAATATCGGCCACCTGGCGCACGCCGCCGCCGACGGTCAGCGGCATGAAGCATTGTTCGGCGGTGCGGGCGACGACGTCGAAGATGGTTTCACGGTTGTCGGACGACGCGGTGATATCGAGAAAGCAAAGCTCGTCAGCGCCGGCCGCGTCATAGGCTTTGGCCGCCTCGACCGGATCACCGGCATCGATGAGGTCGACGAAATTGACCCCCTTGACGACGCGGCCGTTCTTGACGTCGAGGCAAGGGATGACTCGGGCCTTCAGCATCAGCCCTTCTCCATCGTCGCCAGCAACTCGCTGAGCAGTTCGCCGACCAGCGGCGGAACCTCGGCCTGCGCATCGAACGCCGGATCGTAGGCGGAAATGGTGATGCCGGAAATCGGCAGCAGGCCGGCCATGCCGCAGACAGCCTGGCGCAGCTGTTTCGGCTCCGGGCCGCCGGGCGTGGTGTAGCGGTTGGCCTGCAGCGCCCCGGGGTCGTGCACGTCGAGATCGAGATGCAGGTGCACCCGCTTCGCGTCCGGCGCCTTCAGCCTGGTGCTCGCCGTCGCCCAGTCCGGGCATTCGGTGCGGATGACCGGCAAAGTCTTCAACAGCTCCGTTTCGGCCGGATCGAGATCGCGCGCGTTGACCAGCACGCAGCGCGCCGGATCGATCGGCTTGAAGCCGGGGATGGCCGAGGCCATCGGCTTCCAGCACAGGCCGAGAACCGTGGCCAGCGCCATGCCGTCGAGAAAGCCGAAGATGGACGTCTCCGGCGTGTTGAGATCGCCATGCTGGTCGGCCCAGATGATCGCATCGGCATCCTCGCCGGCAACCGCACCGGCCGATGTCAGACAATTGCCGGCCAGCACGATGGGAAGCCGGCCGCGGTCTATGGCGATGCGGACCTCGCCGGAGACGGCGCCGCACACGGCAAAGCCGGTGGCGATCTCGCGCTGCTGTTCGTCGCCAACCCTGCCGATATCGGTGACGACGACGTCATGCCCGGAGAGCGTCAGCGCGTCGACCAGCCCGCCGGCGACGAGTGCATCCGGGCCTCGGCCCATGCCGCCGTGATAGTGGCCGCTGTCATAGGAGGCCAGGATGATGGAGATCTTCAAGATCGGGTCTCCATCGCCTTGCCCTGCAGCACCGCAAGCGCCTCGGCCGGGTCGATACGCCCGTCATAGAGCGCGCGGCCGGAGATGGCGCCTTCCAGTTTCTTCGCGTCGGGCATGGTCATGCGCACGATGTCGGCGATCGAAGCCAGCCCGCCCGAGGCGATGACCGGGATCGAGACCGCGTCGGCGAGATCGATCGTGGCATCCCAGTTGATGCCGGTCAGAACGCCGTCTCGGTCGATGTCGGTGTAGATGATGGCGGCAACGCCGGCGCCTTCGAATTTCCGCGCCAGTTCGATGACGCCGAGGCTGGAGGCCTCGGCCCAGCCTTCGACCGCCACCTTGCCGCCCTTGGCGTCGATGCCCACGGCGATCTTTCCAGGAAATTCCTTGCAGGCTTCCCGGACCAGGTCGGGATCGCGCACCGCCACCGTGCCGAGGATGACGCGGGCCAGCCCGCGGTCGAGCCAGTCCTCGATCTGCGCCAGCGTGCGGATGCCGCCGCCGAGCTGCACCGGGTTTTTCGTCGCCTTGAGGATGGCGCCGACCGCCGCGCTGTTGACGCTTTGGCCTTTGAACGCGCCATTGAGGTCGACGACGTGCAGCCAATCAAAACCCTGGTCCTCGAAGGCCTTAGCCTGGGCCGCCGGATCGTCATTGTAGATGGTCGCGGTCGCCATATCGCCGTGCTTCAGCCGCACGCACTTGCCGTCCTTGAGGTCGATGGCGGGAAACAGGATCACCGTTCAGACCCCTTCCACAATGGCGAAATGCGAGGTCGAATAAGCGCGCCGGAATTTCAGCGCTGCCTGGTATTCGGGGGAATGGAAGCAAGCCAGCGCGACCTCGTAGCTTTCGAACTCGACGATCACATGGCGATTGCCGGATGGCCCTTCCGGGCTTGACGACTGACCGCCTCGCGTCAGGAATTTCGCGCCGTATTTGTCGAACGCCGCTTTGTTGGCGGCGATGTATTTCGGATAGTTTTCCGGATCGGTCACATCGACCATCGCCATCCAGTAGCCCTTCTTGCTCATCTCAAGGCCTCCAGCGCAGGAAGTTGGTGATCAGTGCCAGGCCGAGCGCCTGGCTCTTTTCCGGATGGAATTGCATGCCGGCAAGGTTACCGCGCGCGACCGCCGCCGTTACCGGGCCGCCATAATCGGCGACGGCCAGCACTTCGTCCGGCCTTGTCGCGTCGAGATGGTAGGAATGAACGAAATAGGCGTGCAGACCCTTGGGCCCGGTCGCAATACCCGAAAACAGCGGGTGCTTGCGCTCCAGATCGATGGTGTTCCAGCCGATTTGCGGGATCTTCAGTGCCGGATCGGCGGGCGTGATCTCCTTGACGTCGCCGGCAATCCAGCCGAAGCCCTTGGTCACGGTCTTTTCCAGGCCGCGCTCCGACATCAGCTGCATGCCGACGCAGATGCCGAGGAACGGCCGCGCCTTGGCGATCGCTACCTCTTCCACCGCTTCCCACATGCCGGCGACGCCGCGCAGGCCCGCCGCGCAATCGGCATAGGCGCCGACGCCGGGCAAAACGATGCGGTCGGCGCTGCGCACCCGCTCGGCGTCGGCGGTCAGCTCGATGGCAGCGGCAATGCCGGCTTCATGCGCGGCGCGCTCGAAGGCCTTGGTGGCCGAGCGCAGATTGCCCGACCCGTAATCGATGATGGCAACCCGCATCTCAGGCTTTTCCCGGCGTATGGCTCAGGCCCAGCGTCAGCCCGGTCTGCGTCGGCCGGGCCAGGCTGGCGTCCGGCACGATGCGCGGCAGCGGCGCCGGCTCGTCGGCAAGCGCCTCGGCGTCCAGTGTCTGGCGGATGTCGGCATCGTCAGGATTGTCGGCTTCGACGACGCCCCATTCATGCCAGCCGCGGCAGCGCAGCGCTGCGATCCGCAGCCCTTGGCCTTCCAGCCCGATATAGAGCGAGACCAGTAAAGACAGTGCGGAGCCGGCCCAGTCCAGTCCCAGCCATTGGCCGAGCACCGAGATGAGCCCCATGGCGACGAAGGCGAGCGCGGCCTCGATCCACAGCCTGTGCCAGGCGAGCCACAGCGGCGCCACCAGGAAAGCCAGCCAGGAAAAACCGTCGCGGACCAAAACGGTTGCGTCGGCCGCCTCGGTGCGGCCTGGCGGTTCCATCACGACATAGATGGCCATCAGCCTACCCTTTCAGAGATCCCTTGGTGGAGGGAACCGCTTCCGGCTGGCGCGGGTCGCGCTCCAGTGCGAAACGCAGCGCGCGCGCCACCGCCTTGAAGCAGGTTTCGGCAATATGGTGATTGTTGGCGCCATAATGGTTGGTGACATGCAGCGTGATACCGGCATTCTGCGCCAGCGCCTGGAAGAATTCACGCACCAGTTCGGTGTCGAACGTGCCGATCTTGGGCGACGAGAAGGCGACATTCCAGACCAGGAACGGACGGCCCGACACGTCGATCGCGGCCCGCGTCAGCGTCTCGTCCATGGCAAGGTCGACAGAGGCGTAGCGCATGATGCCGCGCCGCTCGCCCAGCGCCTTGGCCAGCGCCTGGCCGATCGCAATGCCGGTGTCCTCGACCGTGTGGTGGTCGTCAATGTGCAGGTCGCCCTTGGCCTTCACCGTGATGTCGATCAGCGAGTGGCGCGACAGCTGGTCCAGCATGTGGTCGAAGAAGCCGACGCCGCTCGACATGTCGGATTTTCCGGTGCCGTCGACATGGACCGAGACGCTGATCTCGGTTTCCTTGGTCTTGCGGCTGACTTCGGCGGAACGGGACGCCATTACCTTGTCCTTGGCTGAGGGGTTCGAAACTCAAGACGGGGTTCCAAGCTGTCATTTGCTTGAAAACGAAAGCCTTCTAGCAGCATGATCCGGCGATTGCCAGTTGCGATGCGGACAGCCACCGGCCATGGCGGACGCCGTTTGCAATCACCCGCCCCATGCATACATATGGCCGATCGAAATCACTCTACCGCGCGCCAATCGCCTTATCGGGATCGCGCGAATCGGAGCTAAAAATGTCGAATGAACTGAGCATGCACGCCACGACCATCGTGACGGTGCGCAAGGGCAACAAGGTGGTGATCGCCGGCGACGGCCAGGTCAGCCTTGGCCAGACCATCATGAAAGGCAATGCCAAAAAGGTGCGCCGCATCGGCAAAGGCGGCAATGTCATTGCGGGTTTCGCCGGCGCCACGGCGGATGCTTTCACCCTTCTGGAGCGGCTGGAAGCCAAGCTCGAACAATATCCCGACCAGTTGACGCGCGCCTGCGTCGAGCTCGCCAAGGACTGGCGCACCGACCGTTATCTGCGCCGGCTGGAAGCGATGATGCTGGTGGCCGACAAGTCGGTTTCGCTGGCGCTCACCGGCACCGGCGACGTGCTGGAGCCCGAATTCGGCGTCATGGCCATCGGTTCCGGCGGCAACTATGCGCTGGCCGCTGCCCGCGCGCTGATGGATAGCGACAAGGATGCCGAGGAGATCGCCCGCAAGGCGATGCAGATCGCCTCCGACATTTGCGTCTACACCAACAACAACTTTGTTGTCGAAACGCTCGATGCCGGCTAACCCGCCGGTGCTCTATGATTTTCGACCGGTTACCGAAAAAGACCTGCCGATGATCGCCGGCTGGCTGGCCGAGCCGCATGTCGCCGAATGGTGGGACGATCCGGAGACGGAAATCGCCGAAATCGGGGAGCACATCGACTCTATTTCTGTAGAGCCGCTGATCGTCGAGCTCGACGGCAGGCCGATCGCCTATCTGCAGAGCTACGATCCGCATCTGGAAGACGGCCATCCCTATGCCGACCAGCCGTTCGGCACGCTCGGCATCGACCTGTCGATCGGCGTGCCGGACCTGGTTAGCAAAGGTCATGGCTCGGCGATCGTCAGGCAATTCGTCGAGCAACTGTTCGAGGAAGGCGCGCCGCGCGTCATCATCGATCCGCATCCCGACAATGGCCGCGCCATCCGCGCCTATGAAAAGGCGGGCTTCAGGGCTATCGGTCGCAGACACTCTAGATATGGGGACGTCGTGCTGATGGCTGTCGATGCCAAAGACAGCGACGCGGAAGAAGGGGAATGAGTTGATGGCGACACCGGGCACTGCCAAAAATTACTCGGCCTACGAAGACAGCTGGCGGATGGGGCTTCTGCTCGTGCTCGCTCTGCTCATCTTCCAAGCCGGCGCGCTTTACGGCATGGGCCGCACGCCGATCTGCACCTGCGGTTACGTCAAACTCTGGCACGGTGTGGTGAACAGTTCGGAGAATTCCCAGCATATTTCCGACTGGTACACGTTCTCGCACATCATCCACGGCTTCCTGCTCTACGCCTTGGCCTGGTTCCTGTTCCCGCGCTCGCCAATCGGTCTGCGCCTGGCATTCGCCGTCGTCATCGAGGGCGGCTGGGAACTCCTGGAAAACAGCCCGTTCATCATCGAGCGCTACCGCGCCGGCACCATCTCGCTGGATTACTATGGCGACTCGATCATCAATTCAGTGTCCGACACGCTGGCCATGGTGCTGGGATTTGTGATGGCGCGAAAGCTACCTATATGGAGCATCGTCGGCCTCGCCCTCATCTTCGAACTGGGTGTCGGCTACCTCATCCGGGACAATCTGACGCTCAACGTGATCATGCTGCTGCATCCGTTCGAGTCCATCAAGCAGTGGCAAAGTGGAATCTAGTGATATGACCACCTTCTCTCCCCGTGAAATCGTTTCGGAACTCGACCGCTTCATCATCGGCCAGAAGGACGCCAAGCGCGCCGTGGCCATTGCCTTGCGCAACCGCTGGCGCCGCCAGCAGCTGGAAGGCCAGATGCGCGAAGAGGTGATGCCGAAGAACATCCTGATGATCGGCCCGACCGGCGTCGGCAAGACCGAGATCTCGCGCCGCCTGGCGCGACTCGCCGGTGCGCCCTTCGTCAAGGTCGAGGCCACCAAGTTCACCGAAGTCGGCTATGTCGGCCGCGATGTCGAGCAGATCATCCGCGACCTGGTCGAGATCGCCATCGGCCTGGTGCGCGAGAAGATGCGCGAGGACGTGAAGGCGCGCGCGCACCTCAATGCCGAGGAGCGCGTGCTGGAAGCCCTGGTCGGCAAGACGGCGAGCCCGGCGACCCGCGATTCCTTCCGCAAGAAGCTGCGCGACGGCGAGCTCGACGAAAAGGAGATCGAGATCGAGGTTGCCGACACCGGCACCGGCGGCATGCCCGGCTTCGAGATCCCCGGCATGCCGGGCGCTAATATCGGCGTGCTCAACATCAACGACATGCTGTCGAAGGCGATGGGTGGCAAGAAGACCAAGGCGCGCAAGACGACGGTCAAGGAGTCCTACGCGCTGTTGGTCAACGACGAGTCCGACAAGCTGCTCGACCAAGACGAGGTGGTGCGCCGGGCGCTCGACGCGACCGAAAATGACGGCATCGTCTTCCTCGACGAGATCGACAAGATCGCCTCGCGCGAAGGCGGCATGGGCGCCGGCGTCTCGCGCGAAGGCGTGCAGCGCGACCTGCTGCCGCTGATCGAAGGCACGACGGTGGCGACCAAATACGGACCGTTGAAGACCGACCACATACTGTTCATCGCCTCGGGCGCCTTCCATGTCTCCAAGCCGTCCGACCTGTTGCCGGAATTGCAGGGCCGCCTGCCGATCCGTGTCGAGTTGCGGGCGCTGGAGAAGGACGATTTCATTCGCATCCTCACCGAGACCGAGGCCAGCCTCATCAAGCAGTATATCGCGCTGATGAAGACCGAAGGCGTCGACCTCACCTTCACCGACGATGCCATCGATTCGCTGGCCGGCATCGCTGTCGACCTCAACGCTAGCGTCGAAAACATCGGAGCGAGACGCCTGCAGACGGTGATGGAGCGCGTGCTGGACGAGATCTCCTACGACGCGCCCGACCGCAACGGCACCAGCGTCGCCATCGATGCCGCCTATGTGGAAAAGCATGTCGGCGACCTCTCGCGAAACACAGATTTGTCGCGATTCATCCTTTAAACGAGGGCGCCGGTTCATCCGGCGCCGGTATTAGAGCGCCGCGCGTCCTTTGGACGCGCAAAGGTCGCTCTAGCAGTATTGAATCGACGTATCGGACTTTCCAAAAATCGGTTTCGATCTTTGGGCCGATGCTTAGGCAACAATCCGGCTAACAGGTTGATGTGTGGCCGGATGGTATCATCGGACCACCTTTCGTCTTGCCGGCTGCAGGGGCGCTCTCGACTCGACCGGGAGCTTTACCTAGTTTGCGCGGCAATTCTCTAGGCGGCGGCGCATGAAAAAACTGATCCTGCTCATTCTCGGCTTGACGCTGGCGGCGACGCTGTTCGCGGCTGACGCGGCGACATTGGTGCCGGCGGGCAACCGCAATGCCGTGCAACCTGACATACCGGGCGCCTCGAGCCGCCGCACCCAGGCGACCAACACCACTTTCCAAGCCAAATACCGCAAGGTCTACGCCTTGCTTCAGAACGACGCCGAACTGCGCGCCAAGATCAGGAAGGCCGCCGCTGCCTACGGCATCAATCCTTTGCACATCGTCGGCGCCATCGTCGGCGAGCACACCTACAATGTCGACGCCTACGACCGGCTGCAGACCTACTACGTCAAGGCGATCTCCTACCTCTCCAGCAAGCTGTCCTTCGCCTATGACGGCGAGGACATCACCGATTTCGTGCAGCGGCCGGAATTCAAGAAATGCACGATGTCGGACAGCTACGACCTGTGGGAATGCCGCGAGCAGGTGTGGAACCGATCCTTCCGCGGCAAGACCGTCGACGGCACCAGCTTTCCCAACGACCGCTTCGGCGCCACCTTCTTCCAGCCCTATTATGCCGGCCAGACCTTTGGCCTCGGCCAGCTCAACCCGCTGACCGCGCTGCAGATGAGCGATCTGGTGCACAAGGTGTCGGGGCTGCCCGAACTCGATGTCGGCGATCCCAATGGGGTCTACAAGACCATCATGGATCCGGATCTGACATTGCCCTACGTCGCAGCGACGATCAGGAAGTCGATCGACGCCTACAAAAACATTGCCGGCTTCGACATCTCAGGCAATCCGGGGCTGACCGCCACGCTCTACAATGTCGGCAATCCCGAGCAGCGCGCCTATGCGCTGAAAGCAGAGAACGACAAGCGCCGCGCGGCGGGTGAGACGGTCAAACTGCCGGAAGAGAATTATTACGGCTGGCTGGTCAACGACAAGCTGGACGAGCTGAAGGCGCTGTTTTAGCGGGCTTAGCTCAGCCGTCTACCTCCCCCTTTGTGGGGAGGTCGGACCGCAGGTCGGGGTGGGGGCCGGTGCCGCACCCCACCCCGCTGCTTCGCAGCGACCCTCCCCACAAGGGGAGGGTAAGTCAGTCCTTCACGCTGCCAGCAACGACTTCAGCTTCACATCCGGCGACCCCAACGCCTCCGGCGCCGGCCTAGCCCGCTTGGCGATCAGCATCTCGGCCAGCCTGATGTCGCGCGCCACGGCATTGCCCGTACCGAGGCCGCTCGCCGCCACCAGCCTGCCATCCTCGGCCAGATGAAACAGAATAAAAGCACCGTCGCCGAGATCGCGGCGGACCGTGCTTTTGCCCTCGTCCGAAAGGCCGGCGATCTGCAGCGACAAACCATACTGATCCGACCAGAACCATGGCACCGCGGCATGCGCTTCGCGGGCGCCCAGCATGTTCTTCGCGGCCAGCGCACCCTGTTCCTGCGCATTGCGCCAGGCTTCCAGCCGCACCCGCCGGCCAGCATAGACAGCGAGCGGAAACGAGCAGCAATCGCCGGCGGCGAAGATGTCGGGATCGATTGTTTGGAGTTCGCCATTGACGGCGATGCCGTTATCGACGGTCAGGCCCGCTTCCGCGGCAAGCCCGGTCACCGGCACGGCGCCGATGCCGATGACGGCGAGATCGGCGACGATGTCCTGCCCATCGGCGAGCATGATGTGCACCTCAGCGCCGTCGTCGGCGATATCAGCGATGCCCTGACCGGTGAGCACGGTCACGCCTTCGGCCTCATGCGCCTGATGGATGATTTCAGCGATCTCCGCCGGCACCCCGCGCATGAGGATGCGCGGCTGCGCCTCAATGACCGTGACGCTGGCCCCGAGCTTGCGCGCCGAAGCGGCGAGCTCCAGGCCGATAAAGCCACCACCAATGATGGCGATGCGGTTTGCCGGGCTGAGGTGGGCGCGAATGGCCAGCGCGTCGGCAAAGGTGCGGAGGTAGACGCAGCGCGGCCCCAATCCCGGCATCGGCAGCTTGCGCGGTGTCGAGCCGGTCGCCAGCAACAGCTTGTCGTAGGGCAGGGCCGAACCGTCCGACAGCCGCACCGTATGCTCCGGCCGGTCGATCGCCACCGCTTGAACGGAATGGATATGCCGGATGGATTTCTCGGCCAGGATTTCGTCGCTGGCGATCGTCTTGATCTCGGGCGCGTCGCTCGTCATTGCGTCCTTGGACAGGGGCGGCCGCTCATAGGGCAGATGGGGTTCGTCACCCACCAGCGTCACCGGCCCGTCATAGCCCAGTTCGCGCAGAGCAAGGGCTGCCCGCCCGCCGCACTCGCCGGCGCCAATGATGACCATTCCCGCCTGCATGGTCCTACCCGATCTGGATCAGCACTTTGCCGGCCTCGACCTTTACCGGATGCGTGGCGAGATTGACGCAAACCGGCGCGCCGCGTGCCGCCCCCGTCTTGTAATTGAAGCGGCCATTGTGCTTGGGGCACTCGATAATGTCATCCATCACCAGCCCGTCGGCCAGATGCACCTTTTCGTGCGTGCACAGGCCATCGGTGGCGAAGTAGTCGTCATCGGGGCTGCGATAGATGGCGAAGGTGCGGCCGCCATGATCGAAGCGCATCACATCCTCTTCATCGATGTCGCCGGCAGCACAGGCCTCGACCCAGTCGCTCATTTTTTCTCTCCCAAAGCAATTCCAGGAAAAGTGCGTAGCGGTTTTCCGTCCGGAATTGCGTCAAAACAAACAGTCTAACAGGATCGTCATTCCGCCGCGGCGGCGACGGCGTCGTTGTGGAATTCCTCGCGATAGGGCCGCGCCGTCGGCGGCAGTTCGCGCTTGAGGAAATAGTCCTCGTTGCGCAGCTGGCGCAAAAAGGCCGGGATCATCTCGCGGTAGCCGGCCAGGATCGACGGCGTCGGCGCCGGCAGATCGTGCTTGATCAGCGCATGCAGTTTCGGCAGCGCATGATAGGGCACCATCGGGAACATGTGGTGTTCGACGTGATAGTTCATGTTCCAGTAGATGAAGCGGCTGACCGGGTTCATGTAGACGGTGCGGCTGTTCAGCCGGTGGTCGACGACATTTTCCGCCAGCCCGCCATGCTGCAGCAGGCCGACCATGACATGGTGCCAGGCGCCGTAGAGCCGGGGCAGCCCGACCAGCATCAGCGGCAGCCATGAACCGAAATACAGTGCGATCGCGATGGTGACGGCATAGATCGCCGTCCAGATTCGGGCGATGCGAATGGCTTTAGGCTGCTCCTGTTCGGGGATAAAAGTCTTTTCCGCCGCGCTGATATTGCCGGCGGCGTTGCGCAGCATGTCCGACATCGCCTTCCAGGCGTCGATCACGCCGACGAAAGCAAGCGCGACGCGCAACAGGTCCGGCGGCCGCATGACGGAGATTTCCGGGTCGCGGCCGACGATGATGGTGTCGGTGTGGTGGCGGGTGTGGCTCCAGCGCCAGGTCACCGGATTGCGCATGATCATGAAGCAGGCGATCTGGTAAACCGCATCGTTCATCCACTGGGTGCGGAAGGCGGTGCCGTGGCCGCATTCGTGCCAGCGTGAGTCGGTGGAGGAGCCGTAGAGCACGCCATAGACGAAGAAGAACGGCACGCACCACCAGCTGCCCCAGAACCAGGCGCCGCCGGCGGCACTCAGGATCAGCGCGGCCAGCCAGATCGCGGTGTCGCGGATCGCCGGCCCGTCGGAGCGCTGCATCAGCTCCTTCATCTGCTTGCGCGGAATATCGGTGTGATACCACTCGGCCGCCGCCAGCCCGGTCTCGACGGCGAGCTTGGAATCGCGGCCCATCAGGCTGTAGTCGCGCCGAAACGGTAGTGTGGATAGTGTCGCTTCCATAGGGGCTGCCTCCGTCGGCCACAGCATCCGTCAGGACGGATATGTCCATTACAGGCGCTTGTGTCCGAGCGCAAAATAGCGCCATGCGGTGATAGTCTCAATATCACAAAGATAGTTTCTATCATTTTCCATCAGAACGATGTAAGCAGTTGCAGGCACTCATGCGGGACAGTCATGGCAAAACGGCCAACCATCACCGATCTGGCGCGCATCTCCGGCGTTAGCGTCGCCACTGTCGACAGGGTGCTGAACAACCGGCTGCCGGTGCGCGAGGAAACCGCGCGCCGCGTCTATGAGGCGGCGACCGGCATCGGCTACCACGCCGCCGGGCTGATCAAGCGGCGCATGCGCCAGGAATTGCCGGAATACCGCCTCGGCTTTCTGCTGCTGCGGGGCAATGATGTTTTTTACGGCGATTTCGCGAGGGAGCTAGAAATGGCGGTCTCGCAATCGCAGCGCTTCCGCGGCGTCGCCACCATCGATTTCGCCAACTCGCTAGCCGCCGACGAGATCGCCGCCCAGATGCGCAAGCTGGCAGCGAAATCCAGAGCAATCGCCGTTGTCGGTCCGGACCATCCGACGCTGACGGCGGTCGTGGAGTCGCTGAAAGCGAGGGGGCAACCTGTCTTCTCGCTGCTGTCCGACTTTGCCGCTGGCATCCGTGAGGGATATGTCGGCCTCGACAATCGCAAGGTCGGTCGCACCGCGGCCTGGATGATCGCCAGGGCGGCAAAGAACCCCGGCAAGGTCGCCCTTTTCGTCGGCAGTCATCGCTTCCACGGTCATGAACTGCGCGAGATCGGATTTCGCTCCTTCTTCCGCGAACATGCGCCGGACTTCACGGTGATGGAAACGCTGGTCAATCTGGAAGCCAACCAGGTCACCCACGATGCGATGATCGATCTCCTGGTGCGGTATCCGGATCTTGCCGGCTGCTATGTCGCCGGCGGCGGCATGGAAGGCGCGGTCTCGGCGCTCCGCGCAGCGAAGCCCGCAAACATGCCGGTGGTCGTCTGCAACGAGATCAACGCCGAATCGCGCGCGGCACTCGCCGACAACATCCTGACCATGGTGATCTCGACGCCGCTCGCCGCCTTGTGCCGCGAGCTTGTCGACCTGATGGCGCATTCCATCGAGGCCGGCGCCGCCAACGCGCCGGGCCAGACCTTCCTGCCCTTCGACATCTATCTGCCGGAAAATATCTAACGCGTTGCCGCGCCGACCCATTCGGCGCGGGCTCTCCGGCGATGATAGAATCTATCAGATTCTGCCTTCAGACTCGGCCTGGGCCGCTGTCGGCCTTGATTCGACGTGAAATTGCGGCGCGGCGACCGAAAATCCGCTTTCCGACTTAGGAATCGCTCTTGACGTCTCGCGAAAAAATGGAATAAATATTTCATCAGATTGGTATTTTGGTTCTTTCGTTCCGGAACATCTGTTTCAAACTGGGAGCCTGGCGTTCCATCCCTTGGACAAAACGCCATACGGAACAGGAAGGCATCAGGGAGAGATTCCTCGGGCTATCGGGGATTCCGGGTAGATCGGTGCAGCCGGACACCAATGTGGAGGAGAAACACAATGAAGAAACTGATTTTGGGCGTCGCCTTTGCGGCGCTGATGAGTTCGTCCGCTTTTGCCGCCAAGGTCGGCGTGTCGATGGCCAAGTTCGACGACAACTTCCTCACCGTGCTGCGCAACGGCATGATCGAGCAGGCCAAGGGCATGAGCGGCGTGGAACTGCAGGTCGAGGACGCGCAGAACGACGTCGCCAAGCAGCTCGACCAGATCAAGAACTTCGCCGCCTCGGGCGTCGACGCCATTATCGTCAACCCGGTCGACACCTCGGCCACGCAGGCGATGTCGGACGCCGCCGCAGCCGCCAAGATCCCGTTGGTCTATGTCAACCGCCAGCCGGTCAATGTCGACACGCTGCCGGACAACCAGGCCTTCGTCGCGTCGAACGAGGCCGATTCCGGCACGCTCGAGACCAAGGAAGTCTGCCGCCTGTTCACCGAGGCCGGCAAGAAGGAAGCCAATGTCTATGTCATCATGGGCGAGCTTTCCAACCAGGCCGCCGTGCAGCGCACCAAGGACATCGAAGAGGTGATCGCCACGCCGGAGTGCAGCTTCATCAAGATCATCGACAAGCAGACTTCGAACTGGAACCGCGACGAAGCGCAGAACCTGATGACCAACTGGCTGTCGACCGGCAAGCCGTTCGACGGCGTCATCGCCAACAATGACGAAAGCGCCATCGGCGCCATCCAGGCGATGAAGGCCGCCAACATCGACATGAAGACGGTTGTCGTCGGTGGCGTCGACGCCACGCAGGACGCGCTTGCCGCCATGCAAGCGGGCGACCTCGATGCCACCGTGTTCCAGGACGCGGCCGGCCAGGGCGCTGGCGCGCTCGACGCGGCACTGAAGCTCGCCAAGGGCGAGAAGGTCGAGCACAAGGTCTACGTGCCCTTCCAGCTGGTTACGCCGGCCAACATCGACAAGTTCCTGAAGAAGAACTGAGCCGGCGACTCGTTCGACTAACGGAGCGGCGCATCAATCGCGCCGCTCCTGTTTCCCTCACCGCCCTTACGTGCGGGAGGGCAAATGCCGCCTCACGGAGGACAGACATGTCACAGACATCTCATGGCGTCGGCGGGGTCAGCTATGACGCGAAGAGGCGGACATGGCCGGCCGAATTCAACGTCTTCCTGGCGCTGGTCATTCTGGTCGTCATCTTCGAACTGATCGGCCGCATCTTTCTTGGCGACAGCTTCCTGTTCAACACGCGCGACAACGTCGCCGGGATCTTCAATGAGGCCCGCCTGCAGATCATCATCCTGCAGGTGTCGATCGTCGGCATCATCGCCATCGGCGTCACGCAGGTGATCATTTGCGGCGGCATCGACTTGTCCTCGGGCTCGATCGTCGGCGCCACCGCCATGATCGCCATGAGTTTTGCCCAGGTGGCGACGGTCAACGGCAATCCCAACCCCAAGGCGATGTTCCTGGCGCAGGGCTGGACCGACCTGCCGGTCATCGTGCCGGTGCTGGTCGCCATCGCCTGCGGTCTGTTCGCCGGCCTCGTCAACGGCTCCTTGATTGCATACACGCGCATTCCGCCGTTCATTGCCACACTCGGCATGATGGTGACCGCGCGCGGCATTGCCAAATGGTGGTCCAAGGGTCAGCCGATCTCGTTTCCGACCGAAAGTTTCGCTGGTATCGGCAAGGGGCTGATGCCGGTCATCATCTTCCTGTCGCTGGCGGTGCTGTTCCAGCTGATCATGACCTACACACGCTACGGCAAGCACTGCTACGCCATCGGCTCCAACGAGGATGCCGCGCGCATGTCCGGCATCAAGATCGCCAACCACAAGATCCTCGTCTATGTCATTGCCGGCATCCTCGCCGCGCTGGCCGCCGTCGTGCTCTCCTCCAAGAACCTGACAGCACAGTCCGGCATGGGCGTCATGTACGAGCTCGACGCCATCGCCATGGCGGTCATCGGCGGCGTCTCTTTGTCGGGCGGCCGCGGCTCGATCGTCGGCACCGTGATCGGCTCGCTGATCTTCGGCGTCATCATTTCCGGCTTCACCTTCCTGCGCCTCGACGCCTACTATCAGGAGATGGTCAAGGGCGTGATCATCGTCGGCGCGGTCGTTCTCGACCAATGGCGCCAGCGCATGCGGGCATTGAGGGCTTGACCATGCCAGATATCTCCACGACAGACATCGTCCTGAAGACCGAAAACCTGACCAAGCGTTATGGCGGCGTGCACGCGCTGGAAGGCGCGAATTTCGAGCTGCGCAAGGGCGAGCATGTCGCCATCATGGGCGACAATGGCGCCGGCAAATCGACCTTCGTGCGCCAGATCACCGCCGTCGAGCAACGCACCAGTGGCCAGATCTGGTTCGACGGCAGGGAAGTGAATTTTGCCGGGCCGATCGAAGCGCGCACGGCGGGCATCGAGACCGTGTTCCAGAACCTGGCGCTGGCCGACGATCTCGACGTGCCGTCGAACCTGTTCCTCGGCCGCGAAAAGGTGCTTTTCAATCTCGGGCCGTTCTCGATCCTCGACCGCAAATACATGCGCAAGGCGACCGAGGCGGCGCTGATCCGCACGGCAGTGAAAATCCCCAATTTGTCCAACACCATTCGCCACATGTCGGGCGGCCAGCGCCAGTGCGTTGCGATCGCCCGGACCGCGACCTTCGCCTCCAAGCTGATCATCATGGACGAGCCGACGGCAGCCCTTGGCGTGCAGGAGACGGCGCAGGTCGAGAACATCATCCGCACGCTGAAGGACAATGGCGAGCCGCTGATCCTGATCAGCCACAACATGCGCCAGGTGTTCGACCTGTGCGACCGCATCGTCGTCTTCCGGCGCGGCCGCATCGTCGCCAACCTGCGCAAGGAAAACACCGACGGCAACGACATCGTCTCCTACATCACCGGCGCCAAGACCGGGGAGGCGGAACTCGCGGCCTGAACAGGATGGTCATCCTGTTTTCTGGCGTGCTCGAAAAATTATCTTGCCACCTTTCTCAAAAGGAAGGTGGAGACACAACTCTCTCGAACCCATCCCCCTAGAGGAAATACCCCATGACTGTTCGTTTCGCCCTCCTCGGTGCCGGCCGCATCGGCAAGGTCCATGCCCGCGCCGTCGGCTCCAACCCGCAGGCCAGACTGGTGGCCGTTGCCGACGCTTTTGAAAAGGCGGCGACCGAGTTGGCAACCGCCTATGGCGCCGAAGTGCGCACCATCGACGCGATCGAGAAGGCCAAGGACATCGACGCCGTGGTCATCTGCACGCCGACCGACACCCATGCCGATCTGATCGAGCGTTTCGCCAAGGCCGGCAAGGCGATCTTCTGCGAGAAGCCGATCGACCTCGACGTCAAGCGCGTCGAGAAGTGCCTGGCCGTGGTCGACAAGGCCAAGGCGACGCTGATGGTCGGCTTCAACCGCCGCTTCGATCCGCACTTCGCCGCCGTGCGCAAGGCGATCGACGACGGCGCCATCGGTACTGTCGAGATGGTCACCATCACCTCGCGCGATCCGGGCGCGCCGCCGGTCGATTACATCAAGCGCTCGGGCGGCATTTTTCGCGACATGACCATCCACGATTTCGACATGGCGCGCTTCCTGCTCGGCGAAGAGGTGGCGGCGGTCAGCGCCCATGCCTCGGTTCTGGTCGACGAGAAGATCGGCGAAGCGGGCGATTTCGACTCTGTCAGCGTCATCCTCGAAACCGCGTCCGGCAAGCAGGCCGTCATCTCCAATTCGCGCCGCGCCACCTATGGCTACGACCAGCGCATCGAGGTGCATGGCTCCAAGGGCATGGTCGCCGCCGAGAACCAGCGGCCGGTGTCGATCGAGGTCGCCAATGAGAAGGGCTATACGCGCCCGCCGCTGCACGACTTCTTCATGACCCGCTATCTCGACGCCTACGCCATCGAGATTGCCGCTTTCATCACTGCTGCAACCTCGGGCAAGAAGGCATCGCCGAGCGGCGCCGACGGCCTCGTGGCGCTGAAGCTGGCCGATGCCGCGCTGAAGTCGGCGACATCAGGCAAGACCGTCCGTCTCGACAAGTAAGAACCGGAACCAAGGCACAGGAGCAGAGCGATGAGCACATCCGCCGATCGCAATTCGAAGACGCGCGCCATCGTCACCGGCGGCGCGCAAGGCATCGGCTTTGCCGTCGCCGAAGCGCTGGCCGACGAGGGCTGCAAAGCGCTGGCGCTCATCGGCCGCTCGCAGGAGAAGGGCGACAAGGCGGTCGCCCACTTCAAGAAGGCCGGCGTCGATGCGATCTTCATCAGCGCCGACGTCTCGAAAGTGGCGGACTGCAAGCGCGCGGTGGCAACCGCGATCTCGCATTTCGACACCATCAACGCGCTGGTCAACGCCGCAGCCACCTCCGCGCGCGGGTCGCTGGTCGAAACCTCCGAGGAGACCTTCGACCAGATTTTCCAGACCAACGTGCGCGGCCCGTTCTTCCTGATGCAGGGCGTGGTGGCCCATCTCCTGGACCAGAAGGCGCCGGGCTCGATCGTCAACGTGCTGTCTATGTCGGCGCATTGCGGCCAGTCCTTCCTGGCGCCCTATTCCTCGAGCAAGGGTGCGCTGGCGACGCTGACCAAGAACGTCGCCAACGCCTATCGTTTCAACCGCATCCGCTGCAACGCCGTGCTGCCGGGCTGGATGGACACCGAGGGCGAGGACATCGTGCAGAAGAAATGGCACGGTGCCTCCGACGACTGGCTGGCAAAGGCAGAGGCCGGCCAGCCCATGGGCCAACTGGTGAAGCCCGACCAACTGGCGCGGCTGATCAGCTACATGGCCAGCCCGCAATCCGGTGTCATGACCGGCTCGCTGGTTGACTACGACCAGAACGTCGCGGGGACCTCGCCGGAGTAGCCTCAAACCCTGTTGCAGCAACATCGCCATTCCCACATAGTCATGATAGTCAGGCTAGTCACGAGCATGCGATGCTAACGTCATCCAAAGACACCAACTGGACGGTTGCCGGGGCAAAAGCCCGGCTCTCCGAGGTCATCGAGCGCGCACAGTCCTCGCCGCAGACGATCACCAAGAACGGCAAACCAAGCGTGGTTGTCGTCTCGGCCGAGGAATGGCAGCGCAAGATCGCACGCAAGGGTACGCTTGCCGAGTTCCTGCTGGGCTCGCCGCTGCGCGGCGCCGATCTCGAGCTTGAACGTCAGCGCGACGAACCGCGTGACCTGCCGCTGTGAGACTGCTGCTCGACACGAATGTCCTGTCCGAGGTGACGAGGCCAGCGCCTGACGCAAGTGTCCTGGGCTGGCTGGACGAGCTTGATGAGGACCGCTCCTTCATCAGCGTAGTGTCGATCGCCGAGATCCGGCGCGGCGTCTCTCCGATGGATGAGGGCCGTAAACGCGAGGCGCTGGCCGAATGGCTCGCCCGGGACCTGCCCCAGCGCTTCGAACAGCGGGTTTTGCCGGTGGACGATGCAGTTGCCTTGGCCTGGGGCGACCTGATGGGTCTTGCCAAGCGCCGCGGTCGTGGTCTGTCGTCGATGGACGGCCTGATCGCAGCCACTGCGATTGCGCACGAGCTCACCTTGGCAACGTGCAATACGAAAGATTTCGAAGGCTTTGGGCTTGAACTCTTCGATCCCTGGACGGCATGAGCCGCTCCGCGTTATACGTGTTGGCGATTGGCGAAACCGCCGGCACTTCGTCATCCACGGGCGGAGCAAGGAGCGTAGCGACGCAGCGCAGACCCGAGGATCCATGCCGCGACTTCAGAGCGCTGCTACGGTCCAGAATTCTGCTCCGCCGCACTCCACGGCCCAGGTCACGGAATGGATCCCAGGGTCTCCGCGACGGGGCTTCGCTCCTGCTCCGCCCAGGGATGACGAAATCGCGAGGATTCGGCCCATCCCCAATTGTCTCCGCATACCCCACGTGACAAGCGCCTCCGCATCGACTATATGAGCCTCATGATCAACCTGACCGCCTCGTATTGGTACTTTAGCAGCTCGCTGGCGGCGGGAGGATTGCGCTCGATCTGAAGATTGCAGCAACAAGTCCGAACAGCCGCCAGACCTGGCGGCTTTTTTGTATCAGCCGGCAGGTCTCCTAAAAACAGGAGCAGAAAGCCGTGTTGACCACCACAGACGATCTTCGGGTCAAGGAAATCCGAGAATTGAGTACGCCGGACGAGGTGATGCGGGAGATCCCGCGCACGCTGACGGCAACGCGCACCGTGAGCGCATCACGCAACGCCACCCATGCCATCTTGAACGGCACCGACGACCGGCTGCTTGTCATCGTTGGCCCGTGTTCGATCCACGACCCGGTCGCGGCCGTTGACTATGCCAGCCGGCTAGTGGCGCTGCGCGAGACCCTGTCCGACCGGTTGGAGATCGTCATGCGGGTCTATTTCGAAAAGCCGCGCACGACTGTCGGCTGGAAGGGCCTTATCAACGATCCCGATCTCGACGGCAGCTTCAACATCGACAAGGGGCTGCGGATGGCGCGCAACGTGCTGTCGGCGGTCAACAATCTCGGCCTGCCCTCGGCCACCGAATTTCTCGACATGACGACGCCGCAATACATTGCCGACCTCGTCGCCTGGGGCGCCATCGGCGCGCGCACCACCGAGAGCCAGATCCACCGCGAACTGGCTTCCGGCCTGTCCTGCCCGGTCGGCTTCAAGAACGGCACCGACGGCAATCTCAGGATCGCCGCCGAGGCGGTGAAATCCGCCGCCCAGCCGCATCATTTCATGGCGGTGACCAAGGGCGGACGCAGCGGCATTGCGACTACTACCGGCAATGAGGACTGCCACGTCATCCTGCGCGGCGGCGTTCAGCCGAATTACGATGCGGCGAGCGTCGAGGCGGCCTCGGTCGAACTTGCCCGCATCGGCGTCGCCCCCCGTCTGATGATCGATGTCAGCCACGCCAACTCGAGCAAGAAGCCGGAGAACCAGCCGAAGGTGGCGGCCGATGTCGCCGGCCAGGTGGCAGCAGGGGACGAGCGTATCATCGGCGTCATGATCGAGAGCAATCTCGTCGCCGGCCGGCAGGACGTGGTATCAGGCAAGCCGCTCGTCTATGGCAAGAGCATCACAGATGGCTGCATCGACTGGGCGACCACAGAGACTGTGCTGCACGGCCTCGCCGGCGCCGTAGAATGGCGCCGCTCAGCCCGCCGCGCCATGATGGAGAACCGGCCGGGCGCCGCCTGATACGAGGCGATGCGCGGGAAGGACGCTGCGGCTCCCCTTGCACCCCGGCAACCGGTCTGCTAAATACTGAACCGTATGGTTCAGTATACCGACTTGGATTCCTCGTTCGCCGCGCTCTCGGACGCCACCCGGCGTGGCGTTCTGGAGCAGCTCGGACGCGCAGACGCTTCGATCACCGAGCTTGCCGGAAAATTCCACATGACCCTCACGGGCATGAAGAAGCACGTCGGCGTCCTGGAGCAGGCGGGGCTCGTCACCACGCAGAAGGTTGGCCGCGTGCGGACCTGCAAGCTCGGCCTGCGCGGACTGGAGGAAGAGGCGGCCTGGATCGAGCGGCACCGCCTGCTCTGGGACGCACGCTTCAACGAGTTGGACAAGGTTGTCGAGGAATTGAAACGGAAGGAGAAAGCCGATGCGCCAAAGAACCGAGAGTGAGCCCACGAACAACCGCACGACGGTCGAACGGACGTCCGAGCGCGAGCTGGTCGTCACGCGAACAGTCAACGGTCCGGCGCGCATCGTGTTCGAGGCGTGGACCAAGCCCGAGCTGTTCAAGCAGTGGTGGGTGCCGAAGTCGATGGGCATGTTCCTGCGTTCCTGCGAGATGGATGCTCGTACCGGAGGCACGTACCGCCTAGTGTTCGGCCACGACGCCTCGGACCTTCACGAATTCTTCGGCAGGTATATCGAAGTGACACCCCACTCACGCCTCGTCTGGACCAATGAGGAAGGTGGTGACGGTGGACCCGTCACCACGCTGACCTTCGAGGAAAAGGGTGGCAAGACGCTGCTGGTCATGCACGAACTCTATCCCTCGAAGGAGGCTCTCGACGCGGCCGGTACCGGGGCGGCGGATGCGATGGGCGAGACGTTCGAGCAATTGGACGAGCTTCTCGTCGTCTTGGGCGAGGGCGTGAGGCGGTCATGACGTCATCGGTCTCGCGGACGGGGTAGCTGCCGCCCTCGACGTCGAAAAGACCGGGACAGTGATCCGCAAGCGCCGCGCCGAGGCGAAGAAACGCGGCGTCATCGCTTGATCGGGATCACGCTGCCCTCAACCCTTCCCATGCCGTAAACACCGAGACCGCAAACAGCAGCAGTCCGGCCGCCCGGCCCGCAAAAGCGGTCGCCCGCGGATTGGCCACCAGCAGATTGCGGCTGCGGCCGGCGGTGATGGCGAGCCCGCCATAGATGGCGGCCTGCGTCAGCATCGTCAGCAAGCCCATGACCGTCGCCTGCATCCAGATCGGGCCGTAATCCGGCTTCAGGAACTGCGGATAGACGGCAAATATGAAGAGATAGGCCTTCGGGTTGATCAGGCAGGTCACCAGTCCCTGGCGAAAGGCCTTCCAGGCCGTACGGCTGCCGGCGGGCCCGTCATGGCCGACGGTGATGGAACTGCGCATCAGCGAGATGCCGATGAAGGCCATGTAGGCGGCGCCGGCTATCAGCAGCGGCTTGTACAGGATTGGTACGAAATGCATCAGCAGGCCGACGCCGATGGCGCCGTTCAGCGTGTGCACGATGCCGCCGACCATGATGCCGCCCGTGGCGGCGAGGCCCCGGTCGCGGCCGCCGGTGAGCGCATTGGCCAGCACGAACAGCATGTCCATGCCGGGCACGATGATGATGCCGGACAGCAGGATAAAGAACAGCCAGAGATTTTCCGCGTAACTCATGTCAGTTGCTTGTCGCTTCCTGCTGGGGTGCCGTTAAGGAATTTGTTGATTTTCAAGCTGATAGGCAGTCCAATAAATCACCCCAACTGACGGGGATGTGTCAGTAGCGTTTCATCAGGGAGAGGAAATGCGCAAGGCGTCGCGCCTGTTCGAGATCATCCAGATCCTGCGGCTGGCGCGGCAGCCGGTGACGGCGGCGATGATCGCCGGGCAGCTGGAAGTCACGGTGCGTTCGATCTATCGCGACATCGCCGCACTGCAGGCGATGCGCGTGCCGATCGAAGGCGGGCGTGGCATCGGCTATATATTGCGGCCCGGCTTCGACCTGCCACCGCTGATGTTCTCAATCGAGGAGATGGAGGCGATCGTCCTGTCGCTCGCCCTGCTGGAGCGCACGGGAGACAGCGAACTCAAGCAGGCGGCCAAGCGCGTCAGCGCCAAGATCGCCGGCGCCGTGCCGCCGCCACTACGCCAGGCGTTCGACGCCAACGCACTGCATGTCTGGGGGTTCGCTGCACCGGCAATCGGCACCATCGATCTGGCGCTTGTGCGCCGCGCCATCCGCGACGAGGAAAAGCTCGACCTGTCCTATCGCGACGAAATCGGCCGCGCCTCCGAGCGGCTGATCCGTCCAATCGCGCTGATCTACTATTCAGAGACCGCCAACATCGTCGCCTGGTGCGAATTGCGCCAGGCCATCCGCAATTTCCGCAGCGACCGCATCGCGAATTGCCGGGCGACCGGGCTGCGCTTCAAGGGCGAAGGCGATCGCCTGCGGCAGGTCTGGGTCAGTGGCTGGGAGGCGAACGCTGTCGCTGGCGGCTGAAGCGGATCTTACCGCACATCCACCCAGCGCTTCTCCTCGAACGACCTCGCCATCGCGTGCACGGTGCGCTCGATCTCCAGCCCTTCGGCAAATTCGATGACCCGTGCCGGCTTGCCGGCAAGCCGCGTCAGCAATTCGTGGCACTCGATGATCTTGAGGTCGTTGAAACCGAGCCCATGGCCCGGCGCCGGGAGGAAGGCGTCGTAAGGCTTGTGGTGCGGCGCCACCAATATGGTGCGGTAGCCCTGTTCGGTCGGGCGATCGGCGGTGACGTAGAGCTGGATTTCGTTCATCCGCTCCTGGTCGAACAGGATCGATCCCTTGGAGCCGAAAATCTGTATGGCGATGCGGCCCTTGCGGCCCCAGGCCGAGCGGTTGACCAGCAGCGTGCCGGCAATGCCGTTTTCCAGATGCATCAAAACGCTGGCGATGTCGTAGGTCTCCACCGCACGGCGGCCGCCGCTGGCCAGCTTGCGGTCGACATAGGGTTTGGCCATGTCGCAGATGACTTTTGCGACGCGGCCGAACAGCGTCGAGACCAGCGACAGCGGATGCACGGCGAAATCGTCGAGCGCGCCATAGCCGGATGCGGCCTCATGCTTCCAGAAGAACAGCGCTTCGGGGTCGGCCATGAAGTCCTCGTCCATCTCGATGCGCAGATGGTTGACCTCGCCGATGATCTTTTCCTCGAGCAACGCGCCGATGTGGCGGGTGGCCGGGCTCTGTATGTAGTTGTAGCCAAGCGCTGCGACCTTGCCGGACTTCTTCGCCGCGGCCGCCATCGCCGCTGCTTCGGCAAAGCTCGGCGCCATCGGCTTCTCGCACCACAGATGCTTGCCGGCTTCGAGAATAGCGATGGCCATCTCCGGATGGAACTGGTTGGGCGTGGTCAGCGAGACGATATCGACCTCGGGGTCGTTGACGACGGCACGCCAGTCGCCCGACGCCTTGGCGAAGCCGAACTCACCGGCCTTGCGCTTGGCCAGCTCCTCGTTGACCTCGCCGAGATGGACCAGCTTCGGCTTGGCGACATCGGGAAAGACGGCGCCGACGGCGCTCCACGCAATGGCGTGGCATTTGCCCATGAAACCCGTGCCAATAAGACCAACGCCGACCATTTCTTTCTCCCAATAACTGAAGCGATCGATGGATGAATTAGTCCATTTCTTCTCCGAATGGAATGTCTGCCTCATTTTTTATGGCCTTCTTGCGCAGGCTCGCTATGATGGGGCAGAGAGGACGTCACTTGGGTTAAAGAGAGCATGATGTCGTCCGAAAACCGCTGCACACTTTTCGGCATCATGCTCTAATGCATGTCGCCCAGAAGTGTGCCGCGGTTCTGGGACAACGGCATGCATCAAACAAAGACTTAAAGCGCATCGCACATCCGTTTCACCGCGACGCGCTTTAGGTGAGCTTGGACGGGGCGACGATGGACGAACGGGTACCTCGCGACTTCGAGACGCTGCGCGCCACGATCCTCGATCGCCGTGAAACCTTGCCCAAGCGCATCGCCCAGATCGCCGCCTACGCGCTCGACAACCCTGATGACATCGCCTTCGGCACCGCCGCCAGCATCGCTGCTTCGGCGGGCGTGCAGCCGTCCACCCTGATCCGCTTTGCCCAGCAACTAGGCTTTGACGGCTTCACCAGCTTGCAGCAGGTGTTTCGCGAGCGGCTGCGCGAGCGCAATTCCTCTTATGACGAACGCCTTCAGGCGCTGCGCGCCAAGGCCGATGCGGGTGCTGGACACCGAGCCATCTTCGACGGCTTCGTCGCCGCCGCCAGCACTTCGCTCAACGATATTTCGCGAACGCTCGACGAGGCGCATCTGGAAGACGCGATCTCGCTGCTGGCCAAGGCCGAGACCATCTATGTCCTGGCCAAGCGGCGCTCCTACCCGGTGGCAAGCTATATCGCCTATGCCTTGGGCAAACTGAAGATCCGCAACCAGCTGATCGAATCCGCCGCCGGCCTCAATGCCGAAATGGTCGCCTTCGCCACCCCGGCCGACGCCGTCATCGCCATCAGCTTCTCGCCCTACGCACCGGCCACCATCGAGGAAGCCCGCACCATTTCCGAACAGGGCGTGCCGATCGTCGCCATCACCGACAGTTCGTTTTCGCCACTAGCGCAGTTCGCCAAGGTCTGGTTCGAAGTCGCCGAGGCCGATTTCGCAGGCTTCCGCTCGCTGTCGGCCACCATGGCGCTGGCCATGGCGCTCACCGTCGGCGTCGGCGAGAAGCGGCGCAGCACGGGCAAGAAGCGCAAAGCCTAGGCCGGCGCCGGGCGCTCGAATTCCCGGAAGGAATGCTCATTCCATATTGACTATGGATTGGAATTATTATTTCATATTCCCGGCGCCACGCTGCCGCTCGCGCGTGTCCCCCAACTACGTTGCTCAAGACAACAAGACCGACGGGAGGTTCCAATGAGCGAAGCCGTGGACGCCAAACAGGCGACGCTCGATGTCATCACCATCGGTCGCGCTTCCGTCGACCTTTACGGCCAGCAGATCGGCTCGCGGCTGGAGGACATCACCTCCTTTGCCAAATCGGTCGGCGGCTGCCCGGCCAACATCTCGGTTGGCACGGCGAGACTAGGCCTGCGCTCGGCGCTGCTCACCCGCGTCGGCGACGAGCAGATGGGCCGCTTCATCCGCGAGCAGCTGCGGCGCGAAGGCGTCAATGTCGATGGGCTCAAGACCGACCAGGAACGGCTGACGGCCCTGGTGCTGCTTTCGGTCGAGAGCGAAGGCGTCTCGCCAATGATCTTTTATCGCAGCGACTGCGCCGACATGGCGCTCGCCGAAGAAGATATCAATGAAGCCTTCATCGCCTCGGCCCGCTCGATCGTCGTCACCGGCACGCATTTTTCCCGGCCCAACAGCGACGCCGCCCAGCGCAAGGCGATCCGCATCATCAAGGCCAAGGGCGGCAAGGTGGTGTTCGACATCGACTACCGCCCCAACCTCTGGGGGCTCGCCGGCCATGCCGAAGGTTTTGAGCGCTATGTCAAATCCGACCGCGTCTCGGCCCAGCTGAAGACGGTGCTGCCCGATTGCGATCTCATCGTCGGCACCGAGGAAGAGATCATGATCGCCTCGGGCGCCGACGATTGCCTGAGTGCGTTGAAGACCATCCGCGCTCTGTCCTCGGCGACCATCGTCTTGAAGCGCGGCGCCATGGGTTGCATCGTCTATGACGGGCCGATCAGCGACGATCTGGAAGACGGTGTCGTCGGCAAGGGCTTTCCGATCGAGATCTATAATGTGCTGGGCGCGGGCGATGCCTTCATGTCCGGTTTCCTGCGCGGCTGGCTGGGTGGGGAAGATCATGCGACAGCGGCGACCTGGGCCAATGCCTGCGGCGCCTTCGCCGTGTCGCGGCTGCTCTGCGCGCCGGAATATCCGACCTTCGAGGAATTGCAGTTCTTCCTCAAGAACGGCAGCAAGCACTTAGCGTTGCGCAAGGACGAGGCGATCAACCACATCCATTGGGCGACGACCCGCCGCCGCGATATCCCCTCGATGATGGCGCTCGCCTGCGACCACCGTGTGCAGCTTGAGGACGTCGCGGCAAAGACCGGCGCCGATCCGGCGCGCATCCGCGATTTCAAGGTGCTGGCGGTCAAGGCTGCGGCGAAAGTCGCCGCCGGCCGCGACGGCTATGGCATGCTGATCGACGAGAAGCATGGCCGCGAAGCGATGTTCGAATTCGCCCGCCACCCCTTTGCCTGGCTCGGCCGTCCCGTCGAACTGCCGGGCTCGCGGCCGCTGCGCTTCGAGTTCTCGCAGGACATCGGCTCGCAACTGGTGGAATGGCCGGTCGACCACTGCATCAAATGCCTGTGCTTCTATCACCCCGACGATCCGGCAGCGCTCAAGGAAGAGCAGCAGCAGAAGCTGCGCTCGCTGTTCGAAGCCGCGCGGAAGGTCGGCCGGGAGCTTCTGGTCGAGATCATCGCCGGCAAGCACGGCAAGCTCGATGACACGACGATCCCGCGCGCCCTGGAAGAACTCTATGCGCTTGGCATCAAGCCGGACTGGTGGAAGCTCGAACCGCAGGCGTCGGCCGGCGCCTGGGCCAAGATCGAAGCGGTGATCCTGAAGCATGATCCGTGGTGCCGCGGCGTCGTGCTGCTGGGTCTCGAAGCGCCGCAGGACGAACTGGAAGCGGCCTTTGCCGCCACCGCCAAGGCGCCGATCGTCAAGGGCTTTGCCGTCGGCCGCACCATCTTCGTCCACGCCGCCGAACAATGGCTGGCAGGCAAGATGACGGATGACGAGGCTATCGCCGACATGGCCGCGCGCTTCGAACAGTTGACCGAAGCGTGGCTTGCCGCGCGTGGCCGTAAAGCAGCATAAAGGCGCGGCAAGAGGACTGCGGAGGAAAACACCATGAGCAAGACAATCCGCCTGACGATGGCGCAGGCGCTGACCCGCTTTCTGAGCAAGCAGATGACCGAGATCGACGGCAGACGAGTGCCCATCTTCGGCGGTGTGTGGGCGATCTTCGGTCACGGCAATGTCGCCGGCATCGGCGAGGCGCTGTACCAGCTGCGCGACGAATTGCCGACCTTCCGCGCCCACAATGAGCAGGCGATGGCGCATGCGGCGATCGCCTATGGCAAGGCCAATTTCCGCCGCCGCTTCATGGCCGCGACCTCTTCGATCGGCCCCGGTGCGCTCAACATGGTGACGGCGGCGGCGCTCGCCCACGTAAACAGGTTGCCCGTCCTGTTTTTGCCGGGCGATGTCTTCGCCAACCGCATCCCCGATCCGGTGCTGCAGCAGGCCGAGGACTTTTCCGACGGCACCGCGACGGTCAATGACTGCTTCCGTCCGGTGTCGCGCTATTTCGACCGCATCACCCGTCCCGAGCAGATCATCCCGGCATTGGCGCGGACCATGCAGGTGCTGACCGATCCGGCGGAATGCGGCCCGGTGACGCTGTCGCTCTGCCAGGACGTGCAGGCCGAGGCCTATGACTATCCCGAGAGCTTTTTCGCCGAGCGCGTCTGGCACCAGCGCCGGCCGCGTCCGGACCGGCATGAATTGGCGGCGGCGGTCACCGCGCTGAAGGGTGCGAAAAAACCGCTGATCATCGCCGGCGGCGGCGTGCTGTATGCGCAGGCTTCGGACGAACTGGCGAAATTCGCCGAGAGCGCCGGCATTCCGGTCTGCGAGACGCAAGGCGGCAAGTCCTCGCTGCCCGACACACATCCGCTCAACATGGCGGCGGTTGGCGTCACCGGCACGTCCGCGGCCAACCGGCTGGCCGAGGAAGCCGATGTCGTGCTCGCCATCGGCACCCGCCTGCAGGATTTCACCACCGGCTCGTGGGCGCTGTTCAAGAACTCCGGCAAGACCATCATCGGCCTCAACGTGCAGCCTTTCGACGCCGGCAAGCACCGCGCGCTGCCGCTGGTCGCCGATGCGGCCGAAGGGCTCGCCGAACTCGGTGCTGCGCTGGGGAACTGGAAAGCACCGGCGACATGGACCGACAATGCGACCCAAGGCAAGAAGGCTTGGCAGGCCGAAGCCTCCAAGGTGACGGCGTCGACCAACGCCGCCTTCCCGTCGGACGCGCAGGTGATCGGCGCCGTGCAGCGCGCGCTGGGATCCGGCGTGACCTTGCTGAACGCGTCGGGCGGCCTGCCGGGCGAGTTGCACAAGCTCTGGCAGGCAGGCGCGCCCGGCTCGTACCATGGCGAATATGGCTTCTCGACCATGGGCTACGAGATTGCCGGCGGGCTCGGCGCCAAGATGGCCAAGCCCGACCAGGAGGTCGTCGTCATGGTCGGGGACGGCTCATACCTCATGATGAATTCCGAAATCGCCACGTCGGTGATGCTCGGCCTGAAGCTGACCATAGTGGTGCTCGACAACAGGGGTTATGGCTGCATCAACCGGCTGCAGATGGCCACCGGCGGCGCCAACTTCAACAACCTCCTGAAGGACGCGCGCCACGAGATCCTGCCCGACATCGACTTCGCCGCGCATGCGGCGAGCATGGGCGCTATTGCCGAGAAGGTGCCGTCGATCACCGGCCTGGAGACCGCGCTGCAAAAGTCGAAAACCAACGACCGCACCACCGTGCTGGTCATCGACACCGACCCGCTGATTTCCACCGATGCCGGCGGCCATTGGTGGGATGTCGCGGTGCCGGAAGTCTCCGCACGGCCGCAGGTCAACGCAGCCCGCAAGGCCTACGACGAAAAGCGGCAGATGCAGACAATCGGCGATTGATGTACATGCACCCGGCCCCTACCTCCCCCTTGTGGGGAGGTCGGACCGAAGGTCCGGGTGGGGGTCTGGCGCCGCACCCCACCTCGCTGCTTCGCAGCGACCCTCCCCACAAGGGGGAGGGTGAACAAGAAACCGGAGCTAAAACTTGAAAGCCAAACTGGGCATGTCCCCCATTGCGTGGTGGAACGATGATCTTGCCGAACTCAGCGACGACGTCTCGCTGGAAGAGTGCCTGCGCCAGTCGCGCTCGGCCGGCTTCACCGGCATGGAAATGGGCCGCCGCTTTCCCAATGACCCCGAAATCATGCTGCCTATCCTGAAAAAGGCCGACGTGACGCTGTGCGGCGGCTGGTTCTCCGGCACGCTGGTCGATGAGGACATGGGCAAGAACAAGGATCGCATCCAGCCGATGATCGACCTGTTCAAGGCGGTGAATGCGCCTTGCATCATCTATGGCGAGGTCGGCCGCTCGATCCAGGGTGATCGCTCCAGGCCTCTCGCCACGAAGCCGAAATTGTCCAACGACGAGATGAGGGCCTATGCCAGGCGCCTCACCGAATTCGGCGAATGGTGCGCCGAGCAAGGCATGCCGCTGTCCTATCACCATCACATGGCGGCGGTGGTCGAGACCGAGCCGGAGCTCGATGCCTTCATGCGCCATTCCGGCGAAGGCATTCCGTTGCTGCTCGATGCAGGGCATCTCGCCTTTGCCGGTGGCGACGTGCTGCGCGCCATCGACAACCACCACAAGCGCATCAGCCATGTCCATGTGAAGGATGTGCGCATGGGCGTGATCGACGGGCTCGACCGCACAAAGCAGTCCTTTCTCGACGCCGTGGCGCTCGGTGCCTTCACGGTGCCTGGCGACGGTTCGCTCGATTTCGGCGCCATCGTGCAGCGCTTCGCCGACCATGGCTATGAAGGCTGGTTCGTCGTCGAGGCCGAGCAGGACCCGAAAAAGAACCCGCCGCTGAAGATGGCCCACGTGGGTTACAAGGAGCTGATGCGGGTGATGACGGCGGCCGGCTACACGGTCGAGACGCAAGGCTTTCCCAATGCGTAAGCCGGTCCGATGAAGGATTACGAGCACCCGTTCTTCCGGCCGCTGTGGCGGCGCGTTGCCGTCGTCGCCGTCTGCGTGATCTGGGCCGGAATAGAATTCGCCTCCGGCACCCCATTCTGGGGCATCATTGCGCTCGGCTTTGCCGCCTACGCGGTGTGGCAGTTCTTCTATCTTTACAAGCCGGTGGAGGAGAGCAAGGCTGCGCCTGATCGACCGAAGACCGGCGAAGCGAAGGCGGACGCCGAACCGAAGGAATGAAGCGGCCGTGGCTCGGAAGGGCTTGCGGGTCGGACACTCGACACCTGGCGTATCGCCTACGTCGGTGATTGGCCGGAACGTCCCTCGCTTCGTCATCCTAGGGTCTTCGCGACGGAGCTTCGCTCTAGGATGACGAAGTTGAGAGGCCGACCTCGAAGACTTGCGATAGGAGAGACAAAACATGTCGAAACTGCTCGTCAAAGCCGACAAGGGCCATGGCCGCGTCGCCCATGTCACGCCCAAAAGCGCCGGATGGACCTATGTCGGCTTCGACCTGCACCGCCTGAAGCCGGGCGAGACCGCATCCGGCAAGACGCAGGATCGCGAAGTCTGCCTGGTGTTCGTCACCGGCAAGGGCACGGCAAGGGCCGGCGGCCAGGAACTCGGCCTGCTCGGCGAGCGCATGTCGCCCTTCGAGGGCAAGCCGTGGTCGGTCTATATTCCGGAGGGTTCGGACTGGTCGGTCACCGCCGACACCGATCTCGAACTCGCGGTCTGCTCGGCGCCGGGCCTGGGCGGCGGCTTGCCCGTTCGCGTCATCGCACCCGACGACCTCGGCCAGGAGACTCGGGGCAAAGGCACCAACACGCGCTACGTCACCAACATATTGCCCGAGGGCAAGCCCGCCGACTCGCTGCTGGTGGTCGAGGTCATCACGCCCGGTGGCCACACATCGAGCTACCCGCCGCACAAGCACGATCAGGACAATCTGCCGGCCGAATCCTATCTTGAGGAAACCTATTACCACCGCCTCAACCCGCCGCAGGGCTTTGCCTTCCAGCGCGTCTACACCGACGCCGACAAGACCGGCGCCCGCGAGCTGGACGAAGCCATGGCGATCGAGGACGGCGATGTCGTGCTGGTGCCCAAGGGCTATCACCCCTGCGCCGCCTGCCACGGCTACGACCTCTATTACCTCAACGTCATGGCCGGGCCGAAGCGGACGTGGAAGTTCCACAATGCGCCCGAGCACGAGTGGCTGATGAAGGCCTGATCGGCCTTCGCTTGCGGCGGATGCTGTTGGTCCAGCAGGAAAAAATCGTCGGCTAACGATCCATGGGGTCGATTTGCCTTCGAAAACCCGCATAAGCTTCGTCAATCCGTCATGGAAATCACCTATGTCAGCGGGCTGACGAGGATTTTTTTCGATGCGCTACGCCATCTATTTCACCCCAAGGCAGGACGAGCCGTTGGCGCGGATCGCCGCCAACTGGCTGGGCCGCGACCCCTTTGGCGCCGCCACCAGGCCGGTCGAGGCGGTGGGCGAGCTGTCGGCGGCCGAAGTCGCCTTTCACACCGCATCGGCGCGGCGCTACGGTTTTCATGCGACGCTGAAAGCGCCCTTCCGGTTGGCCGCCAACGAAACCGAAAGCTCGTTGCGCGCGGCGCTGGACGCCTTTGCCGAAGCAACGCCGACGGTCACCATCCCGCGCCTGGTCGTCAGCCAGATCGATGGTTTCTTCGCTTTGCTGCCGGAAGGCCCGCTGCCGCCGCTCAACCGTTTCGCCGATGATGTCGTGCTTAGCTTCGACCGTTTTCGCGCGCCGCTCACCGAGGCCGAGATCGAGCGGCGCAGCCCGGATTCGCTGAAGCCGGCCGAGTTCCGCAATCTCTGCCAGTGGGGCTATCCCTATGTGTTTGAGACCTTTCGCTTCCACATGACACTGTCCGGCCGGGCCGGGCCGCAGGAAAGCCAACGTCTGCGCGCGGCAATTGACAGCCTGTTCGCCGATGTGCTGCAGCAGCCGGTGCTGGTGGATGCGCTGACGCTGTTCGTCGAAACCGAACCGGGCGCTCCGTTCATGGTGCTTTCGCATCATGCGCTCGGCCGCCGCGCTGCCCGAAAAACCGCCTGACCGCAATTCGTCCCAGTAAGCAAGGACTGCCTGAATGACCGCCGAAACTGTTCTCCACAACGCCCGCATCGTGCTTGCCGACGAGATCGTCGAAGGGTCGCTCGTGCTGCGCGACGGTTTTATCTCCGGCGTCGACGCCGGCACCGGCCACACCGGCGGGAGCATGGGCGGCGAGGACATGGGCGGCGACTACATCATTCCCGGCCTGGTCGAGCTGCACACTGACCATCTCGAAGGCCACTATGCGCCGCGCCCGAAAGTGCGCTGGAACCCGATCGCCGCCGTCCTTGCCCATGACGCGCAGGTGGCCACCGCCGGCATCACCACCGTCCTCGACGCTTTGCGTGTCGGCATGGACGAGGACGCGGATATTACCTCCGACGACATCCGCAAGCTCGCCGGCGCGATCGAGGACAGCGTCGCGAAAGACCGGTTGCGGGCCGACCATTTCCTGCACCTGCGCTGTGAGGTCTCGGCGCCGGATTGCTTGCGGGCTTTCGCCAATTTCGATGGCGACGAGCGGGTCAAGCTGGCCTCGCTGATGGACCATGCGCCGGGACAGCGTCAGTTCGTCAATCTCGAGACCTACGCCCATTACTATCAGCGCAAGCTGAAATTGACCGATCGCGACTTCCAATTGTTCTGCGAAAAGCGGATGTCGGAATCGGCGAAGAATTCGGGACCGAACCGGGTGGCGATATCAGCCGCCTGCAACGAGCGGGGCATTGTGCTGGCGAGCCATGACGACGCCACATCAGGCCATGTCGACGAGGCGATCGAGCAGGGCGTGCGCGTCGCGGAATTCCCGACCACGCTGGAAGCCGCCAAGGCCTCGAAGGATGCCGGGCTCGGCGTACTGATGGGCGCGCCCAACGTCATGCGCGGCTCCTCGCATTCGGGCAATGTCTCGGCCCGCACGCTGGCCGGCGACGGCCTGCTCGACATATTGTCGTCCGACTACATTCCCTTCAGCCTGATCCAGTCGGCCTTCTTCCTCGGCGACGTCGTCGAGGGCATTTCCCTGCCGCAGGCGGTTGCGATGGTGTCGAAGAATCCGGCGGAGGCGATCGGCCTCAACGACCGCGGCGTCATCGAACAGGGCCGCCGCGCCGATCTGGTGCGTGTGCGCGTCGACGACCATGTGCCGGTCGTGCGCACTGTCTGGCGCCAAGGGCGCCGGGTCGCCTGATGGTCTCGGCGTCGATCGAGCGCGAACTCAGCAGCGAGGCCTTTCCGCTCCGCAACGGCGTGTTTGTCGCCGTCGTCGGCCCGAGCGGCGCCGGCAAGGATACGGTAATCGGCTATGCCCGCACCTTGTTTGCCGACGAGACGAGGCTGGAGTTCGTCCGCCGGGTCATCACCAGGCCGAGCGACGCCGCAAGCGAGGATCACGACACGCTGGCCGACGCCGCCTTTGCCGAGGCCCAGGCCGACGGCGCTTTCGCCATTTCCTGGGAGGCGCACGGCCTGCGCTATGGCATCCCGGCCGATGTCGACTGGTCGATAGCCAATGGCCATGTCGCCGTGGCCAATGTCTCGCGCGCAGTCATCCCGGTGCTGCGGGAGCGCTATGCCAATCTGGCTGTCGTCGAGATCACCGCTTCGCCGGAAATCCTCGCCGAGCGTCTCGCCCAGCGCGGCCGCGAATCGCGCGGCGAAGTGCTGGCTCGGCTCGCCCGCAGCGCCAATGTCGCTTTGTCCGGACCCGGTGTCACCTCCATCGACAACGGCGGCCAGCGCGAAGCCGCCGGAGAACGCTTCGCCGAGGTGCTGCGCAAGGCGATGGCCTTCTCGGATATCTCCGGCGTGATGTAGCGCTACTCGGCCGCGACAGTCTTGCGGCTGGCATCGAGCATCAGCCGCCTTGCGCGGAACACGCCCCATTGCTGGTCGACCAGCACGCCGATCAGGATCACGCCGCCCATCACCGCGAAGTTGAGCGAGGACGGGATGCCGAGCAGATTGACCAGGTTCTGCAACTCCTGCAGCAGCACGGTGCCCAGGATGACGCCAACCAGCGAGCCTTCGCCGCCGCGCAGCGAGAAGCCGCCGAGCACGGCGGCGGCAATGGCGTAGAGTTCGTAGAACTGGCCGTGGCTGGCCGGCGAGATCGAGCGCGTGTACATGGCGAAATAGATCGCCGACAGCGCCGTCAGAACGCCGCAGATGACATAGGCGGCCATCACGACGCGGCCGGTGCGGATGCCCGAATATTTAGCCGCCTCTTCGTTCTTGCCGATGGCATAGAGGTAGCGTCCGAACACCGAGCGGTGCAGCACCACCCACATGACGATCGAAATGACGATCAGTGCGATGAAACTGTTGGGCACGCCATAGCTGCGGCCCGCGGTGAGGAATTCGAGCTCGGGAAAATTCTGGCCGAAGGCGAAGCCGGCGGTGCCGTCGGCGGTATAGAAACGGGCGACCCCGCGATAGATCAAAAGGCCGCACAGCGTCACCACGAAGGGCTGCAATTTCAGCCTTGTGATCAGCCAGCCATGCGCCAGCCCGATGATGCCGCCCAGCACCAGGATCAGCGGCAGCGCCACCGGCCATGGCATGTCGCGCACAGCGATGAAATCGATGAACAGCGTGCCGAGCAGCGCCACCAGCGATCCCACAGACAATTCGATGCCGCCGGTGATGATGACGAAGGCCTGGCCGATGGCGAGAATCCCGAACAGGCCGATCAGGTTCGAGGTGTTGGCGAGGTTGATCGGCAAAAGGAAGCGCGGGTTGATGGCGGTCACCACGGCGCCGACCACCAGGATCAGGATCAGCAGGCCGAGATCTTTTTTGCTCATCGTCTTCTCCCCAATGCGCCGGACCGGCAATCGCCTGAAGCCCGCTAGTTTGCCGGCTTGCCGACCGCCAGCAACAGCACGTTTTCCTGGCTGAATTGTTCCTTGTCGAGAATGCCCGAGATCTGGCCCTCATGCATGACGGCGATGCGGTCGGACACGCCGATCACCTCTTCCATGTCGCTGGAGATCATCAGCACGGCCACGCCGGCATCGGCCAAGGCTCGCATCAGCCCGTAAATCTCGGCCTTGGCGCCGATATCGATGCCGCGCGTAGGCTCATCGAGGATCATCACCTTCGGGTTCATCGCCAGCCATTTGCCCAGCACCACCTTCTGCTGGTTGCCGCCCGACAGCGTGCCGGTTCGCGTCTGCACCGACGGCGCCTTGATGCCGAGATTGCTCTTCTGCTTCTCGGCGGTGGCGGTCTCGGCGCTTGCCGACACCAGTCGACGCTTCGCATGCGCCGGCAGGTTGGGCAGCGAGATGTTCTGCGCGATCGACAGGTCAAGCAAAATGCCGGTCAGCTTGCGGTCTTCCGGAACCAGGAAAATGCCATGCGCGACCGCATCGGCCGCCGAACCCAGTACAAGCGGCTTGCCGTCGAGTTCGAGCCCACCGCCAAGCGTGCTGTCGATGCCGAAGAACACCCGCGCCAGTTCGGTGCGGCCGGAGCCGACAAGACCGGCAAGGCCGAGGATTTCACCGCGCCTGATGTCGAGGTCGACCGGCCGGGCAGGGTAGGCGGGGGTGCGGATGGCTTTGGCCGAGAGAGCCGTGGCGCCCGGCGCCCGCGCCGCCTCGGAGGCCTTCTCGCGCTCCTTCAGCATGCGGCCGATCATCAGCTTGACCATCTGGTCGTGGTTGATGGCGCTCTTCGGCAAGGTGCCGGCCAGCATGCCGTCGCGCAGCACCACGACGCGGTCGGCGACGCGCTCGACCTCATGCAGCCGGTGCGAAATGAAGATGACGCTGATGCCATCGGCCTTCAGCGCCTTGATGACGTCGAGCAGCTTGTCGGTTTCGGCAAGCGGCAGGCTCGATGTCGGCTCGTCGAGGATGACCAGCCGGGCCTTGATCGACAGCGCCTTGGCGATCTCGACCATCTGCTGCTGGGCAAGCGACAGCGAGGCAACCGGCGTATCGGCGGAAAAGTTGGCGCCGACACGCTTCAGCAGCGGCGCCACCATTTCGCGCAGCTTGGCGCGGTCGACCAATCTCAGCGGCCCGCCGCGCAACGGCTCGCGGCCGAAGAAGATATTGGCGGCAACATCGAGGTTTTCGAACAGATTGAGTTCCTGGTGGACGAAGGCGATGCCCGACCCCAGGCTGCCTTCGACGGTGAGCCCGTCATGCGCAACGCCGTCGACGGTGATGGCGCCGCTGTCCGGCCTGGTGACGCCGCCGAGGATCTTCATCAAGGTCGACTTGCCGGCGCCGTTTTCGCCGACCAGGCCGATCACCTCGCCCGGCCTGACTTCCATGGAAAAGCCGTCCAGCGCCACCACGCCCGGATAGGTCTTGCGCACGTTCTCGAGGCCGAGGAACGGGGTGGTTGCGACGATGGATGGGTCGGAATAATTCATCACGCCATATTTGATCAGGCTTGCCAGCAGCCGGTGGGCTACAGACTGACGGGCCTTGGCCGGCCCGTCAACACGATCGCCGGCTCAAGGCGAACCCTGAGCCGGCGCAACTGCTCGTGGTCTCAGTTTCCGGACATCGCCTTCAGATTGGCGGCATAGGTGTCGACATCGTCCTTACCGATGATCTTGGTCGGGATGATGATCAGGCCGCCTTCCGGAATGCCTGATTTGTCGCCCTTGAGATAGGCGGCCATCAGCTTCATGCCCTGATAGGCCCATTCGAAGGGCTGCTGCACGACGGTCGCCGCCACGGTGCCTTCCTTGACGCCGCCCAGCGTGATCGGATCGTCATCGAAGCCGACGACCGTGATCGAGCCGAGCTTCCCGGCGTCGCGCAGCGCTTCATAGATGCGCGGCGTGTTGTAGGAATAGAAGCCGACCATGCAGGTGATGTCGGGGCTGGCGACCAGCGCGTCCTCGACATTCTTCTTGGCGCGCGCCTGGTCGATGTCGTCGCCGCGCACGTCCACCAGTTCGATCTTGCTGCCGGCGAGGCCGTCCTTCATGCCCTGGATGCGTTCCTTGGCATTGTCGGCGCCGAGCAGGCCGACGAAGCCGAGGCACTTGCCGCCGTCCGGCATCGCCTTCTTGGCGATCTCGGCCGCCTGCTTGCCGGCGTCGACATTGGACGAGCCGATATAGGCGACGCGCTTGGTCTGCGGGGCATCGGAGTCGGTGGTGAACAGCGCCGTTTCCGACGCGATCTTGTTCAGACCGTCGGTCGAGGTCTTGGGGTCGACGGCCGAGACCATGATGCCCTTGACGCCGGCGGTCACCAGATCGTCCATCAGCCGCTGCTGGATGGCGACCGAGGACTGCTCGGGATACTTGAGTTCGAGATTGTAGTCGGGCAATTCGGCCTGCGCCTTCTTGACGCCGGCTTCGGCGGCCTTCCAGAAATCGGAAGCGCCGTTGACGACGAAGGCAAGCGTCGGCTTGTCGTCGGCGCGCGCAATGGCTGTCGCGGTCAGGCCAAGCAGCAGGGCTGCGGTGGCCACGGATGCATGTCGTATCAAGGATTTCATGTTCAACCTCCCGTTTTGGCTCAGTCGTCGGACTGAACCGATCTGAATTCACTGACTTGCCGCTCGCGATTTGGACGCCCTCCTCCTCAGGGGTTCCCGGCGCTGAAGAATGGCGTCGTCGGTCGCGATCACGGACTTTAGAGACTCATCCCGTGCTCGTAAATAGTCTGATTTGTCTGACATATCACATGTCCGAAACCAGGCTTGCGGAGGCAAACCCCGCTCGCCATCGGGCCATTCACGTGCACTTCTCGCCGCACGGGGTCCCACCTGACCGGACACGGCGGATTGACGTTACAGCGTCGTTTTGTATTAGTAAACACTATTAGCAGAGGTCTCGCGCGGACACTCGGCGGTGGCCCTAGGTCTAGTTTGCCCGAACAGGTGCAGCACGGCTTCGCGCAAGCAGATGCCTTGCAGTCCTCGAATTTCACGCGGCCCGAAGCGGCATGGCGGCGAACTTCAAAGCTGCTAATAAAGATAAACGCCTTCGACTATTTCCATTGGTCGACGGCGCGACACCATCTTGTCGGTGTGGCAGGCTTGCGACTAGACAGGCTGGGGATTGGGACGCAATGCCATGAGCGAGACGAGGGATCCGGACGACACGGCGAAGCGGCGCAAGGCGCCGGCGAGAGCTGCCAAGGGCGGCCGCGTCACCATGACCGACATTGCCAGGGCAGCCGGTTGCTCGCAGGCGACCGTCTCTTTCGTGCTCAACGATTCGCCCGGCATCCGGCTGTCGCAGCAGACGCGCGAGCGGGTGATCGACGCCGCGCGTGCGCTCGGCTACGCAGCACCCGCCTTCTCGGCGCTGCGCAAACCTGTTGCCGCCTTCGATGGACTTGACGGTGTCATCGGTTTCGCTGTCGACCAGCTGGCGACAAGCCCGGAAGCCGTTGTCGCCATCGAGGGTGCGCGCCAGGCGTCGTGGAACGCCGGCAATGTGTTGCTCGTCGCGCAGACCATGGGCGACGCCGTCATGGAGCCGCGCGCCGTTGCGGCGCTCACCAGGCGCGGCATCTCGGCGCTGATCTATATGACCATCTTCACCCGGGAGATCACGGCGCCGGACTTCCTCTACGGCCTCGACATACCGGTCATCCTGCTCAACTGCTACACGGCCGATTATGCCTTCCCGGCCGTGGTGCCGTCCGAGATCGCCGGCGGCCAGAACTCGACCCGGCATCTGATCGGCCACGGCCACCGCCGCATCGCCACCATCACCGGCGAGCCGTGGATGCAGGCCGCGCAGGACCGGCTGAAAGGCTACCGCAGGGCGCTCGCCACCGCCGACATCCCGTTCGATCCCGAACTGGTGGTCGAGGGCGACTGGTCGGCGAGCGCCGGCTATGCCGCGACCGTGAAGCTTTTGGCGCTGAAAGAGCGCCCGACCGCCATCTTCTGCCAGAACGACCGCACGGCCATCGGCTGCTACGAAGCGCTGAAGGAGGCGGGCCTGCACATCCCGCAGGACATCTCCGTCGTCGGCTATGACGACGAGGAGATCGCCCGCCATCTGTTCCCGCCGCTGACGACATCGATCCTGCCGCACATGGCGATGGGCCAATGGGCGATCGAACAGCTCGAAGTGCCGCCGCCTGCCGGCCGCGGCCGCTATCCCATCACCAAGCTGGAATGCCCGCTGGTCGAGCGGGAGTCGGTGGCAGCTGTGGCTGGATAAAGTTGAACCAGCCCATCCCGATGCAAATCGGGATGGGTCTGTTTGGTGTTTGCGCCTCAGGGCAGGGTCTATCCGGGAACGTGCCGCGGTTAGAACCGCAAGACGACAAAGGAGCGCCTGCGATAGCAGCGCCGGCGCAACCGGCCATGCCGCCAGAACGTGCGGCAGTGCCGTCTCCAGACATGCCGCCTGTGGTGGCGACGATGGTGCCATCGCCGATGCGAGATCTGCTCGACATCGCCCGGGCCTTCGTCGTCATCAAACAAATTGGCATCCTGCTTGTCGAGTTCATCGAGAATGCCGTTACCGATATTGGGAACCCCGGCCACGGCCTCGAGAGGCCGAACCGCGGTAGCAAGCGCCGCGGCCCCCGCAACGCCGAACAATGCTGTCAAGAATGATCGCCGATCCATCAAAACCTCCATCAGCAAGACAAGGCTAACATGACGAGCCTAACACAAAGCAGCTAGAGCGGGTGATACAAAAGGCCAGAGGTGAATCTTTGAGCCGGCCCAAACGGGTGACCGGACGGACGGCAGAGGCTAGCGCAATCCAGGAAAAGTGTGCGCGCTTTCCTTGGGAATTTCGTAAAAACAAACAGATAGAGCGGTTCGCCGTTTCGGCGAAATGCTCTAGCGCAAGGCCGCTACCGGGCGGCGCGCTTCCTTCGGCTCGGCGACCAAGCCATGCGAAATGCCGCCGATGAAAGCGCACAGCCTGAGCGGTTCCGCCTTTCCGCGAAAATCTGAACCGCTTGGCAAAGCTACCCCCTAAGAATGCCCGCCACCTTGCGGCAGTGGCTGGCTGAGAGACTGACGCCCCACGGCAGATGCGATGTTGCGGTACTCAGCGCCGCGCCAATATCCGGCAGAGCTCCTTCAGGTCCCGGTCGTAGGTGCCCTTGCCGCTGAGCACGCTGGCGCAGCGTTTTTTCATCTTGGCGATCTGGCCGGCCGACATGGCGCTGATGGCAACCACCGCCGGCCGCGCCGGCACCGCCGGCGTGTTGGGATCCCTAGGGCTGGTGGACGTTGTCTGTGTGCCAATGCCGACGCCGACCCCGGCCGTCACTCCACTGCCCACCCCGACCCCGGCGCCGACCCCGACACTGCTGCCGACGGTTGCGCCGACCCCGACCCCGACGCCCGTGCCGACCGATACGCCGGCGCCGGCGGTAACGCCGCTGCCAACCGAGGCGCCGACACTGGCGGTGGTGCCGCTGGTGCCTCCGACCGTCGCTCCGGCATTGACGCCCTTGCTCCCGCCGACCGAGACACCGACGCCAAGCCCGCCGCCACTGCCGCCGACCGAAACACCCACCCCACCGCTGCCGCCGATGCCCACACTGAGCCCGCCCGCGCCAGCCGGAAAGCACAAAGCCACGGTAACCGCGCCACCGGCCAAGGCCTTTGTTAAACTTTTAAAGAAATCCATAATGACGCTCCCCGTGTTGGTTGCCTGTACGCAGGTTGAACAGCATCCGTTACCGATATGATTACGCGAGTGTAGCGTTTTTAGTTTCTGCAAGAATAGGTAGTATTGGAAATCGTTGTTATGGCTTCTTGCGGCGACCGGAATATATATGTTGGAATTGGCGGAAAAAATCGAGGATTTGCGGTTAGACTCGGAACCTTAGACAGGCAGGACGAGTGCTCGCATGCGGGAATTTACCGGGCGCATGCCTCAGGCCGTCTTGCGACGCCGCTTCCCTAGGCTGCGGTGGAGAATGGACCCTCGAGAATGGGGCTCGTACTGCAGAAAAGGGGACGATCCAAGAAACCCGCGACGATCTCCACCGATGTCGGGCGCGTTGTGCGCCACATCGTTCCGCTGCTCGCAGTCGACGGCGTCAGCGCTACCCTTGCGGGCATACCTTCGCCCCGTTTGGCGTTTCTGCCCTTTGGATCGGATGCCGATCGTCCGCTGGCGTTTCGAATCTCTTCAACTTACGCCGAGTTTCGCAAATCCACTTTAATCCCGGCTAACGTTCGAAGGGTTCGCCAAGCGAGGCGACACCGTTCAGCCTGAGCAAGCGGCGGTCCGCCGAGATGACACCGAGCACGACGATCGTAACGAGATAGGGAAGGCTGGAAAGCAGTTGCGATGGCAAGTCCAGACCGGTCGCCTGGGCGGCGAGGCTCATCAGCGAAACCGCACCGAAGAGGCAGGCACCCAGGAAGATGCGGCCAGCGAGCCACGTACCAAAGACAACGAGTGCGATCGCGATCCAGCCACGTCCGGCAATCATACCGTCCGCCCAAAGGGGCGTGTACACCGCCGCCGCATAGGCGCCGGCAAAACCCGCCATCATGCCACCAAAAGCTATGGCCGCGATACGGATAGCGATGACCGGATAGCCGATGGCATGGGCTGCCTTGGGATTCTCGCCGATTGCCCTCACGACAAGGCCGACTCTCGTATAGGCAAACATCGCCCAGATCGCAAACGTCACGGCAAGGGAAAGCCATACGACGATGTCCTGGACAAACAGCCTGCCGACTACCGGGATTTCCGAGAGGCCGGGAAAGGCAAGTTTCGGGAGCCCCTTCACCGTCAAGCTCTCGTAGCTTTTGCCGAACAGCGCCGAAAGGCCTTGGCCGAGAATGCCGATCGCAAGGCCTGTCGCGACCTGGTTTGCCCGGAATCCGAGTGCCAGCACTGCAAAGACGAGGGACAGGACGGCGCTACCGAGGCCGGCGGCAACGAACCCCAGCAGGTGTCCACCGCCGTGGTAGACGACGATGAACGCGAGCACCGCGCCGAGGGCCATCAGGCCCTCTACGCCGAGGTTAAGAACACCGGCGCGCTCGACCACCAACTCGCCGAGTGCGGCAAGGAGAAAGGGGGTTGCCGCTGCGAGCATGCCCGAAATAATGAACTCGACGGCGTTCATGGCTGGCTCAGGTGATGGGGGCGGCGCCACTCGATGCGGTAGCGCACGAAGGCCACAGCGCCGAGATAGGCGAGCAGCAAGCTGCCTTGGAAGACGCGGACGGCGGCGATCGGCAGGTTTGCCGACACCATCGCATTGTCGCCGCCGATATAGAGGACAGCCATGAAGAGCGCGGAAAAGATGATGCCGACTGGATGCAAGCCGCCGAGATAGGCGACAATGATGGCCGCATAACCGTAGCCGGTCGAGATCGAGCGCTGCAGCTGGCCGAGCGGACCCGCGACTTCCGCCGCGCCTGCCAGTCCCGCCGCCATGCCACCGATCAGAAGCGATAGCCAAATCGCACGCCCTTCGCTGAAGCCGGCGTAACCGGCCGCGCGCGGGGCAAGGCCGCCGACCTTGAGCTTATACCCCATGAAGCTTCGCTGCATGAAAACCCAGGCCACCAGCGAGAGCGCAAGTGTGATGAGCAGCGAGACGTTGACGCGGGTACCGGTGATCAGGGTCGGCACCATCGCGTCGTTCTGAAACATGACGGATTGTGGGAAATTGAAGCCGGCCGGGTCCTTCCATGGGCCGAGCAGCAGGTAGTTGAGGACTTGCGCCGCAACGAGGCTCAGCATCAGGGAGACCAGGATCTCGTTCGCATTGAGCCTGACGCGCCAGAAGGCGGTGATAGATGCCCAAAGTGCACCGCCGAGGGCACCGAGAAGCAGCATCAGCGGCCAGATCCACTGCCCGGTCGCCTGCGGAAACCAGACGGGGATCGCCGAGGCGAAAATAGCGCCCAGGATAAACTGGCCCTCCGCGCCGATGTTGAACACTTTTGCGCGGAAACCGATCGCCAGCCCCTGAGCAATGAGGAGAAGGGGCCCCGCCTTCAGCAGCACCTCCGCAAACGATGCCCAGGAGAGGAACGGCTCGAGAAGCATCGCGTACAGGACGGCCGCCGGATCTCGGCCTATCAGCACATAAAGGCCCAGATTGAGGATGATCGCCATGCCAAGCGCGACAGCCGGGGCCAGCATGGCCGCGACGAGCGAGGCATGCTCCCGGCGGACGAGCGCGGGGAGGAACGTCGCGGCCCAAACGCTCATGCAGGAACCTTCTCTGGCGAGGCATGTGCTCCGATCATGTATCTGCCGATGTCTTCGGGGCGCGTGTCCCGCGTGACCAGAGGCGGACTCAGCATTCCATGATGGAGCACCTGGATGAAATCGCAGAGTTCGAAAAGTTCCTCGAGTTCCTCGGAAATCACGAGGATCGCCACGCCCAGGTTGCGCAACGCGATGAGCCGCCTTCTGATGGCGGATGCAGCGCCAATGTCTACACCCCAGGTCGGCTGCGCCACGAAAAGCAGTTTTGGTGACAGCATCATCTCGCGACCGACGATGAATTTCTGCAAGTTGCCGCCGGACAGCGAGCCCGCTTCGGCATCCGGGCCGGAGGCGCGGACGTCGTACCGACGGATGCATTCGCTGGTGAAAGCCGTCGCTCCGGCGCTGTTGATGAGGCCGCGCCTCACGAGATCGAAAGGATGGGCGGTAAGAACGGTGTTGAGCACGAGCGACATTTCAGGGACCGCGCCGCGTCCCAGCCGGTCTTCGGGCACGAAGGCGAAGCCAAATCTCCTGCGCGCGGCCGCATCGAGTGTGCCTACGTCGCGGCCCATCATGTAGATCCGGTCGCGTTGTTCCTTCAGCAGCATCGCTTCGCCCGAGATGAGCGCGGCAAGCTCGCCTTGGCCATTGCCCGATATTCCGGCTATGCCAAGGATCTCGCCTGATCGTACCGTGAGGCTGATGCCGGAGAGCGGCGTGGCAAAGGGGTCGTCCGGCGTGTAGTCCATGTCGATTATTTCCAGCCGCTTCTCCCCCTCGGGCATGGCCAACGCGGGCATCACCTCGGGCATGTCGCGGCCGATCATCATCCGGGCGAGGTCGTGCGCATCATAGTCGCGCGGGTCGACGGTGCCGATAACGCGCCCTCCACGCAAGACCGTCGCCTGGTCACAGATCGTGCGAATTTCCTCCAGTTTGTGGGAGATGAACAGGATGGACACGCCGCGGTCGCGAAGGCGCCTGAGCGTGTCGAACAGCTTCTTCACCGCCTGCGGCGGCAAGACCGAGGTCGGCTCGTCGAGAATGAGCAGCTTCGGGTCCGTCATCAGGCAGCGGATGATCTCCACCCGCTGCCGTTCGCCGACCGAGAGCGCGTGCACATCGGCGAGAGGATCTACTTCAAGGCCAAAATCCTGGCCGAGGCTGCGGATGCGCCCGGCCAGCTCCGCCTTGCCGCCGGGGACGACGAGCTGGATGTTCTCGACGACAGTCAGCGTCTCGAACAGCGAGAAATGCTGAAAGACCATGCCGATGCCCCTGCGCCGTGCCTCAGCCGGCGAGGCAAGGCGCAGAGGCTCTCCGTTCCAGACGACGGTGCCTTCGTCCGGCTGTTCAACGCCATAGATGAGCTTCATCAGCGTCGATTTGCCCGCCCCATTCTCCCCGAGGATCGCATGGATCGATTGGGGCGCCACGTCCAGATCGATGGCTTCGTTAGCCCGGATCTGGCCGTAGCTCTTCGAGATGCCGCGGAGCGACAGAAGGGGCGGGGTCATGACTTACCTCGGCAGTGGTGTGGTGACACCCTTGACGTGCCAGTCCATCGCGACGATCTCGGGATCCGCTATCGTCGCACCGGCGGCGGCGGCTTCGCTGCCGTCGGCCTTGGTGATTGGACCTGTGAAGGGCGAGAAGCTGCCGTCGGCGATCCTCGCCGCCACTTCCTTGATCTTCGTCATCGTGTCGGCTGGGATATCTGAGTTCCAGTCCACGACCTCCACCACCTTTTCCGCGACGCCGAGGAAGGTGTTGGCGCCCTTGAAAGTTCCGGCGAGATGGGCATCCACGGAAGCCTTGAAGAAGGGCGACCAGTCCGTCGCGATGCAGCCGAGATATTTCTTCGGTGCATATTTCTTCATCGACGAATTGAGGTTGAACGCATAGACGCCAGCCTCCTCGCAGGCCGAGATCACGGAGGGTGTGTCCTGCGCGTTCGAGAAGATCACGTCGCAGTTCTGTGCCATCAGCGCCTTGGCGGCTTCCTGTTCCTTGGCCGGGTCGAACCAGGAGTTCACCCAGACGACCGATACCTCGACATCGGGATTTACAGTCTGTGCGCCGAGCGTGAATGCGTTGATCGAGGTGATCAGCTCCGGAATGGCGAAGGCCGAGACGGAGCCGAGCTTGCCGGTCTTGGAAAGAGCTGCGGCGGCTATGCCGAGCAGGTAAGTGCCCTGGAAATACTTCGCCGCGAAGGGCGAGAAATTCGGCGCGGTCTGGAAGCCGGAGGCATGCAGCACGGTGACCCCAGGATCGCGGCGGGCGATCTGTAGTGCACCATTCTGGTAGCCGAATGAGCCGGCGATCAGGAACTTGTTACCGTCGGCGACGGTCTTGTTCATGATCCGGTCGGCGTCCGGCCCTTCGGCGATGTTCTCGATGACGGTGATCTTCACCTTGTCGCCGTAGGCGGCCTTGACCGGCTCGAGGCCGGCGGCGAGCGCATGGCCCCAGCCGACATCGCCGACCGGCGACGGGAGCACGAGCGTGATACCGAGCGGCTCGTCGGCCGCAAAGGCGGGACGGCTGCCAAGCGCGCCGGCAAGCCCTGTCGCGGCAAGGCCCTTCATCAGAGTTCTGCGGGTCAGATAGTTCAGCATGTCAGTTCCCCTGTCTTAAGTTGTTAGAATTCCACCGCGGCAAAGGCGGCTTCCGCGTCCGCAGCAAGCCGGGCCTCGTTCAGCCCGGTAAACGCACCCTTCTCCCAGACGATGCGGCCGTTGATCATGGTCATGTCGGTGGGCATGCCGATACCGACCTTGGCGATCAGGCTCAATGGATCGTGGCGCGTGCCGACATAATCCATGCGGCGCGTGTCGATCGCGAAGAGGTCGGCGGCCATGCCGGGCGACAGTCGGCCGATGTCATTGCGGCCCAGAAGCGCGGCCCCGCCCGTTGTCGCATAGCCGAGGAAATCGACCGGCGCAGGCACGGGATGAGCGCGCGTCGAGGCCGCCAGGCATTGCAGCATGTAGGCGGAATGGATGCAGTGCATGAGGTTGGAATTGTCGTTCGAGGCAGCACCGTCGCAGCCGAGACCGACGCGCAGGCCAAAGGCGGACATGGCGGGAATATCAGTCACCTCCGCGCCCACCAGATAGACCGGCTCAGGGCAATGCGAGACACCGGTGCCGCTCGCCGCCATCAGCCGCAGTTCGTCATGCGTCAGCTCCCAGCAATGGGCATAGAAAGTGTCTCGGCCGGCAAATCCGAGGTCCTCGAGATAGTCCACCGTACGCATGCCATGGCGGGCCTCGATGATCGGGCTTTCGCCCTCGCCGACATGGGTGTGCATCCGCACCCCGCGATCACGCGCCAGCGAAACCGATTCCACGAAGGTCTCGCGGTAGCAGTTGACCGGCTGGCAGGGAGCGACCACGACCTGACGCATGCTGAAGGGACTGGTGTCGTGATAAGTGTCGATGAGGCGTGCGCAGTCGGCAATGAATTCGTCCGTGGTCTCCAGCATCTCGTCTGGAATGGTCGAGCCTTCCGATTTTGGCAGCGTGTTGCCGCCGCGGCCGGCATGGAAACGCATGCCGAGAAGATCGGCCGCTTCGAACTGCCGGTCGATGAGCCGTTTTCCGGCATGGCGCGGAAAATTGTACTGGTGGTCGAAGGCCGTCGTGCAACCGTGCTTTATCATCTCTGCCATCGCCGTGATCGAGGCGTGGTAGAAACAATCCTCGTTGAGCCGGGAGAAGATCGGATAGATCCGGTCGAGCCATTCGATGACCGACAGCTTCGTCCAGTCGAGTTCGGCACGGTTGCGCACAAAGCACTGAAAGAAGTGATGGTGCGTGTTGACGAGGCCGGGATAGACGAACCAGCCGTCGGCGTCCTGCACGATAGTACCGGCCGGCAACTCGCTTCTGTGCAGGCCTTGCCCGATTGCCTCGATCTGCGGGCCATTCGTCAGCACATCGACATTGCGCCGGACGCTCGGACCCCTGCCCTCGTCGGTGATGACCGCTGCGCAATTCTTCAGGAGATAGCCGGTCACCTCACGCCTCGTCCAGCATGGGTCGCGGTTCGGGCTTCAACTCGTGCAGCCGGTGGATACCGGGCATTTCGATGAAATTGTCGAGGCTGCGGAGCGCTCGCGACCAGAGCCGGATCGTGGGATACGGATCGAGGGAAACGCCGCCGTCGGGCGCGAGCGCGACGTAGGGAAAGCAAGCAATGTCGGCAATCGTCGGCCGGTCGGATGCGAGAAACCGATCGCCACGCATTTTTTGTTCGAAGAGGCCGGCTTCCAGCTCACGTAGTGCCGCTATGCCATTGGCCTGAAGCGCACCGATGTCACCGGGACGCAGCAGCATCTCATGCAGGCGCGCGCCGCCGAGGTTGGCGGTCAGCCTGTGCGAGAAGGAAAGCCATTGCTGGATGCGCGCCGTCTCCTCGGGGGCGCCGCTGCCGAGCCAGGCCGGTGCTGCCTTCGCGGCGAGATAGCCAAGCATGGCGGAAGACTCGGTCAGGATCAGGTCGCCGTCTTCAAGGATCGGGATGGAGCCTCCCGGATTAAGCGCCATAAGCTCGGGGCCACGATGCTCGGCGCCGGGATGGAAGTCGACCGGGCGGATTTCGAGCTTCACACCTGACAGCGTGGCCATCAGGCGCACCTTGTAGCAACTTGGGGAGAGGATGTAGTCGTAAAGCTTCATTGTGCCACCAATTGCGCGCCGTAGGTATAATTGTGGCGCTTCAGCCAGCGGCGATAGGCGACCGAGGTCAGGTCGGCGCGCGTGGGGATTTCCATGCCGGGATCGAGCGGCAGAAGACGCGGGATCTGGTTTTCGAGGATCGAGCGGTCCTGCAGGAAAATCGTCTGCTGGAAATGGATGAGATCGGTCAGTGGCGTCTCGTCATCGAAAAGCGCCATCCATGGCCAGACGTCGCAGAGATCCTCGGCAAGCGGCTGGACGAATAGCGTAATGACATCCCATTCGCCCGGGCGCGGCGGGCAGGTCTTGTAGAGGACTGAGCAGGTCGGAGCCGGCACGCGGTACATGTATTCCGTCGTGATACCTCCGCTCGCGGATTTCGCCGCCTGCGGCTGGTAGAACTTCACCTGGGTCGCCCAGACCTCGTCCTCTTCCTCGCGGATCTCGACCTTGTAGTTTTCGACCTCGGTATGCGGCTCCGAGCCGAGGATGTCGGTATGGACGAAGGGGAAGTGTGCGATGTCGAGGAAGTTCTCGACGGCGCGGAGCGGCGAGCAGCGCACCCGCACCACGCCGACATCGACGAAGCGGCGCCCGGGCTGGTCTGCCTCGGGAATCGGAAAGACCGGTTTCTTCGGTTCGCCGAGCGACGACCAGATATGGCCATAGCGCACCGAAACCGGCAGCACGCGCCCGTTTTCGCCTGTCACTTTCGCCGCGCCATTGGCGTCGAGCGCAACCTTGATCGGCTCGTCCATCAGGGTGGTCTCGCGCCCATAGCGGTCGAGCCGGCTGAAAAGCCCGACCGGATACCATTCGTGGCGCATCGCATCGTCGATCATGGCACAGTCCCTTTCGCCTCGATCCCTTCGGCCATGCGCCGAAGGCTCTCGGCGGCTCGCGAGGCCGCGATGCGCTCGGACGCATCGCAATCGGCTGGAACAAGGACGTGGATCAGCGTCTCGCCGGCTTCCTGCGGGATAGGCAGCAGGCGGATTGCCGGCGCGCCGGGTGCCTGCCAGACGCATCCTTCAACGGTGGCCTTCGTACCGGCAGCGACAAAGAGCGCCGAACTTCCGGCGCGGGCCGTCAATGAACGGAGCGGGACGTAACCCTCAAAAAGGGGTGGCTTGCCGTCAGGCTCTCCATCCGCGACCCAGATGATCCCGCCTGCCTCTTCGACCAACCGGGTCGCAACTCGAATCGTCTCCGGCGGCGTGAGGCTGGGATGGGCAGGAATGCGCAGGCACTGACCGGCCTGCGAATAGGTCCAGCCGTGATAGATGCAGGAGAGCGCCTCGCCGCGCACGAAGCCATGGGAGAGGCGCATGCCGCGATGCGGACAACGATCCGCCGATGCCGCCAAGCGCCCCGATTGGCTTCGCCAGAGGGCAATGGGACCGGCGGGCGTCCGCGCCGGCATTACCTGTCCTGTTGGCAGATCCTGGGTAAGGGCGACCGGCACCCAGGTGTCCGTCTTGTCGGACAGCATGACCTTACTTTCCGTACTGATACTACTGTTTCCCGACCAGAGAGATGCCGGCGCAAGGAGTTGGCGAACCGCTCGATGCGGCTGACGTATGCATAATAATTTCGCAATTGCAATATTGGTTAAATTAAGTGCAAACCGAGGTAACCACACGCAAAGCTATATGTTTTTTTGCTCGACAGGCGCGCGGTCGATCGTCTCGACCCAGACCTCAATGGGCCCAAGCGAACATCCCATCTCCATCATGTCGATCAGCTCCGCCGCACCGGCAATATCGAGTTCGATGCGATCGGTGCTTGCATGAGCGATGTGGTGCGCGAGACCGAGCTTGGCCGCATGGCGCATGATCCAGGGCACGAAGGACGCGGGTTCGAGGTGGCCGCGAATGGTCATCCGCTCATGCAAGCGGTGTTGACTTTGCTTCATCACGAACGGAACGCGCGCCTTGGTGTCACGGTCAGCAGCATAGCGTCTGACTGAACGGGCGGAAGTGGTAATCGACGCGCCAATAACACCGAATATCGACTGATCGCCCGTGCCTAGACCCGGGCACTCATGCATGTCGCCCAGAAGTGAGCCGCGGTCCTGGGACAACGACATGCATTAAAACAAAGACTTCAAGCGCGTCGCATGAATCCGTTCAGCGTGACGGGCTTTAGGGTTATCTGAGCTATTGTAATACATCGGTAAGTGGCGCACCCGACAGGATTCGAACCTGTGACCTCTGCCTTCGGAGGGCAGCGCTCTATCCAGCTGAGCTACGGGTGCCTTCAAGGAACCTGAAAACGAACCAGCCGATAGGCCGGCCAGCCACGGCTTCTTAGCGGAAGCCGCGCCGGGCTTCAACGGGCAATTGGCGTGGCGATATTTTTCGAAGCCACGTCGCTCGGCTTGGCAACTTCGCGTCCGCCCTGCAGCCTCAGCCCGGGACTCACCCCGCCACCTCCACCTTCGCCACCCGCCTGCGCACCCTGCGCGGCGCCCGCTTCGCCTTCTTCGCGCCGGTCAGTTCGTGCATCGCATCCAGCTGCATCTGCTGCATTTCGGCCAGCCGCGTCCATTGGCGCGAGATCAGATAGTCGAGCTTTTCGTGCAAATGGCGCACTTCCAGCTCGGCTTTCAGGTTGACCCGGTAGTCGTTGAACGAGCGCAGGCGATCCTTGGCCTCCGTCCGTCTCTGGCTCATCATGATGATCGGCGCCTGGATGGCGGCGATGCAGGAGAGCAGCAGGTTGAGCAGGATGAAGGGGTAGGGGTCGAAGGCGCTGCTCACGCCCGCGATCAAATTGATGCCGATCCACACCGCAAGCACGCTGCCGAACGAGATCAGGAACCACCAGCTGCCGCCGAAAGCCGCCATGTTGTCGGAGACGCGGTCGGCGAACGAGCGGTGCTCCTCGAACTCCTCTTCCGAGTTTTCCGAAATCGTGTCCTGCCTGGCGATCGATTCGACCACCTGGCGGTCGAGCTCGGAGAATTCGCCATGCTCCTGCTGCAGTAGCTCCTCCATGTAGCGCATGCGGTAGCGGCCGAGCTCCTCGCGGCTGATGCGGGCGCCGCGCGGCAGGTCGGGATGATCGGAGCGGATGCGGTCGGCCAGGCTCGGCCTGAGGTCGTCGATGCGCACCAGGTCACGCTTGCGGAATTTGCGGCCCGATATCGCCGATGGTTTCCGCTTCGGCTTCAGGCGGCCATGGGGTTCGGAGTCCGGCACATCGGGCGCTTCCAGCGCCTCGTCGGCAACCAGTTCGGCGTCGTGGGCGGGCGGCGCCTCGAAATACTCGCCGCCGCTGTCGTTTTCATTGTCGGCCTGTTCGGATGGTTTTGGGCTCATGATGCCGGCTCCTGCTGTCGCGCCCACGATACGCCAAGGCGAGGCGGCATAGCCACTGTGGCGGTGAAGATTGGGGGCTTGTGCATGCTTGTGATGAATGCCTGCTGCAATTGCCTGTGGCAGCGCAGCCCCCCGGGGCCTCGCTCGCCTGCTGCTCGGCAACCAGACCGCCGAAGTGCTGTTGCCGACGGAGGTCGCGCCTGCTGCAGAGTTAAGATGAGGCAGCGATCCTTCACGACCCCCTCTGTCCTGCCGGACATCTCCCCCTCAAGGGCATAGGCGCTAAGATAGCTTTGGCATGGACTGAAATTTGCGCTTTCGTGGTGGTTCGCGCCAGCGATATCGCAAGGCATGGAGATTTTGGCGCAGGGCCGCCAAGGAAGGTTGAGTAAAGATGGTCGCGATCAGAGAGGCGACGATCTGGCGGGTGGCGCGCCACAGTAGCGGGCGCCCGTCGCTCAAGGGGGAGAGACACCCAACTCCTGCGAGAGGGGTTCGGTCACAAGCGCGATGAGGAAGTGTGCAAGGATCCAAGACCTTGCGATCCTTGGGTCTTTGGCGGGAGGAGAGCGCAGCCCGATCAGGCTCTTCAGGCGCTTGAAGGCGAGCTCGATGCGCCAGCGCATGCGGTAGAGCTTGAGGACCGTATCGGCGGGAAACTCCTCCCGGTCAAGCGAGGTCACAAGCAGGACGAAGCCGGCCGCAATCAGCGTCTGCGGTTGAACCTTGTTGCCCTTGGCCCTGGCTTCCTTGTTGATTTTGCGCCGCGCTTCTTGTGCCGCGGCCTCGGATTTGCGCAAGGCGATCAGGCGCATCTTCACAGGCTCGCCCTTCTTGAGTGCCAGCCGGGCAGGCGTTTCGCAGACTTCCTCCCGGCAGCTCTCCAGGAAGCCGATGAGATCGAACGCCCTGCCGTTGGCGTCGAGCCATCGCGCGTTTTTCCACGACGCGCGCACAACAACATCGCCGCCTTGCGCCATCACCTTGGCGATCCGCTCGGCCTGCAGATAGGCGCGGTCACCGATGCGGATCTCGCCCGGCACCACCGGCACGCGGTCGATCAGCTCGGCCTCGCTCTGGTCGGTGATCTCGATGAAGTCGAACTGCTCGCGCTCAAGCTCGAAGGCGCAGTGCATGCGCCAAAGACCATTGTTCTTCTTCTCAT
>NZ_JAMYUO010000025.1:0-99161 GCF_040323125.1 Mesorhizobium sp. M0062
CCAAGGCACCTTGCTCTCCTTGCAAAGGCCGAAAGTGTAACCCATGTCTCCGGAATGAACTGTCACCCATCTCTCGGGAAGGGCACTGAACATCAAGGGCTTGACTTCCTGGCGCCGCACCGACGGATTCCTGATTTCGGCCTGCCGGCTGTGCCGGCAAGCCTGCGCAACCGAGTTATGAACTTTCGGGGCGCACGGTCTCCACGCGCAGCGAGCCGGCTGGAAGCGGCTGCAGCAGTTCGGGTTCCGGCTTCGTCAGACTGAGCCAAGCCGCCCAATCGCCGGGCCGAAGCACCACGACGTGCCGACTGTGATAGGGCGCAATATCCGGTCCAGGCTCGGTTGTCAGCATGGTGAAGGTTGGCGGCTTGTTGCCGGCAGCTTCACGCCAAAGCCCTGCGATGGCCATGAACGGCGAGCCGTTGAGCGTGAAGCGATGCTTTGCCTTCGGATACTTCGTGCCCGTGAACTCGAAGAAGGCGGATGCCGGAACGAGGCAGCGTTTGCTGCCGGCGAATTGCCTGCCTTCGGAGCGGAAGTTGAACACTGGTCCGCCTTTCGGGCCGGCCGGCGGAAATCCAAACGTCATCGACGTCAGTTCAACGACGCCAGTGTCGCCGGCGGCGCGCATGATCGGGGCTGGATCGTTGATATGGATGTCATCAACCCGCGGCAGGTCAAGTTCGGTCTGATGGGTCGGGATCTCAAGTGCCAGCGACTCCAGCATCCGGCAATATTCAGCCCAGAGAATATGCTGCTCATAGTCGTTGCACATGGAAGGCTCCCGACCGGTCTGCCAGTTTACCTCACGCCAAACAAAGAGGCGATGGACCGCTCAACCCTCGCGGTCGCGCTCGACCAGTATATCGGCCTCGATCGCCGCGTTGACGAAGGCGGCGCGGGCATAGCGCGCCTCTTGAAGGCCTTCCAGAACGCCAAGGCAGGCTTTGCGGGCGGCGACGTGATAGCCGCCTGTCTTCACGGGCCATCGGTTCATCAGGATATCGGCGGCCTGCGCGACACGCTCCACCTTGTAGATCTTGTTTCTGGATCTGCCGAGCGCCACGCGAACCGGCTCATCGAAATGCTGATCTTGCATGCTTCCCCTCCCGAACGCGATCGCGAGTCAATTCGGGGAGGCAAGTTCGGTTCCACGGGAGCGATCTGCCAACGCAATAAACCCGCCTTCTGAAATCACTTTGCGCGCATAGGCCAAATGGCGGATTTGATTTGCTTGGTGATCCCCTCTCCTTGGGGCAAACTACCTGCCGGGGCTGCAGGAGGAGAAATGCGAGCACGCGCAGCTACGATCGGCGATCTCGAAAGTGTCTTCCGTGATCTGTCCACGCGGATGTCGGACGAGTATGTGGCCGCCGGCAAGGACAGCAAGGTCGCCTACGACAATCTGATGATGAATTTGAAGGAAGGCCGGGCGCACGCGCTGGTCGACGGCGACAAGACGGTGGCGATCGTCGCCTGGCACGAAAACAGCGACGCCGCCGACACGCTGTTTGCCGCGCAGGAGGGTTTCTTCAGCGCCGCGACGGTCCGCTTCTGCAGGCGCCACATCCGCCACATTCAGGCGCTGGCCGGCAACCTGCCCATCCACTCGCGCAGCTGGCTGCAGCGGGCCGACGTCGGCAAATGGTTCCGCGTCATCGGTTATGTCGAACGCGGCCGAGAGAACGGCGCCACTGTGTTCGAATTGCCGCCGGCACGGGGAGCGTCAGCTGCGCGGGCTGCCTAGGGCTGCGCACCCACGGATGCCATCACGGAAAAGCCCCCGCCAGGATGGCGATGGGCCAATATCGCCTGCAATGGGCTCATATCGGGGGCTCAGATGTCGGGGCTCAGATATCGGGCTGATCCAGCGCCTCGAAAATCACCCGTTCCAGCGGACCGAGATCCTCTTCGATCTCGCTGACCTCAAGGCCTAAATGCCGAGCATCCAGGGCAGCTCGCGTGGTTAGGGTTCGAGCCGTTGCCTTGTCGGCAGGCAGTTCGCCCGGCAGGTGCTCGTGGATCCAGCCCTGCAGGAAATCAACGCCGCGCTCGCTCATCGATTTATCCCTTCCGTTATCTGGGGGATCATTCCCCCAGAATGACCCCAGAAGCGACGATCTGAGCCGTCAGGCTGGTGAGCCTGCCTCGCTTCACGAGCGTCGGCTTTTGGTAGATTTTCTTCATGGCGGTGCCTTTCGCGACAAATCGCTCGTCGGCAACAACGTCCGTCGCGGGGCAGCGTTCCATGGCGGGCTGTCAGGTCGCGCCAAGCACCTCCCAGGCCGAACCTCAGCTTCAGGCGGGTCCCGGACCGCCGGCTGGGGATCGACCCAGAGCAAGATCCCGAAAAGTGGAATCCGGTTTTCGGAAAAGATCATGCTCAAACTAGAAGATAGGGCTCCATCCCGATTTCCATCGGGATGGACCGGGCTCTAGCCGCGAAACCGGTTTGCCAAGCGCTTCTTGAGCCCGCGCAACGACAGGCTTCGCCTGAGGGAAAACCAGGCGATGCGCCGACGCACTTTGCGCATGGCATCGGCGTGGATTGCGTCAACGCTGCGGCTTCCGTCCCCAAGCTTCAGTGGCGGGGCGGATGATGCCGACCGGATGATGCCCTGCAGCGCCTTTGCGTGCAGATCGGCGTATCGGCCGTAATTGGCGCCCGCATCCCAGCCGGGAGGCCGCGCCAGGACGGTCGGGTTGTTGTTGATCTCGAAGGTCTGAATGCGGCCGCCGATCATGCCGTAGTCGATGCGGCCATAGTCGATCCCGGCTAGCGCGAACACCCCCTTGATCTCGGCCGCGTGCGGATTGTCAGCGACATAGGCGCGGCTTTCAGCCCTGTCCGCCTCAGTGAAGCGGGTGCTTGGAAACTTGATGTACCAGTTCTCGTTGATGAAGCAGTGCTGCGGATAAATGGTAGAACCGACCTTGTAGGCCGAATATTTGCGGAAGCGCCCATCGGCCGAGGGGGCGGCGCCATATTCGACGATCATCAGGTCCGGGTCATGCCGGATAGGCTCCGGCAGGGCGGCGATTGCCACTTCCAGCGCTTGCGCGCTGTCCAACAGTCCGGTCAGCGGCGGATCGTGCCGGCTTTCCCAGCGCACGAACACCGGAAAGCGCGAAATGGCCTGGCGCTGATCGAGGCGATGGACATCGAAACCGTTGAGGCTGGCTCCCTTCAACCGCTTCAGCAGGTCAAAGCGGCCAAGCGCCTTGGCGGGGTTGTTCAGCAGGAGCAGGCCGGGATCCTGGGCAGCGACGCTGTCGAACAGGTCAGTCGCCGCCTGCATCTGAACCGGCGTGAGCCTTTCGAAATCGGTAAAAATGAACGTTCCCGGCGCGACCGAGCCAAGACTGCCGGTCTCTTCATAAGGGATTATCCGCAAGACATCGCCAAGCCCATGCGGGTAATAGCCAAGGAACACACCTATCGTGTAAGCGTGCTGGCGGGTACAAAGGTAATAGACCGGGCTGAAGCCCGCGGCAACGGTCATGGCCATGACCCTGCCCGCCGGTCATAGTTCGACGGGTGGTTGTGATTCAGGGTGAGGTAACCGGGGTTATTCACAAGAAAATGCATGGAGAATTTCCATCGGCCGACCACAGCTGGCGGCAAGTACGCGCCGGTTGCTTCAATGGTTCTACAGACATCTACGCGATCTACGATGAGATGCGCCAGCAGGCGCCTGTTTGGCAGGCGCCGTGGGGCGACGTCTACGTAACGAAATACGATCTTGTTTCGGCCTGTCTTGTCAACCGGCAGCTGTCGCATGTCCCGCCGAGCGGCGAAGCCGATACCGGCCGATCAGCCATCAATGACTGGCTGATGTATCAGGAGGGACGCGCGCACGCCGCTATCCGGCAAGCCCTGCAGCAGCCCTTTGTAGGCAACGGCACGGCAGTTCTGGCGCCCGTGGTCGACGAGGCCATCGACCAGCTCGTTTCAAAGGCGGATCTGTCCGGCACGGTCGACGTCGTCGCCGCCTTCACGCGCGCGGTGCCGGAACGCATCATCGGCCGGCTGCTCGGCGTTCCAGCCGAAGACATGCCGACGCTGCGCGCCTGGTCGGCGTCGATCCGCACCATCCTCGACACTGGTTTCGATGACGCCTTCGGCTCGGCGCCGAACGCCGCCCACGAAATGTCGGCCTATTTCGCCGAGCTGTTGCGCAGCCACCTTGCCGGCGCCGTAATGCCGCCGTTGCTGGTCGGATTGCCGGCGCTGGTCGATGCCGTCGGGCTGACGGTTGCCGGCCGCAACATCGCCTTCCTGGCTTTCGCCGGGCACGAGACCACCGTGCATCTGCTTGGCAACATGCTGTTCCATCTCGCCCACGCGCCCGCCCAATGGGCTGCCTTGCGGGCCGATCCGCATCTAGTTGCCACTGCGGTTGCCGAGACCCTGCGGCTTGAAAGCCCGGTTCAGAAAATCTGCCGCTGGCCGCTGCAGCCTATCGAACTGAACAATCAGCCGATCGATAAGGAGCAGATGGTCGTCCTGCTCGTCGGCGCAGCCAATCGCGATCCGGCCCGGTTCAGCCAGGCCGAGCGCTTCGACATCAGCCGTTCGGGCAAGCAGAACCTCGCCTTCGGCCGCGGCGCCCATGTCTGCATCGGCAAGGCGCTTGCCGAAATGGAGGGAAAACGGCTGCTGGAGGCAGTGCTCCGTCGCTGGAGCAGCATCGAACCCGCCTCTGGACAGCCGACATGGATGGACAATTCGTCGATCCGCGGGCTGGAATCACTCGTCTTGCGGCTGGCTGCCTGACCGGCGCGGGGTCAAGCCCCGGTCGCCTCCAGCGCGGCGATGAGCTCACTGTCGGCCTGCCGCAACAGCACCGGCGCCTTCATCCCCGCAATGCTTATACCGCCTTTCAGGCGATGGCGTTTCAGCCGGCCATAGAGATCCTCGACCGGCGTCGCCTGGACAGGGCCAAGCTGGCCGATCCAGCGGGCATATTCGTATTGCGGGTTGGCGGCGAGTTCGGCATCGAGCTTTTCGTTAAATGCCGCAGCGGCCGGTCCGGCTTCGAGGAAGAGACGGTAGTGCGGATGCGGCTCTGTTGCCGCAACGACCAGCGCATAGGCCTGCTGCTGGCCAAGCCCGATCTTACCGATGCAATGAGCGACGAATGCCTCGGTCAGCTTCTCGCCGCAGAGATCGGAGACCATGCCGGCGCGACCGACGAATTGCAGACGCGGCGTGTCGCCGTCGAAGCCGACGACCTTCACCATGTCCTGCGTGTCATAGCGATAAAGGCCGGAGCCGGTGGTGACGATCAGCCGATAGGCCTGGCCGATCTCCAGCCGCCAGGCAAAATGGCTGGTGCCGCCATCGTCGACAAATTCGAAGAAGCCGCTTCGCGCGGCAAGGATCGATCCGGGACCGTCGCCATAGGGAAATGAAACGGCGGCTTCCGTCGACATCAACCCTTTCGACTGGATGAAGGCGGCGGGGAACAGGGCCTGCAGTTCGGCGGCGAAACCTTTGCTCGATGCATCGGTCCAGCAGCTGACGGTGTCAAGCTGCGGCCAGATAACCGAGAGGTCGCCTTGTGGGTCACGGAGCGCTTTCTCCAGCGTTTCGATACGGGTGCGCACCGCGGCGGCGGGGTGCGTTGCCGTCAACATCGAAGTCAACTGGGGTAAGAGGATGCCGGCATCGCGCCGCATCGCGCGGAGGATTTCGGTGAAATAGGTAGGGCTCCACACCCAGACCAGGGCAAGATCCTCGCAGGCCAGAAGATGCAGGCAGGTCTGCCGCTGCCAGCTCTCGAAATGGGCGAGCAGCCGCAGCTCCATGGGCACGGCAGACAGGGCGATCAGGCTGTCGCGCAAGGCGCCGAAATAGGCGAAAGGCACGGGGCTGCCGACCCGGTGCACGCCGATGCGCTGATCCAGCGACCGGCCGACGGGGCTGAGCGCGAAATAACTGCGGCCTCGCGTGACGCCGGGCCGGCGGCGGATCAAGTCGGCAAGCCAGGGATAAAGGCAGTCGGTGAACGATCTCAACCCGGTGTCCGTATAGGGGATGTTCTTGGAGCCGCCCGAACTGCCGCCGGTCTGCTCGATGAACCGGATCGGCTCGGTTGTCAGCACCCCATCCTCGCCGCCGATCGCCCGGTGGATGTAAGGCTGGAGCGCGGCATAGTCGGCGATCGGCACCAGATCGCGAAACGCTTCCGCCGAACGGATTTCGGCGAACCGGCGGTCCTTGCCGAACGCGGTCGAACCATTGGCACTGATGAGACCAGCCAGGGTGCCGCGCTGGGCCGTTTCGACGCCGCTCAGCCCGGCGCGGAACCCGGCGTCGGTAGCCGCGGTGAGATCGGCAATCCGCGACCAGGCGTCAATGACCATCCGCCAGGCCTTCGGCAAAGCTGGTCGCCCCGTAGCGCTTCAGGTTGGCGATGTCGAATTCGGCCAGGCAGGCAAGCTCGACACCACGAAAATGCCAGGGATTGGCCTTGAGGAAGAAGGCCGCGTAGCGGTTGCGCGCGGCGGTTTCCTCGACGCCTGCCCATTCGTGCCGCAGATGCCCATGCGACTGGCCGAAATCGATCAGCCCGGTCTCGGGATTGAAATACTGTCCATAGCGCACTGCGGCGATCTCGTTGCGTATCCGCGCCAGACCGCTGGTATCTCGTCCGTCGATCGAGGGAAAGAAGTCGCGGAAAAAATTGGGCAGGATGCGGAACGTGCGGTGGCCCATCATGATGGAAAACCAGAACAGCCGGCCCTCGCCGATCCTTGCCTTGACGGCGCCGGCAGCGCGAAACCAGGCGCGCAGCAGCACCGGATCGCCCCAGCGTGATGAATCCAGAACCGTGTCGCCGGAAAAGAGATAGTGAACCGTGTCGTCGGCAATCTCCTGGCTTCCGACGAAAATGGTCGAGAAGCCGATGATCTCGTGCCGGCGTCGGATAAGGACGACGACCTCTTTTTCAGCGAGATCGCGATCGAACCGGTCGCGATCGGCAGCATCGTAGTATTTCTCGTAAAGGCGGAACATCTCGTCACGATCGTCTTTGCTGAGATCGCGCACCGGCATCGTTCCGGATTCGGTCGAACCGGCGTCATGCGCCACGGTTTTCCCCCCGTCAATCGATGCCATGCGTGCGACATACGGGACAAGGCAGCGACACTTCAACCGAAAAATGCCTTCGATCCACGGTAAACGATCCCACCAATTGTCGGCAGGTTGCGAAGCCAATGCGGGGCGTGGCATTTGTCGATGCCGATCATTGGGATGGCAAGCAGGACATGGCACGGCCACCAGACACCGCCCAACACCAGACCGCGAGCGCAGGCGTCAGCCTGAACCGGGCGCTTTCTAAACTCGGCCTGTGTTCGCGCAAGCAGGCCGAGCTGCTGATAGCCGAAGGGCGCGTGCGGGTTGGCGGCAAGGTGGTGCGCGATCCGTCGCTGCGTGTCGATCTCGGCCGCGACCGCATCGCTGTCGACGGCGAGCAGATCGTCGGCGAGGCAAAAGTCTACCTGATGATCAATAAGCCGCGCGGACAGGTCACCACGCGCGATGACCCGCAGGATCGTGGCACCGTCTATAACTGCCTGGTGGAACTGGAGTTGCCTTTCGTGTCGCCGGTCGGCCGCCTCGACAAGGCCAGCGAAGGCCTGTTGCTGATGACCAACGACACGCGCTGGGCCAACCGCCTGCTCGATCCGGCCTCGCATGTCGCCAAGACCTATCATGTCCAGATCGGCACCGCGCCCGACGAAGCGATGCTGGCGCGCTTTCGCGACGGAGCGATCGTCGACGGCGAACTGCTGACCGCAAGTTCGATCGAACTGCTGCGCAGCGGCGGCCGCACTGCCTGGCTGGAAATCGTGCTCGACGAGGGCCGCAACCGCCAGATCCGCCGCCTGCTCGGGGCATTCGACATCGAGGTGCTGAGGCTGGTTCGGGTGGCGATCGGCGGTTTGCAGCTCGGCGAACTCGCCAAGGGCAAGGCGCGGCATCTGACATCGGAGGAATTGGCGGTGCTCGCGCGTTAAGAGGCAGGCTTGCCGCGAAACCCTACTTCTGGTTCCACCTGCGTATCACCGGCTCGCTCAGATCGTGCTCATAGCCGAGGATGCTGAGGCTCGCGGTATCAAGTACGAAGTGCGCACCGCCTTCGGGTGGCAGACCGAGCCAGCGCGCGGCCAGCACGCGCAGGAAATGCGAGCTTGAAAACACCAGCACATTGCCCTCGATTGCCCGCAGCCCGGCGATGATCCTGTCGGCCCTGGCGCCAACATCCGCTACCGACTCGCCGTCGGGACAGCCGTCACGGAACAATTGCCAGCCGGGGCGCTGCACAAGAATCTCCTTGGTCTTAACGCCCTCATAGGCGCCATAGTCCCATTCCTGCAGGTCGTCCTTCTTGACGGCAGCAGCGCCGAAGCCGGCAAGCGTGCAGGTGCTGAAGGCGCGCTGCGACGGGCTCGACCACACCGCCTGGAAGGACAGATCCTTGAGCCGGTCCGCCACGCCGCGAGCCGCCGCCTCGCCCTTTGGCGTCAACGGTATGTCGGTGCGGCCGGTGTGTTTTCCCGAAGCGCTCCACTCCGTCTCGCCGTGACGGACCAGATAGATCTCGGGGTATGCACTGCTCATTCGCCGGCCTTTCGGTTGAAAACCGCCGACATCCTAGCCGGGAAGCTTTGGCCAACACCAGCCGCCATGCGCGCCAAAACAAAAGGCCGCAACGGGCGAACCGGCTGCGGCCTTGTGGCGAACGTCTGCGTTCAGTAATCAGGCGGGCTGCAGATCGCCCGACAGCGCCAGGTCGGCTTCCTCGGACAATGTGCCGGCCATGGCGGCGGCGAACTTGGTCTGGTCGAGTTCGCCTTCCCAGCGCGCCACAACGATCGTCGCCACTGCATTGCCGACGAAATTGGTCAGCGCTCGGCATTCCGACATGAAGCGGTCGACGCCGAGGATCAGTGCCATGCCGGCAACGGGTACCGTAGGCACGACAGAGAGCGTGGCGGCCAGCGTGATAAAGCCGGCGCCGGTGATGCCGGCGGCACCCTTGGAGCTCAGCATGGCAACCAGCAGCAGCAGGATCTGGTCGCCATAGGTGAGCGGCGTGTCGGTCGCCTGGGCGATGAACAGCGCCGCCAGCGTCATGTAGATGTTGGTGCCGTCGAGGTTGAAGGAGTAGCCGGTCGGGATGACCAGGCCGACCACCGAGCGGTTGCAGCCGGCGCGCTCCATCTTGGCCATCAGGCCGGGAAGAGCGGCTTCCGAGGACGAGGTGCCGAGCACCAGCAGCAGCTCTTCCTTGATGTAGCGGATCAAGGCGAGGATCGAGAAGCCGTTGTACCAAGCGACAGCGCCGAGCACGACCAGCACGAAGAGCAGCGACGTCAGGTAGAAGGTGCCGATCAGAAAGGCGAGGTTGGCAATCGCGCCGATGCCGTATTTGCCGACGGTGAAGGCCATGGCGCCGAAGGCGCCGATAGGGGCGGCCTTCATCAGGATGGCGACCAGGCGGAAGATAGGCGAGGTCAGCGCCTGCAGGAAATCGACGACCGGGCGGCCGCGCTCGCCGACCAGAGCGAGAGAGATGCCGAACAGCACCGAGAAGAACAGCACTTGCAGAATGTCGCCTTGCGCGAAGGCGCCGGTGATGGTGTCGGGGATGATGTTGAGCAGGAAGCCGACGATGGTCGTGTCATGCGCCTTCTCGGTGAAGGTGGCGACCTTCGAGGGGTCGAGCGTCGCCGCATTGATGTGCATGCCGGCGCCCGGTTGGACGACGTTGGAGACGACCATGCCGACGACCAGCGCCAGGGTCGAAAAGACCAGGAAATAGATCATCGCCTTGCCGGCGACGCGGCCAACCTTTTTCAGGTCGGAGACGCCGGCAATGCCGGTGGTCACCGTCAGGAAGATGACCGGCGCGATCACCATCTTGACCAGCTTGATAAAGGCATCGCCGAGCGGCTTCAGCGAAGCACCGAGTTCGGGATAGAAATGACCGAGCAGCACGCCGGCGGCGATCGCCGTCAGGACCTGCACGTAGAGATGACGGTAAAAGGGTAGCTTGCCGCGCGGTTCGGCGGCAGCGAATGCTGGCTGCATGACGTCCTCCATGGCGCCCCGATCGAAAGCTCGACCTCCCGGGGCAGTTGTTTTCCGCAGCCTTGCGACTGCTGTATTGGTCACTGCAACTGCCGTGCCAGACTGTGCGGCATACCGCAGCCATTGATTTTGTTGGGTATTCGTCCGATCGAGGCTGCTGCCGCTCAACGCAAGTGCGGACATCCGCATGACTGAATTGTGCTTTGTGCGAAATCATGCACAAATAGGGAATGCTGCAACGCCCTGCCGCGGTCCTGTCGCCGACGCCCGAGCAACTCGGCAAACGCGCGCGTCGCGCCTGGCTGCTGTTTGCGGCGATCGCGCTGGTGATCGTTGCCACGGCGCTCACCGGCGCCGGCCTCTACGCGCGCCGCGCCGAGGTCGCGGCACTGGCGGCGCAAGGCCGCACCGATGCCAATCTGAAGGTTGCGTTGCTGCGCGCCGTGCTGGAAAGCCCGCGGGCGCTGCCGCTGCTCTTGTCCGAGGACCAGCAGGTGCATGACGCCCTGCAGAACAAGGGCGCTGTCACGATCGACGTGCTCAACCGCAAGCTCGAAGGGCTAGTCTCCGGCACCAAGGCTTCGGTGCTTTACGTCACCGGCGTCGACGGGTTTGCGATCGCCTCCAGCAACTGGCGCGAAACAACCAGCTTCGTCGGCAACGACTATGGTTTCCGCGCCTATTTCTCCGGCGCCATGCAATCGAGAACGGCCGAATATTTTGCGCTGGGCAACATCAGCAAGCGCCCGGGCCTCTATATTTCGCGTCGCGTCGGCAATGCGGCGGCACCGCTCGGCGTCGTCGTCGTTAAGATGGAATTCGACCAGCTTGAAGCCGACTGGCATGAGGCCAACCGGCCGGCCTATGTCAGCGACGACCACGGCGTCGTGCTGATCACCAGCGTGCCGTCCTGGCGCTTCATGACCACCGCGCCGCTGACCGGCCCGGTGGCTGCCACCATCCGGAGCAGCCAGCAATTCGGCAACGCGCCGCTGATCCCCTTGCCGATCACACGCCCCGAGGCATTGAGCCCTGACGTGTCGATGGTGCATGCGATAACACCGGGCGGCAGCGATGCCGAATATCTCAGGCTTTCGACACTGGTCCAATCGACGCCATGGCGGCTCGATTATCTCGTGCCGGTCGAAGCGCCGATCGCGGCTGCGGTGCGTGAGATGCGGCTGCTGGCGCTGGGCGTCGTGGTGCCGTTGCTGGCGCTGGCCGGCTATCTCCTGTGGCGCCGTCAGTCGGCGCAGATGCGCATCGCTGCCGAACAGGCAGCGCGCATCGAGCTCGAGCGCCGCGTCGTCGAGCGTACGCATGACCTCAGCCTGGCGCGCGACCGGCTGCAGGCCGAGATCACCGATCACCGCAGCACCGAAGCCAAGCTGCAGGTCATGCAGCAGGAATTGGTGCAGGCCAACCGTCTTGCTACCCTCGGCCAGGTTGCCGCCGGGGTCGCGCATGAGATCAACCAGCCGGTGGCGACGATCCGCGCCTATGCCGACAATGCGCGTGTGTTCCTGGAGCGCAAGCAGACCGCCTCGGCCGAGGAGAACCTTGGCGCGATTGCCGCGCTGACCGAGCGCATCGGAGGCATCACCGAAGAGTTGAAGGTCTTTGCCCGCAAGGGGCGCACGGCAGCCGAACCGGTCGAATTGCGCGGCGTCATCGAGGGCGCCGTGGTGCTGCTCAGAAGCCGCTTTGCCGGTCGGCTGGACGCACTCGATATCACGCTTCCGCCGGTAACGCTCAAGGTGATGGGCAACCGGCTGCGGCTCGAACAGGTGCTGATCAACCTGTTCCAAAATGCGCTGGAAGCGCTGGACGGGCGCGACGGCGCCAGGGTGCAGGTGTCGGCCCAGGAGACGGCCGACGGCGTGGCGCTTGCCGTCGCCGACAATGGGCCGGGCATTTCGCCTGCCATCCTCAAGTCATTGTTCACGCCGTTCAACACCTCGAAGGAAAAAGGCCTCGGGCTCGGCCTCGTCATCTCGCAGGACATCGTCGCCGACTATGGCGGACGCATCGAGGTGGCGAGCGACCAGGCCGGCACGCGCTTTACCATTCACCTCGCCAGGGCAGCATGATGGACACCGCACCGGTCGTATTGATCGACGACGACAGCGAATTGCGGAGGGCCACGCGGCAGACGCTGGAACTCGCTGGTTTTTCCGTCTCGGCCTTTGCGGTGGCGAACGAGGCGCTGGCCGGGCTCGACGCCAATTTTCCCGGCGTGGTGGTGTCCGACATCCGCATGCCCGGCATTGACGGCCTGCAGCTCTTCGACCGCGTCTTGCAGCTTGATGCCGACATTCCGGTCATCCTGGTCACCGGGCATGGCGACATCGCGGTTGCGGTCAAGGCGATCAAGGATGGCGCCTACGACTTCATCACCAAGCCTTTCGCCGCCGACCGGCTGGCGCAAAGTGTGGCACGGGCGGCGGAAAAGCGCCGGCTGGTGATGGAGAACCGCGCCTTGCGCGAAAGCGCCGAACAGGCGCAAGACGGCCTGCCGCTGATCGGGCAGACGCTGGCGATGGAGCGATTGCGCCGGACGCTGCGGCAAATCGCCGATACCGATGTCGACGTTCTGGTGACCGGCGAGACCGGCTCCGGCAAGGAGGTGGTGGCGAGCCTGCTGCATCGCTGGAGCCGCCGCGCCAGGGGCAATTTCGTGGCGCTGAATTGCGGCGCGCTGCCGGACACGGTCATCGAAAGCGAGCTGTTCGGCCATGAGGCCGGCGCCTTCACCGGCGCACAGAAGAAGCGCATCGGCCGGATCGAGCATTCGAGCGGCGGCACGCTGTTCCTCGACGAGATCGAAAGCATGCCGGCCTCGACCCAGGTGCAGATGCTGCGGGTGCTGGAAATGCGCGAGGTGACGCCGCTCGGCACCAATGAAATCCGGCCGGTCGACCTGCGCGTCGTCGCCGCCGCCAAGGTCGATCTCGGCGATGCCAGCCGGCGCGGCGCCTTCCGCGAGGATCTCTACTACCGGCTCAATGTGGTGACGATCTCGATCCCGCCGCTGCGCGAACGCCGCGACGACGTCGCCCTGCTGTTCTTCTACTTCGCCGAGCGTGCAGCCGCCCGCTTCCGCCGGCAAATGCCAGCAGTGCCTGCCTCAGTGCACCGCCATCTGAGCCAGCACGACTGGCCGGGCAATGTGCGTGAACTCGCGCATTTCGCCGAGCGTTTCGTGCTGGGACTCGAGGAAGCGGCGCAAGCGCCACCTTCCGCCCCGGCGGAGCCGGATGACGCCAGCTCACTGCCGGAACGGCTGGAACGCTATGAAGCCAATGTCATCCGCGAGGCGCTTGGCCGCAATGACGGCGATGTCCGGCGAACGATTGAAGCGCTCGGCATTCCGCGCAAGACCTTCTACGACAAGCTGCAGCGGCACGGCATCGTGCGCAGCGATTTTTCCAGGTAATTCATTTTCTAGGTAATTCAGGCGTGTGGACCCGAAAGCAGGGTAGATTTTGTGAACCGGCGCAAAAAAACCGTGGCAAGTCGGCATCAGAAAGTGTTGAAGACCGCATCGGCGGCCTTCGGCACGGCGCGATCCGGTTGCGCTCGGCAGATGTTGATGATTTGTTGCCGGTCAGCGGAGAATGAATGATGCGAGAACCTGTCGGTCAAGATGAATATGGATCGACCAACCCGTTCGATCCGGACGATTTGACCAATTTGAACGCGATCGGCCCGGCCATGGGCGGCGGCAACGACTTCGAGAAATACGCCGTTGCCGTGATCATCGTCTTCGGCGCGCTGATCATTGGCGGGCTGATGGCCGCTTCCATGACCTTTGGTCACCGGAACGGCTTCCTGTTTGCGCTTGGCGGCGCAACCGCGGCCTGGATATCGGGCAATGCGCTGCTCCTCGACCGTCCCCGCATCTACGCGGCGTTCGTCGTGATCGCGGCGCTGATGCTCGTCGGGTCGACGCTTACGCTCGTCCTCTGATCAATCTCTTGTTTTGATCAGTAGCCAATCGCCTCGCCGGATGCGGCGCGGCTGTCGATGGCGCCGTTGTAACGGGCGCCGCCGCCCTTCTCGATTTCCGCCAGGCTCTTGCCGCCGACAAGAATGCCGGCAGCCTGACCCCAGGTAGAATCCGCGAGATCGAGGTGGTAGCCCATGCCGGCCAGCAGTTTTTCAGTGTCGGGCGACAGGCCGAACGGTTCGACATAGATCGTGTCGGGCAGCCATTGATGGTGGATGCGCGATGCGTCGATCGCCTCCTGGATGTTCATGCCGTGGTCGATGACGTTGACGATGGCTTCCAGCGTGATGGTGATGATGCGCGAGCCGCCGGGGCTGCCGATAACCATGAACGGCTTGCCGTCCTTGGCGACGATGGTCGGGCTCATCGATGACAGCGGCGTCTTCTTCGGCTGGATGGCATTGGCCTCTCCCTGCACGAGACCGTAGAGGTTGGGCACGCCAGGCTTCTGGGTGAAATCATCCATCTCGTTGTTGAGCAGGATGCCGGTGCCGTCCGCGACCACGCCGGCGCCGAACGAGCCGTTCAGCGTATAAGTGACCGCGACCGCATTGCCGTCATCGTCGATGATCGAATAGTGCGTCGTTTCCTTCGACTCGCCGAAGCCCTTCGGCATCAAATCCTGCGAGACGCCGGCGCGGAACGGGTCGATCTTGTCGCGGATCTCCTTGGCGTAACCCTTGTCGAGCAGTTTCGAGACCGGATTGTCGACGAAATCGGGATCGCCGAGCGCCGAGTTGCGGTCCACATAGGCGTAGCGCATCGCCTCGACCATGACATGCACGGTCTCGGCCGAGCGGGCGCCGAGATAAGACAGCGGGTAGCCCTCCAGCACGTTGAGGATTTCGCAGATGATGACGCCGCCGGAGCTTGGCGGCGGCGAGGACGTGATCTCATAGCCCCGATAGGTGCAGCTCACCGGTTGCAGCTCGCGTACCTTATATTGCTCGAAGTCTGAGTTGGCCAGAATGCCGCCCTTGGCGCCGCTCGCCTTGACGATGGCGTCGGCGATGGCGCCTTTGTAGAAGGCGTCGGCGCCTTTTTCGGAGATGGCGGCGAGCGAGGCTGCAAGATCGGGCTGGAGGAGACGCTCGCCGGCGCCATAGGGTTTGCCGTCCGGCTTCAGGAAGATGGCGGCGGCGGCAGGGTCCTTCGCCAGCCGTGCGGCATTGCTCGCGAATGAAGCAGCGTCGCCCTGGTCGAGGATGAAGCCATCCTTGGCATAGGCAATTGCCGGCGCCATCAAATCCTGGCGTGGCAGCGTGCCATATTTTTCACGAGCCATCTCGAACCCTGCCACGGAACCCGGTACGCCGACCGCAAGGTAGCCATCAAGGCTGGCGCCCTTCACCGGATTGCCGTCCTTGTCGAGATACATGGTCTTGGTTGCCGCCAGCGGCGCGCGCTCGCGGAAATCGAGGAAGGTCGATTTGCCGTCCTTGAAGCGGATGGTCATGAACCCGCCACCGCCGATATTGCCGGCATTAGGGTAGACGACGGCGAGCGCATAGCCGACGGCGACCGCCGCATCGACGGCATTGCCGCCCTTCTTCAGCACCTCGACGCCGGCTTCCGACGCCAGATGCTGGGCGGTGACGACCATGCCGTGCTCGCCCTTCGCCGGTTGTGGCGAGGCGGCATGGAGCGCGCCGGATGGCGCGAGCGCAATTGCGAGCGAAAGGGTGACGCCAATCAGCGTCCGGCGGGTCAAGGGCATGGCGGTGCTCCAAGTGCGGTGCCTAGAAGAGCTACATGGAGCGGCCGAGTCCATCATCAATATGAGCGAACACATATTGATGTTCGCCTGCCGGCAGAGGCAAGCTGATCTCCCCCCTGTGGTGGAGATTAGCCAATCTCAAACAATCCCGCCTGAACCGCCCACAACCGCCGGCCGTTCCGCCGCGACCTTCGCCCGGTAGCCCGCCGCGCGATATGCGGCGACTGGATCGATGGCGCCGCCTGTGTTCAGCCGCGCCATGGCAAGGATCGGCTCGACATCGGTGCGGTAGGCAGCTTTCAGCGTCTGCGTCGCCATCAGCGCATCATTGCCGTCTTGGAAACCCTCGAGCGCCTTGCGGTCGACCAGCAGCGCCTGCGCATAGGCGCGCTGCACCTCGACCGCCGACAGCATCAGGCTTTCGATCGGATCGGTGACGTTGTGGCTCTGGTCGAGCATGTGGGCGGGATCGAAACCCTCGGCGCCGGACAGCTCGGCATCGACCAGTTCGTTGAAGACCAGGAACAGCCGATAGGGATCGATCGAGCCGGCATCGAGATCGTCGTCGCCATATTTGGAATCGTTGAAGTGGAAGCCGCCGAGTTTCTTGAACTGGATCAGCCGCGACACGATCATCTCGATGTTGACGTTGGGCGCATGGTGGCCGAGGTCGACCAGGCAGTAGGCCTTGTCGCCCAGCTCCTTGGATATGAGGTAGTTGGTGCCCCAGTCCTGCACGACCGTGGAGTAGAAAGCCGGCTCGTACATTTTGTGTTCGGTGAACAGTTTCCAGTCGGCGGGCAGTCCGGCATAGATCTCCTTCATCGCGTCGAGATAGCGCTCGAAGGCTTTGGCGAAATTGACCTGGCCGGGGAAATTCGAGCCGTCGCCGATCCACACTGTTAGCGCCCTGGACCCCAGCGTCTTGCCGATCTCGATGCATTCCAGATTGTGCTCGACCGCCTGGCGGCGCGTGCCGGCATCGGCATGCGACAGCGACCCGAACTTGTAGGACAGTTTTTGGTCCCTGGCATCCGAGAAGGTGTTGGAATTCATGGCGTCGAAGCCGAGGCCGAAGCGCGAGGCCGCCTGCTTCAGCCGGTTCGGATCGGCCTTGTCCCACGGTATATGCAGCGAGACGGTCGGCGTCGCCTGTGTCAGTTGGCTGATGACGGCGCAGTCCTCGATCTTGTCGAAAATGTCGCGCGGCTCGCCGGCGCCGGGAAAGCGGGCAAACCGCGTGCCGCCTGTGCCGACGCCCCAGGACGGAATGGCGACGGCGAATTTCTCGACCTTGTCGCGGATGGCATCGATGGCGATGCCGCGGCGGTCGAGGCGTTCGCCGAGCGACGCGTAGTCGCGCTCGAGGTCGGGTTTGCGCTGGGCGTTGTGGCTGGAGACGAGATCGGCGGCGATGATGGTTTCGGACAAGTGCTATTCCTCCCAATGCGTTCAGTCAGCGCTGCCCTTCATCCGGCCCTTCGGGCCACCTTCTCCCCGTATAGTGACGGGGAGAAGAGAAGCGCTCCGCCCTTAACTCAGCGCGTAAAGCTCTGCGCGTTGCCGGCGTCGACGTTGATGATGTTGCCGGTGGATTTGGCCGACATGTCGGACGCCAGGAAATAGATCGCTTCGGCGATGTCTTCGGGAAACACCGAGCGCTTCAGCATCGAGCGCGAGCGGTAGTGTTCTTCCAGATCGTCGGTCGACATCTTGTAGGCGGCGGCGCGCTGTTCCTTCCACTCGCCGGTCCAGATCTTCGAACCGCGCAGCACGGCGTCCGGATTGACGACGTTGACCCGGATCTGGGCTTCCGCGCCTTCCAGCGCCAGGCAGCGGGCGAGATGGATTTCGGCCGCCTTGGCGGTGCAATAGGCGGCGGCATTGGGTGACGCGGCAAGACCGTTCTTGGAGGCGACGAAGACGACATTGCCGCCGATCTTCTGGGCCCGGAACAGCCGGAAGGCTTCGCGCGAGACCAGGAAATAGCCGGTCGACAATATGTCCATGTTCTTGTTCCACAGCGCCAGCGTCGTCTCCTCGATCGGCGCCGAGGAGGCGAGGCCTGCGTTGGAGACGAGAATATCAATGCCGCCGAACTCGACGGCTGTCTGGGCGAAGCCGGAAATCACCTGCTCCTCCGCGGTGACGTTGATCAGCACCGGCCGGACGAAGTCCTTGCCATAGGCTTTCGCCAGTTCGTCGTTGGCGTTGGCAAGTGCGGTCTCGTCGATATCGGCCAGCACGACGCAGGCGCCTTCGCGCAGCAGGCGATTGGCGGTGGCGCGGCCGATGCCGCCGGCGCCGCCGGTGACCAGCGCGATTTGGCCGGCGAGCGACTTCGGCTTCGGCATGCGCTGCAGCTTCAAATCCTCGAGCAGCCAGTATTCGATGTCGAAGGCCTCCTGCGCCAGCAGGCCGACATAGGACGAAACGGTCGAGGCCCCGCGCATGACATTGATGGCGTTGACGTAGAATTCGCCAGAGATGCGGGCGGTGGCCTTGTCGCCGGCGAAGGTGAACATGCCGACGCCGGGCATCAGGTAGACCACGGCGTTGGGGTCACGGATCGGGGGCGAGTCCGGATGCTTGCAGCTGTCGTAATAGGCCTGGTAGCCGACACGGTACTCAGCAATATCGTCGGCGAGGCGCGCAATCACGGCTTCGACGTCGGGCTTCGCTGGGTCGAACTCGATAACCAGCGGGCGGATTTTTGTGCGCAGGAAATGATCCGGGCATGAGGTACCGAGTGCCGCCAGCGGGCGCAAATCCCTGGAGTTGACGAATTCGAGCACAGCGGCGGAATCGTCGAAATGGCCGAGCTTGTGGCTCTTCTCCGAAATCAGGCCGCGGATCCTCGGCATCAGTCTCGCCGCGATGGCGCGGCGCTCAGCGGCGTCTAGCGATTTGACGACTTCGCCGCCGAAGATGGCGAGACCCTCGGAGCGGCGCTCGAACCATTCGATCGCCTGGTTGATGACCGAGATCGTCGTCTCATAGCACTCCTTGGGTGTGTCGCCCCAGGTGAACAAGCCGTGGCTTTCGAGGATGACGCCCTTGGCCTCGGGGTGTTCGACGCAGAATTTCTCCAGCCAGAGGCCAAGTTCGAAGCCCGGCCGCTTCCACGGCAGCCAGCCGATGGCGTCACCGAATATCTCCTTGGTCAACGCCTTGGAATCCTTGGCCGCGGCAATCGCGATAATGGCATCGGGATGCATGTGATCGACGAACGGCTTCGGCACATAGGCGTGCAGCGGCGTGTCGATCGAGGCCGCGCGCGGGTTGAGATTGAAGGTGCAGTGGGGAAGATAGCCCACCATGTCGTCCTCATGCGCGACGCCGCGATAAAGGCCTTTCAGCGCCTGCAGTTTGTCCATGTAAAGCGTGGCGAAACCGTCCAGCTTGATCGAGGCGCTGTCGCCGCCCGAGCCCTTGACCCATAGCACTTCGACTTCGGCGCCAGAGAGCGGGTCCTTCTGCCGGATCTTGGACGAGGTGTTGCCGCCGCCATAATTGGTGACACGCTTGTCGGAGCCGAGCGTGTTGGAGCGATAGACCAGAAGCTCAGGCTCGCTCAGCCCCTTGGCTTTAGCATCGTCCCAAAGGTTGGCAAGGCGCGAGCCGGAGCGCTTGTCGAGCATGATTATCCTCCCTGGGACGCAAAAGGCGCGGTCCATTTTGCCGGAAATGTCTACGCAAGCATCTCGGTTGTCAATCATAAACGATCAAGATCGATCATATTGCACTGCACAATGAAATTATATGAGCGGAAATGATTGACACTGGTGGTTTTCTAGTGCCTCATGACCATGCAGGGAGGAACCATGCACGAAAAAGAGCGCCACAGGATCATTCTGTCCGCCGTCCAGGAAAAGCCTGTGGTGACGGTGCAGGAGATGGTCGACCTGACGGACTCCTCCGAGGCGACGATCCGGCGCGATATCGCGGCTCTTCATGTGCAAAAGCGCCTGCGTCGCGTGCGTGGCGGCGCCGAGGCGATCTCGCCACCGCAGTTCATCGGCCTCGCCGGCCGGCCCTTTTCCGTCAACGAAACGCTTAACGCTTCGCAGAAGCGCGCGATTGCGCGCGAAGCGGTGGAGCTGTGCAAGGACGGCGAACCGATCATCATCAATGGCGGCACCACCACCTTCCAGATGGTGCATTTCCTGACCGGACGCCGCATGCCGATCTTCACCAATTCGTTCCCCATCGCCGAGCACCTGCTCAAGCATTCGAAGAACACCGTCATGCTGTCGGGCGGCACCATCTACCGCGAGCAGAACATCATCCTCTCGCCCTTCGACAATGACGTGACGCGTAATTTCTACGCGCGCCGCATGTTCATGGGCGCTCAAGGGCTCGGGCCGCTTGGCCTGATGGAAGGCGACCCGCTGCTGATCCAGGCGGAGCAGAAACTGATCGACCAGGCCGACGAACTGGTGGTGCTGGTCGACTCATCGAAATTCCGCCAGCGCTCGAGCCTGATCCTGTGCGGGCTCAAGCGCATCGCCACCGTCATCACCGATGACGGCATCGAGGATCGCGAAGCCAACATGCTGGAGGCCGCGGGTGTGACGCTGATCGTCGCCCGCAAGTCGGCAAAGGAAGAATCCTCGCTGCAGGCCTGAGGCCAACCGCAGCGACGATGGAATGCAACGCTCAAGGGAGGAAATACGATGAGCTTTCTGAAGAAATTGATGGTGACGGCCGCGTTCTCGGCCGCCATGTTCGTGAATGCCGCCTATGCCGAGAACGTCAAGATCGCGCTGGTGGTGAAGTCGCTCGGCAACGGCTTCTTCGACGCCGCCAACAAGGGCGCCGAAGAGGCGGCCAAGGAACTCGGCGATGTCGACATCATCTACACCGGCCCGACCAAGGCGACCGCCGAAGCGCAGATCGAAGTGGTCAATTCGCTGATCGCGCAGAAGGTCAACGCCATTGCGATTTCGGCCAATGACGCCGACGCGCTGGTGCCGGTGCTGAAGAAGGCCATGGAGCGCGGCATCACCGTCATCTCGTGGGATTCGGGCGTCGCCAAGGAAGGCCGCCAGCTGCATCTCAACCCGTCCGACACCGGCCTGATCGGCGAGACCATCATCAAGCTGGCCGCCGACTATCTGCCGGAAGGCGGCGAAGTCGCCATTCTGTCGGCTTCGTCGACCGCGACCAACCAGAACGCCTGGATCGACGCGGCCAAGAAGATCCTGCCGGAGAAATTCCCCAAGATCAAACTCGTCGCCACCGTCTACGGCGATGACGATTCGGCCAAGAGCACCGACGAAGCCAAGGGCCTGCTGAAATCCTATCCGAACCTCAAGGCGATCATCGCGCCGACCACCGTCGGCGTCGTTGCCGCTGCCCAGGTCGTCACCGACGCGAACCTGATCGGCAAGGTCAATGTCACGGGTCTGGCGCTGCCGTCGGAGTTCAAGAAGTTCATCGACAACGGTTCCAGCCAGGCGGTTGCCCTCTGGAATCCGATCGACCTCGGCTATTCCGCCGTCTACCTCGCTCATGATCTGGCGGTGAAGAAGGAAGAGGCAAAGCCGGGCGCAACGCTGTCGATCGGCCGCGTCGGCAAGGTCACGCTCGATGACAGCAACTCGGCTGCGATGGCTCCGCCCTTCCAGTTCGACAAGTCCAACATCGAAAAGTTCTCCAAGATCTATTGATCTCGGACGTCTCGGACCAAGCGCGGCGGGACCAAAATCCCGCCGCGACTTTAAACGGACCTTGTTTCAGGGCTTGATACGGATATGGACACGACAGCCCAGCACGGCATTGCGAAGGAGGAGCCCACGGGTCCTGCCCCGCGCCTGACGCTGTCCGGCGTCTCCAAAAGCTTTCCCGGCGTGCGCGCGCTGCACAATGTCAGCCTGTCGCTTTACCCCGGCCAGGTTACGGCGCTGATCGGTGAAAACGGTGCCGGCAAGTCGACGCTGGTCAAGATCATGACCGGCATCTACCAGCCCGACGCCGGCACGATCAGCATTGACGGCCAGGCCGTCACCCTGCCCAGCGCGCATGCCGCCTTCGGCCACGGCGTCACCGCCATTCATCAGGAAACCGTCCTGTTCGACGATCTGAGCGTCGCCGAAAACATTTTTCTCGGCCATGCGCCGCGCACGCGGCTAGGCACCATCGACTGGCGCACCATGCGAAAACACGCGCGCGAAGTGCTCGACACCATGCATGCCGGCCATATCAACGCCGATGCGCGGCTGAAAGACCTCGGCATCGCCAACAAGCATCTGGTAGCGGTTGCTCGCGCGATGTCGATCGATGCGCAGATCGTCATCATGGATGAGCCGACCGCAGCCCTTTCGATGAAGGAGATCGAGGAGCTTTTCCTGCTGATCGAATTCCTCAAGGAGGAAGGCAAGGCGATCCTGTTCATCAGCCACAAGTTCGACGAGATCTATCGGATCGCCGATCGCTACACCGTGTTCCGCGACGGCGAGATGGTTGGCGAGGGCCTTATCAAGGATACCGGCCAGAGCCAGATCGTGCGCATGATGGTCGGCCGCTCGGTCGATCACATCTTTCCGCAACGCAAGGCCGAGATCGGCGCGCCGGTGCTGTCGGTCGCTGGCCTTTCGCACCCGACCGAATTCAACGACATCGGCTTCGAACTGCACAAGGGCGAGATCCTCGGTTTCTACGGCCTTGTCGGCGCCGGGCGGTCAGAGGTGATGCAGGCGATATCGGGCATCACCCGCATATCGGGTGGAACGATCACGCTGGAAGGCAAGACGATCACGCCGAAATCGGCGGCGGATTCCATCGAAGCCGGCATCGTCTATGTGCCGGAAGAGCGCGGCAAGCAGGGCGTGGTGATCGGCCTGCCGATCTTCCAGAATGTCTCGCTGCCTTCGCTGAAGCGCACCTCCAAATCCGGCCTGCTGCGATTGTCGGAAGAATTCGCGCTCGCCCGCTCCTACACCGAGCGGCTTGACCTCAGGGCCTCCTCGCTCAGCCAGGATGTCGGCACGCTGTCGGGCGGCAACCAACAGAAGATCGTCATCGCCAAATGGCTGGCGACGGCGCCCAAGGTGATCATCCTGGATGAGCCGACCAAGGGCATCGACATCGGCTCCAAGGCCGCCGTCCACGGCTTCATGGCCGAGCTCGTCGCGCAGGGCCTGTCGGTGATCATGGTGTCGTCGGAACTGCCGGAGATTCTGGGCATGTCCGACCGCGTCGTCGTCATGCGCGAAGGGCTGGTTGCGGCGGTCTACGATAATAAGGGGCTGGACGCCGAAACGCTGGTCCGGACGGCAGCGGGGATCGCGGCATGAAGGCTCTCCTGAAATTCCGCGAGATCTGGCTGGCAGCGGCGATCGTCGCTTTGATTGCTCTGATCTCGACGCGCTTCCCGGCCTTTGCCGACCCCGGCAATCTCGCCCAGGTGTTCAACGACACCTCGATCCTGATGATCCTGGCGCTGGGACAGATGGTCGTCATCCTGACCCGCTCGATCGACCTGTCGATGGCCTCCAACCTGTGCTTCACCGGCATGGTGGTGGCGATGCTGAACGCCGCGCATCCGGCGATCCCGATCCCGCTGCTGATCGTCATTGCGCTGGCCGTCGGACTGGTGCTCGGCGCCATCAACGGCCTGCTGGTGTGGCGGCTGAACATCCCTTCGATCGTGGTGACATTGGGCACGCTCACCATCTATCGCGGCGCCACCTTCGTCCTGTCCGGCGGCGCATGGGTCAATGCCGACAAGATGAGCCCTGAGTTCATCGGCTTCCAGCGCGCAGCTTTCCTGGGCATTCCGGTTCTGTCCTGGATCGCCATACTGGTCATCGCGCTGTTCTTCGTGGTGATGACGCGAACCGCGCTTGGCCGTTCGATCTATGCCATCGGCGTCAACCCGACGGCGTCGGTCTATGCCGGCATCGATGTCGGCCGAACCAAATTCATCGTCTTCTGCATTTCCGGCATGATCGGCGGGCTCGCCGGTTATCTCTGGATTTCTCGTTATGTCATCGCCTCGGTCGAGGTCGCCAACGGCTATGAACTCAACATCATCGCCGCCTGCGTCATCGGCGGCATTTCGATTGCCGGCGGCATCGGCTCGGTCGGGGGCGCGGTGTTAGGGGCGCTGTTCCTCGGCATCATTTCCAACGCGCTGCCCGTCATCAACATCTCGCCCTTCTGGCAGATGGCGATTTCAGGCAGCGCCATCATCCTGGCCGTCGTGCTCAACGCGCGTGGCGAACGTCAGCAGGGGCGGATTATCCTGAGGAAAGCGGAAGCGGCATGACCGACACCCCCGCCCCGCGCCACATTCCCGACCGGCTCGACAAGCCGCTCTCCTCGGCGATCTTTTCCTGGGAGGCGCTGCTGGTCGTCGTGGCGGTCGCCATCTTCGCCATCAACAGTTTCGCCTCGCCCTATTTCCTCGACGCCTACTCCCTGTCGGATCTGACTTTCAATTTCACCGAGAAAGGCCTGATCGCCTTCGCGATGGCGCTGCTGATCATTTCGGGCGAGATCGACCTGTCGGTCGCCGCCATCATCGCGCTCGCCTCGACCATGATGGGCATGGCTGTGCAGGCCGGCGCCGACACGCCGGTGCTGGTGGCTATCGGCATCGTCGTCGGGCTCGGTTGCGGCGCCTTCAACGGGCTCCTGGTGACAAGGCTCGGCCTGCCCTCCATCGTCGTCACCATCGGCACGATGAGCCTGTTTCGCGGCATCGCCTTCATCATCCTGGGCGATCAGGCCTACAAAGGCTATCCCGAGAGTTTTGCTTTCTTGGGCCAGGGTTACGTCTGGTGGGTGGTGTCGTTCGAACTGGTGCTCTTCCTCATCGCGGCCGTCGCCTACTGGTTCCTGCTGCATCGCACCAGCTTCGGCCGCCGTGTCTTTGCCACCGGCAACAATCCGGTCGCGGCACAGTTTTCCGGCGTTCGCGTCGGCCGCATCAAATTCATCCTGTTTTGCCTGACCGGACTGATGGCGGGCATCGCCTCGGTGCTGATCACCTCGCGGCTCGGCTCGACGCGGCCGTCCATCGCGCAGGGCTACGAGCTTGAGGTCATCACCATGGTGGTGCTGGGCGGCGTCAGCATTCTGGGCGGCTCCGGCAGCATTGTTGGCGTCGTGCTCGCCGCCTTTATCATGGGGCTGGTGACCTTCGGCCTCGGCCTGCTCAACGTGCCCGGCATCGTCATGTCGATCTTCATCGGCCTGCTCTTGATCTTCGTCATCGCGCTGCCGATCGTCTGGCGACAGCTGCGTGGTAACAGCTGATGCCTGAGAAATACGCCTTCAAGATGCAGCTCAAACCCGGCATGAAAGCCGAGTACAAAAAGCGCCACGATGAGATCTGGCCGTCGCTGGTGGCGCTGCTGAGAGAGGCCGGCGTCGCCGATTATTCGATCCATCTCGATGAAGACACCAACATCCTGTTCGGCGTGCTGTGGCGGCGGGACGACCATGGCATGGCCGACCTGCCGAAGTATCCGGTGATGCAGCGCTGGTGGGCGCACATGGCCGACATCATGGAGACCAGGCCGGACAACCAACCGGTGGCCATCCCCCTGGAAACAATGTTCCATATGGCATGAGTGCGCTGCGCCACATCGCCGTCATCGACATCGGCAAGACCAACGCCAAGGTGGCGCTGGTCGATCTCGTCACGCTGAGCGAGGTGGGGTTGCGCCGCATGGCGAACGCGCCGCTGCGACAAGCGCCCTATCCGCATCACGATGTCGAGGCGCTGTGGACGTTTATCCTCAACAGCCTTGCCAGCCTCGACCGCGAACAGCGTATCGACGCGATTTCGATCACCACGCATGGTGCGACCGGCGTGCTGGTCGACGCCTCGGGCGAGCTGGTGCTGCCGGTGCTTGACTACGAGTTCGACGGCCCCGACCGGCTGGCGGCGGAGTATGACGCTGTCCGAGCGCCCTTCGCCAAAACCGGTACGCCGCGCCTGCCGGTCGGCCTCAATCTCGGTGCGCAATTCTTCTGGCTTGAGAAGCGTTTCCCCACCGAATTCGCCAAGGCCGCCGCGATGCTGATGTATCCGCAATACTGGGCGCTGCGCCTGACCGGCGTTGCCGCCAATGAGGTGACCTCGCTCGGCTGCCACACCGATCTGTGGAGCCCTTGGGAGGCGGACTTTTCCTCGATGGTCGACAGGCTGGATTGGCGCAGGCTGATGGCATCGGTGCGGCCGGCCAGGGACCAGCTCGGCCCGATCCTGCCGGCGCTTGCCGCGCGCACCGGGCTCGATCCGCAGACCCCGGTTTTCTGCGGACTGCACGATTCCAACGCCTCCCTATTGCCGCATCTTCTGTCCGACGAGCCGCCCTTCTCGGTCGTCTCGACCGGCACCTGGGTGGTATCGATGGCGGTCGGCGGCAGAGAGATTGCGCTCGATGCTGCGCGCGACACGCTGGTCAATGTCAGCGCGCTGGGCGACCCCGTGCCCTCGGCGCGTTTCATGGGTGGCCGTGAGTTTTCCCAGCTGACCAAGGACAAGCCGCAGGACTGCAGCGGCAGCGAGGTGCTGGCCGTTCTGACAAAAAAGATGCTGCTTTTGCCTTCTACCCAGCAGGGATCAGGACCGTTCCCGCACCATGCCGCGGCATGGCTTGGTGCCGAGGGCATCAGCAAAGGCGAGCGGTTCGCCGCCATCTCCTTCTATCTGGCGCTGATGACGGCGACCTGCCTTGAGCTGATCGGCGCCGACGGCCCGACCACCGTGGAAGGACCGTTTGCCCGCAACCGCCTCTTTGTCGGCATGCTGGCGGCAGCGACCGCGCGAATCGTCATCGCCTCCGAGGCCGCCACCGGCACCAGCATCGGCGCGGCGCTGCTGGCAACGGATCAGTCCGTTCCACACGGCAAGGGCGAGAGAACTGAACCGCAGACCGACCCGGTCTGGGCGGCCTATGTCACCGCGTGGCGCGCGGCAGTCGAGGCGCAAGGCTGATCACAAAATCCGCTTGCCAAAGGCCGACATGACGAAGTTGATGGCGTCGGCGCCGATCCGCGGCTCCAGACCGGCGGTCAGCCCGGAAACATCCATCGACAGCAGACCGCCGGACAGCGAGATCGCCTCCATTGCCTGATGCGTCTCGCGCACCGTCAGCCCGCCCGAGCCCGCAGCCCAGCCGGTAAATTCGGTCGCCGTCGGCGAATAGCTGACGTGAAAGCCCTGCGTGCCCGACGTCGCGATGCGGATCGCCTCATGCATGAGGTCGCGCATGCCCATGGCGTCGATGTCGGTCATGGTGAAGGCCGAGACACGCGAATCCTTGAGCACCCTTGCCTCCGCCGGATCGGCATGGCGCAGGCCGACGATGACGACATTTTCCGGCGACAGCTGCGGCTGCAGTGCGCAGGGCTTGTGATCGAGACCGAGCGCGCGGGCCAGCACCGAGACTTCAGGCATGTCTTTGGCCTCCTCGTACTCGGGCATCAGGGCGGCGATGGAATCGATCCAGATCAGGCCGAAGGAATGCGTCGCGCGCGCCGTTGCGGTCAGCGCCTTGTGGGCGATACGGCGATCGGCGCCGGCAGCGAGCCGGATCAAGCCCGAGGGCGGCCGCTCGACGTCGGCGAGTTCGACCACGTCGAAATTCATCGCCTCCAGACGCGCGCCGGTTCCCTCGCGGGCGATAATCCCGCCGGCTTCCGGTTCGGCCGAGATCGACACCATCTTGCGGCCGGAGAAATCCGCGACGTCGTGCATCGGCGCCTTCTCGACATATTCCGAGGTCATCGCCAGAAGCATGGCGCCATAATTCATGCGGAAGGCGACACGGTCGCCGACGGTAGGTCGCGGATCGGCATCCTGCACATCGAGCAGCAGATGGTCGCTGGAAGCGCCGAGCACCCTCACCCCCTTGGCGATCGGCGTCAGCCCTTCGACCAGCACGTCCTCGCGGCCTATATTGGCGATGGCGCGCAGCCGGTCGCCCTCGTCGGCGAAGACCGGCTGGTTGCCGAAGGCGTCGTAGCCGGATGTGCCGATCGGCCGCGAAGGCTTGAGTTTGACCTCGATGATGTCGCTGGTCAGCCGGCAGGCATCGGGTTCGAGTTCGGGCCACGGCACGTCGCGAAAGGTTTCGACACCGCCTTGCAGGATCGCCTCGCCCACGCGCAGATTGTTGATGCCGGGCGGCAGCTTGCCTTCGAGCAGCAGCGTCAGCGACGACGAGGCGCCGCCGGAAATGAAGTCGAGGCTTTTGCCGGACAGGCGCTCGGTCTTGTAGGCATGGGCGACGAGTTGGCCAAGGTTCTCCGGCGTCGGCATTATGGCGCCGAAGCAGCCGAGATTGGTGCCGATGCCGGCGATGCGCACGCCCTTGAATTCCAGGATCTGCTCGACGGTGGGGATCAGGTCGCTTGGCCAGATGCCTTCGCGGAGATCGCCGAGATCGATCATCAGCATGATATCGTGGACGCGGCCCATGCGCTCGGCAATGCGCGATATCTCGCGGATGGTGGTCAGTTCCGACTGCAGGCTGATGTCGACGGTGCGCACGACCTCCTCGACGCGCGCCATGGGCGGGCTGCGCAGCAGCATGACCGGCGCATTGATGCCGCTGTCGCGCAGCCGGCGGATGTTTTCGAAGCGCGATTCCGCGATGCCGGCAACACCGCCGCGCAGCATGGCCCGCGCCACTTGCGGCATGCCGCATGTGCCCTTCGTAACTCCGAACACCTTGATGCCGGACAGCGCGCAGCGCTCGACGATGGTGCGGGCGTTGCGCTCGATGCGGCCAAGGTCGATAGCGACTTGCGGTCCCGACATTTCGTCACTCAGGGTTTGTAGAATCTGTCAGCCAGATGCATCTTCCAGATCGTCGTACGATATTTGTCAAACTTTGCGCAGTGACGGCCTCAATGTTGGAAACCAGAGCAATTGTATGTGGGCACGTCTTTCGATCGGAGAGGCCGGTGACGCTGGTCGTTCATCATTTCGATGGTGAGTGGCAACTGACCTGCGGCGAACATGATCATCCTGCGGACTGTGGAGATTTCGAAGTTATCGGTCTCGGCCATTTGACCGCCAGGCAGGAAAACTTGGCACAGATTGGCCAGCTTGAGCGCGGATGGCTTGCCGAATGGGTGCACGGCGAATGGACTCCATGCCAACACGACGACTAGAGCTCCCTCAGTTCCCGTAGACCAGCCCTTGCGGGTCGATCTCCGGCTTGCGGCCGGCGACGAGGTCGGCCAGGAACTTGCCCGAGCCGCAGGCCATGGTCCAGCCGACATGGCCGTGGCCGGTGTCGAGGTAAAGGTTCTTGTATTTCGCCTTGCCGATGACCGGCACCGAGTTGGGCATCATCGGCCGCAGACCTGCCCACAACAGCGCCTTCTTCTCGTCGAAAGCGCCAGGGAAAAGGTCTTTGCCGGTGCTCAGCATGGACTTGAAGTCGCTGGGCTTGAAGCTGCGGTCGAAGCCGGTGAACTCGGCTGTCGAGGACATGCGCAGGCGGTTTCCGAGCCTGGAGTAGCCAACCAGCCGGTCCTCGTCGGCGCCGCCCATGGTCGGTCCCTTGCTCTCGTCCTCCAGCGGGATGGTCGCGCTATAGCCTTTAACCGGATAGACGGGCAGGTCGATACCGTAGCGGCGACCGATCAGGCCGCTCTCGGGGCCCATGGCGATGACGACGGCGTCGCCCGTCACCGGGCCGGCCGATGTCATGACCGCACGTACCCAGTCGCCCTCTATGTCGAGCCCCTCGACCGTGGTGTCGAACAGGAATCTGACGCCAAGCTTTTCGGCAGCATAGGCGGCGAGCCCGTCGACGAATATCCTGGAATCCCCGGTCTGGTCGATCGGCGAATAAACGCCGCCGGCGATCTTTTCCTTCACGCCCGCGAGCCCGGGCTCAAGTTCGACCAGCCGGTCGCGGCCCACGATCTCGATCGGCAGGCCATGCTTCGCCAGAAACTGGTAGTTGTCGGTGCCGGTGTCGAGGCTGTGCTGCGAGCGGAAGAAATAAAGAATGCCCTTCTTGCGCTCGTCATAGTGGATGCCGGTGGCGTCGGAGAGCGCGTTGATGCAGTCGCGCGAATAGAGCGCCAGGCGCAGTTTGACCTGGCTGTTGGCGCGCAGGCGCGCCACCGTGCACTGGCGCAGGAAGCGCAGGCTCCAGGCGAGGAAATAAGGATCGAAGCGCAGCCTGACCTTGATGCCGAGATCATGGTTCCAGAGCGCGCGCAGGAAGGTCTTCAGCGCCGCTGGCGAGGCCCAGGCGGTGGCGTCGCCCGGCGACACCAGACCGGCATTGGACTGGCTGGTGCCGCGCGCCGGCGCCGGATGGCGCTCGATAACGGTGACCTCATGGCCGTCGGCGGCCAGATAATACGCGGCCGCGGTGCCGACAACACCGGCTCCAAGCACCGTTATCTTCATGCCACCCCCCAAATCTCTTCGCGGCGCAGCGCCTCCACGCCGCATCGCCAATGCCTTCAATAGCGCTTCGCCGCGCGCCTTGCGAGCCCTCGGAAGTGCCCGGCTCAGCCCCGCGCGGAGTTCTTGCCGGTGAGGATACGCTCCCAGGCGAGCGCATCGGCGACGATCTGGTCGAGGTCGTCGCGTTGCGGGGTCCAGCCGAGTTCGGCGCGTGCAAGGTCCGAATTGGCAACCACGGCGGCGGCGTCGCCGGGGCGCCGGTCGCCCATCTTGACCTCGAAATCCCGGCCGAAGGCGCGCCGCACGCTGTCGATGACCTCGAGCACCGAATAGCCGTGGCTGTAGCCGCAATTGGCGACGAGGCTGCCGCCGCCGGCGCGCAGGCGCTGCAGCGCCAGCCGGTGCGCCGCAGCCAGGTCGCTGACATGGATATAATCGCGCATGCAGGTGCCGTCCGGCGTCGGATAATCGGTGCCGAACACCTGCATGAAGGGGCGTTTGCCGAGCGCGGTCTCGCAGGCGACCTTGATCAGATGCGTGGCGCCAGGCGTCGACTGCCCCGTCCGGCCCCTGGGATCGGCGCCGGCGACGTTGAAGTAGCGCAGCGCCGTGTAGCGCAAGGGATGCGCAAGCGCTGCATCGCGCAGCATCCATTCGCTCATCAGCTTGGACTGGCCGTAGGGCGATTCCGGCGCCAGGCGGGCATCCTCACGCACCGGCTCCAGGCCGGCGCCGCCATAGACGGCGGCGGTCGAGGAGAAGATGAAATGCGGCACGCCCTCGCGCACCGCGGTTTCGATCAGCGTGCGGGTCTTGGAGGTGTTATTCTCGTAATAAGCGAGCGGGTCGGCAACCGACTCCGGCACCACGATGGAACCGGCGAAGTGGATGATCGCGTCGACTTTGTTCTCGCGGATGATCTGGCCGACCAATTCCCTATCGGCGACATCGCCGACGACAAGCTTGGCTTCCGGCGCTACCGCCCACTCGAAGCCGGTGGAAAGGCGGTCGAGAACGACGACGCTCTCGCCGGCATCCAGCAGTTCCCAGACCATGTGGCTGCCGATATAACCGGCGCCGCCCGTTACCAAAACCGTCATCCGTGTCCTCTTTTACTCATGATTTATCGGAAACTGTCTCAATCACCGCCTTACTGGAAAGCCTGCGGCAAGGCCATTAGAAACGCCTGAATGTTAAATCCGTAACAGTCTCACCGGCCTGTGGCATCGTACGGAAACAAAATTGATCCACATCAAGGGAATAGGCCACGATCTGGCATCGTTAGGAACAGGCTTGGGGCGTGGCATTTTGACCAAAACGGCCCGGTGGACGACGAATGGGCCAACGATTATGATCCCGCGCAAAACTGGGAAGGCGACATGAACTATCAGCGGTTCTTCGAGGAAGCGATCGATCAGCTCCACGCCGAGCGGCGCTACCGGGTTTTCGCCGATCTCGAGCGCATTGTCGGCAAGTTTCCGCGCGCTATCTGGCGTTCCAACGGCCGCGCCGAGGAAATCACCGTCTGGTGCTCCAACGACTATCTCGGCATGGGCCAGAACCCCGATGTCATCGCCGCTTTCCAGAACGCGGCCGGCAAGATGGGTTCGGGCGCCGGCGGCACCCGCAACATTTCCGGCACCTCGAACCCGTTGGTCGAGCTTGAGTTGGAACTGGCCGACCTGCACGACAAGGAAGCCGCGCTCGTCTTCACCTCCGGCTTCGTCTCCAACGAGGCCTCGATCTCGACCATTGCGCGGCTTTTGCCCAATTGCCTGATCATTTCGGACGAGCTCAACCATGCCTCGATGATCGAAGGCGTGCGGCGCTCGGGTGCCGAAAAGAAGATTTTCCGCCACAACGACGTCGCGCATCTCGAAAGCCTGCTGCAGGCGGCGGGCCGCGAACGCGCCAAGCTGATCGTGTTCGAGAGCGTCTATTCGATGGATGGCGACATCGCGCCGATCAAGCAGATCGTCGAGCTCGCCGAACGCTGCAACGCCATGACCTATATTGACGAGGTCCATGCCGTCGGCATGTACGGACCGCGCGGCGGCGGCATCACCGAGCGCGAGGGGCTGGCCGACCGCATCGACATCATCGAAGGCACGCTGGCCAAGGCATTCGGCACGCTGGGCGGCTATATCGCCGGCAACAGCGCCGTCATCGACGCGGTGCGCTCCTATGCTCCGGGCTTCATCTTCACCACGGCGCTGCCGCCGGCCGTCGCCGCCGCCGCCACCACCTCCATCCGCCACCTCAAGCGCTCGCAAGCCGAGCGCGATGCGCAACAGCGCCAGGCGTCGCGGACCAAGGAGGTTCTGTCTGCAGCCGGCCTGCCGGTGATGGAATCGCCGACACACATCGTGCCGGTGCTGGTCGGTGACCCCGAACTCTGCAAGATGGCCAGCGACCGTCTGCTCGGCGTGCACGGCATCTACATCCAGCCGATCAACTATCCGACCGTGCCGCGCGGCACCGAGCGGCTGCGCATCACCCCGACGCCGTTCCATACCGATGCGCTGATTGCGGGACTTCAGGACGCGCTGATCGAGACATGGGATGCGCTCGGCATTCCCTACGGCTCCGCCGGACGGCCCACTGTCGCCAAGAGCGACCGGATTGTGCCGCTGCTGGTGCCGAAGTCGGGCGGCTGAAGCCGCCGCCCATTTATCTCAAACCGTCCTCATCCATCCCGCCAAGCGATGTGCCGCTTCCTCGAGCTGGTCGAGGCGGCGGTGGAAGCACAGGCGCAAAAACGCCTCTCCGCCAGGGCCGAAGGCGGTGCCCGGCGCCAGGCCGACATTGGCCTTGTCGACGATGTCGAAAGCAGCCCGGCGCGGATCGGTGATGCCGTCGACCGTGAAAAACAAATAGAACGCGCCTTGCGGCACGGTGAAGCGCGCTTTGCCGGTTGCGCCGAGAATATCGCAGACCAGGTCGCGCGCTTTCCTGGCGCGCTCCACCTGCTCGACGATGAAGGCATCACCGTGGTCCAGCGCCGCGACGGCGCCGCGCTGCATGAACTGGGCGACGCCTGAGGTCGAATACTGGATCAGATTCTCGAACACCTGCTGCAGCTCGGGATGGGTCTTGATCCAGCCGACGCGCCAGCCGGTCATCGCCCAGTTCTTGGAAAAGGAGTTGACGAACAGGATGCGGTCTTCCGCGGTCGAAATGTCGAGGAAGGACGGCGCACGGCCGTGGCCGTAGTGGAACAGCGAATAGATCTCGTCGGCGATGATCCACAGGCCCTTTTGGCGGGCGAGATTCAGGATCGCCTGCAGCGTTTCCTTATCGGCCGTCCAGCCGGTGGGGTTCGATGGCGTGTTGACGAACAGCGCCTTGGTGCGCGGCGTCACCGCAGCCGCAATCTTGTCGACATCGCAGGACCAGCCATTGCCCGACTGGTCGAGCGTGACCGCAACCGGGGTAGCGCCGGAAATACCGGCGGCGGCGGCGAAATTCGGCCAGGCCGGGGAGAGATAGACCACCTCGTCGCCGCTGCCGGCGACCGCGGCTAATGCCAACTGAATGGCATGCATGCCGGAACCGGTGGCGATGAATTCCTCTTCGGCGAAGCTCTTGCCGAAATGCCTGGCATAGTAGCGAGAAAGCGCTTGCCTCAGCTCCGGAATGCCTTTCTGCCAGGTATAGAAGGTCTCGCCATTGGCGAGCCCCTTGGCGGCGGCTTCCGAAATGAAGGCAGGCGTCGGCAAATCGCCTTCACCGGCCCAGAGCGGGATCATGCCCTCGCGCGTACGGCCGTAATTGACGACGGCGACAATGCCGCTTTCGGGGGCGGCCACCGCTTCGGCGCGCAAGCTATCGATCAGGGTCATGAACAGGTCCGTTTTGATGTCTGCTTTGATGCATGTCATTATCCAGAACCGCTGCGCACTTATGGGCGACATGCATTGGCGGATGCTCTTAGCAGATACGGCAACAGAAAACCCCGGCCGCGAACGACCGGGGTTTTGGTCCAGAAATCTGGCCTTGTCTATTTCCTGGCGAGGAGATCGCGAATTTCGGTGAGCAGTGCGACGTCAGCCGGCGGCGGAGCCGCAGGTGCGGCCGGCTTCTCGCGCTCGAGCCGCTTGCGCATGTTGTTCACGGCCTTGACCATAAGGAAGATGATGAAAGCCAGGATGACGAAATTCAGCGCCACGGTGATAAAATTGCCGTAGGCGAACACCGCGCCTTCCTTACGCGCTTCGGCAAGATTGGTCGAATGCACTGTTGATGAGAGGCCTATGAAGTAGTTGGAAAAGTCGACGCCACCAAGTGCGCCGATGAAAGGCATGATGATGTCATTCACAAGAGAATCGACGATCTTGCTGAAGGCCGCGCCGATGATGACGCCGACCGCAAGGTCCATCACATTTCCTTTGGAAATGAATTCCTGGAATTCTTTCAGCATTCGACCCTCCTTGTCATGACGGACCGCGCTGCCGCCGTCCCTCCGGCGTCGGCCCGTGCGCACCATAACAAAAACCTGCGGTTGCAACAGAAGCAAAAGCTGGAAAACACCGCTTTCTCCTTACCTTAGGTCACGGTTCGACAGGGCGGCGTCGCGGCCATGCGCCGGAAAGCCGCGATGGACTTGACCTTAGAGCTGTGATTGCCTCTGGGCAGGCCGGGGTGAAAGCTGGCCTAGGAGGATTTTCGGGCCGTGCAGGGCTGGTTCATCGTCATCATTGCGGTCGCCTATGTAACGCTGCTGTTCGTCATCGCCAGCCTCGGCGACCGGCGTTCAACGGCGCTGGGACCCGGCCGCGCCCGGCCCTTCATCTATGCGCTCAGCCTCGCCATCTACTGCACCTCCTGGACCTTCTTCGGCTCGGTCGGCCTGTCGTCCGAGCGCGGCCTCGAATTTTTGGGCATCTACACCGGGCCGGTGCTGGTGTTCGTGTTCGGCTTTCCGCTGCTCAATCGCATCGTGCGGCTGGCCAAGAGCGAGAAGATCACCTCGATCGCCGACTTCCTCGGCGCGCGCTACGGCAAGAGCTTTGCCGTCTCGGCGATCGCCACGCTGATCGCCACCATCGGCGCGGTGCCCTATATCGCACTGCAATTGAAGGCGATCTCCGGTTCGGTAGGCCTGATGGTCGAGCATTATACGGGATCGCCGCCCTCCTTCGATCCCTTCGTCAGCGACATCTCGCTGGTGGTGGCCATGCTCTTGGCGCTGTTTGCGGTGCTGTTCGGCACCCGCCATGCCGACGCCACCGAGCACCAGGACGGGCTGGTGCTGGCGGTGGCGGTCGAAACCGTGGTCAAGCTCGCCGCCTTCCTGGCGATCGGCCTGATGGTCACCTTCCTGATCTTCGGTGGCCCGGGCGACATGATCGACAAGCTGGCCGAAAACAGCCAGGTGCGGCAAGCCATGGGCTACAACACCTCGCTCGCCACCTGGCTGGTGCTGACTTGCCTGAGCGGCTTTGCCATCCTCATGCTGCCGCGCCAGTTCTACGTCACCATCGTCGAGAACCGCGGCGAGGCCGAACTGCGCACCGCGACCTGGGTGTTTCCGCTCTATCTCGTGGCGATAAACCTGTTCGTGCTGCCGATCGCCTTCGCCGGCCTGGCGCTGGTCGGCGCCAAAACCACCAGTGACCTCTATGTGCTGGCGCTGCCCTTGTTCGGCGGCCATGACTTCCTCGCCATGGCCGCCTTCATCGGTGGGCTGTCGGCGGCGACCGCCATGGTGATCGTCGAAAGCGTGGCGCTGTCGATCATGATCTCCAACGACCTCGTCATCCCGCTGTTCGTGCGCCGCCTGCTCAAGACCACGACCTCTGAGAATGAGGATTGGTCGACGCTGATCCTCAACGTGCGGCGCGGCGCCATCTTCATCCTGTTGTTCATCGCCTTCCTCTACTACCGCGAAAGCACCAACTCGGCGCGGCTGTCGTCGATCGGCCTGATGTCGTTCGCGGCAATCGCCCAATTCGCGCCGGCGCTGATCGGCGGGCTGATCTGGCGCGGCGCCAATGGCCGCGGCGCGGCCCTTGGCATGGTCGCCGGCATCCTCGTCTGGGGCTATACGCTGCTTTTGCCGTCGCTCTCGGCAGCCGACGCGGACATCGTCGTGCAGGGGTTGTTCGGTTTCGAGGCGCTGCGGCCGCAGGCTCTGTTCGGCACCGTCGCCGAACCGTTGAACCACGGCGTGCTCTGGAGCCTGTCGGTCAACACGCTGTTCTTCGTGCTCGGCTCGCTGTCGCGCGCGTCAGTGCCGCTGGAGCGGATCCAGGCGTCGATCTTCGTGCCGCGCGAATCCGGCCCGATGCCCAGCCTGCGCCGCTTCCGCACCGCCATCACCGTCAACGTGCTGAAGGACACCATCTCGCGCTACCTCGGCGTCGAGCGCACCGAGCGCTCCTTCCAATCCTTCGAGAAAAGCAATGGCGTCTCGCTGCACGGCAATGAGCAGGCCAGCATGGATGTCATCCGCTTTTCCGAGCAGCTGCTGGCGAGCGCGGTCGGCTCGTCTTCGGCGCGGCTGATCCTGTCGCTGCTGTTTCGCCGCAACGACCGCGAGTCCAAGGACGCCTTTCGCCTGCTCGACGACGCCACCGAAGCGCTGCAGCACAATCGCGACCTGCTGCAGATCGCGCTCGACCAGATGGAGCAAGGCATCACCGTATTCGACCGCGATTTTCGTCTGATCTGCTGGAACAGACAATATCGCGCGCTGTTCGACCTGCCCGACGAGATGGGCCAGGTCGGCGTCTCGCTCGACCGCATCCTGCGCCACCTCGCCGAGCGCGGCGATATTCCGGCCGACCAGCGCGTGGCGATGCTCAACCGGCTGACCAGTTTCGTCAGCCCGTGGCAGATGGAGTTGAAGACCAGCGGCCGCATCCTCGAACTGCGCTCAAACCCGATGCCGGACGGCGGAATCGTCGCCACCTATGCCGACATATCAGGACGCGTCGAACAGGATTTGGCGCTGAAGCGGGCCAATGAATCGCTGGAGCAGCGGGTCAAGACGCGCACCATCGAACTGACTAGAGTCAACGAGGAGTTGACCCGGGTCAATGAGGAGCTGGCGCAGGCGCAGATGCTGGCCGAGGAGGCTAATCTGGGCAAGACGCGCTTCCTCGCCGCCGCCGGCCACGACATCCTGCAGCCTTTGAACGCCGCCCGTCTCTACTGCTCGTCGCTGATCGAAAAAGCCGGCAAGGGGCCGGCGGGCAAGGCTGCCGTCAACATCGAATCCTCGCTCGAATCGGTCGAGACGATCCTGGGCGCCGTGCTCGACATTTCGCGCCTCGACGCCGGCGCAATGAAGCCGGACGACAGCGCCTTCCGCCTGGACGGGCTGCTGCGCCAGATCGGCAATGATTTTCAGCCGCTCGCCGCCGAAAAGAAACTCGATCTGACGATCATAGCCTCGTCGCTCAGCGTGTTGACGGACCGCAACCTGCTGCGCCGGCTGATCCAGAATCTGGTCTCCAACGCCATCAAATACACCCCCCATGGCCGCATCCTGGTCGGCGTGCGACGGCGCGGCGAACTCGCCGAAATCCAGGTGATCGACACTGGCATCGGCATTGCCGGCGACAAGCTGAACACGGTCTTCAACGAGTTCACCCGGCTGGACGAAGGCGTGCGCGAGGCCGAAGGTCTCGGCCTTGGCCTGTCCATCGTCGACCGCATCGCGCGGGTGCTGCGGCTCGAGATCCAGATCTTTTCCAACCCGGGCAAGGGTACGCGCTTTTCCGTTATCCTGCCGGTTGCGGCGGTTGAGGCGCCGCGGCGCGAGGTCGAGCCGAAGGCGCCTGCCCGCACCGCGAATTCGCTGGCCGGCCTGCGCGTCATGTGCATCGACAACGACGCCCGCATCCTCGACGGCATGCGGCTTCTGCTCGAGGGCTGGGGCTGCAGCATCGGCACGTTTTCGGGTTCGGAGGATTTTGGCAGGGCCGATCGTCCCGACATCGTGCTTGCCGACTATCATCTCGATGGCAGAAGCGGCCTCGACATCATCGCCCGCCTGCGTGACATCCATGGTTCGGACCTGCCGGCCGTGCTGGTCACCGCCGACCGCTCCACCGAGGTCCGTGCCGCTGCCGCCGCCCTGGACGTGCCGGTGATCAACAAGCCGCTGAAGCCGGCCGTGCTGCGTTCCATGATGGCAAGGGTCAGGCCGCTGGCATCGGCGGCCGAGTAGGGTTCAATGCATGTCGCCCAGAAGTGTGCCCCGGTTCTGGGACCACGACATGCATCGAACAAGAGCTAAAGCGGGTCGCATGAATCCGTTCAGCGCGATGCGCTTTAGCCTGCTGGCTGCAACGGATCGCTGCCGATCTTGGACAGCTGGATCACCGCCTGGGTGCGGCTGTCGACGCCGAGCTTCTGCAGGATGGCCGAAACATGCGCCTTGACCGTCGCTTCGGAGACGCTGAGCTCGTAGGCGATCTGCTTGTTGAGCAGGCCTTCGGCCAGCATGCCGAGGACACGCGTCTGCTGCGGTGTCAGCGCCTGCAGCCGCTTGATCAGGTCGGATATTTCCGGGTCGCGCTCGACGCCGAGGTCGATGCCGACGGGGGCTGCGATATCGCCTACCAGCACCGATTGCACAGCGCTGCGGATTTCCTCCATGCTGGCCGATTTGGAGATGAAGCCGGATGCGCCGAGATCGAGCGCGCGCCGGATGGTCACCGGGTCGTCGTGGGCCGATACCACCACCAGCGGCACCGCCGGGTGGATGCCGCGCAACGCGATCAGACCGGCCAGGCCGCTGGCGCCCGGCATCGACAGGTCGAGCAGCACCAGGTCGACATCCTCATTGGCCACGACCAGGGCCTTGGCGCTTTCGAAATCGCCGGCCTCGTGAATGGCGGCGACATCGCCGACGCCGGCAAGCGCCTCTTTCAAGGCGCCGCGGAACAGCGGATGGTCGTCGGCAATGACGAAGGTGTAACCCGACGGCAAATCTTCCTCCCAAATCCCTTATCGATTATCGGCTTTTACGGGACCGGACGATTATGCGGCGAAGCGCTTTGTTTCAAGCGGCAATGGCCGGACGGGGCATTTCCCCGCCGGGCAGTTCAGGTCTTTTGCGAGTTGAGTTTGGCGCCGTCGCCATTATCCTTGTCCATCTCCTTGACGATGCCCATGAAGCCGCGCAGCATGCGCTCCATATAGCTCATCGTCTTGTCGAAATCCTCTTCGCTCGGCAATTTCGATTCGAGACGGGCCGACAGCGAATTCTCCAACCTGGTGACGCGTTCGTCCATGGCCTTCATCGAGGACTGCAAACTATCGACCTCGTCCTGGAAGGCAGCGCGTTCGTCGGCCGCGATCTTGCAGACGAGCTGGCCGGAGCGCTCCTCGCAGATCGACATGGCGCCGGTCCGGGTGTCCATGCGGACATAGCCGTTGGCCGATTTTTCCAGCCGGTAGCGGTCGGTCTCTTCGGACCAGGCCGATGCCGCAACCAGCGAGACCAGTGCGGCGGGGATCAGTATGTGCTGCAGACGCATGTTCCATCCTCCACGAGCCAGTATGCGCAACCTATCACAGCTTTGCGCCGTAAATGCGGACGAGTTGCCCTTCCCCGCATGATCGGTTCGGATTATAGCGCAACCATGTCTCAGATTATCTACAAGATCGCGCCCGAAGCGCTTTGGCGCGAGGCCGAGAAAAACGGCCGTTTCACCGGCGCTCCGATCGATATCGCCGACGGCTTCATCCATTTCTCCACCGCTGATCAGGTCAGGGAGACGGCGGCGAAGCATTTCGCCGGCCAGATGGATTTGCTGCTGATCGCCATCGACGGGGCGCTGCTCGGTGACGCGCTGAAATACGAGGTCTCGCGGGGCGGCGCGCTGTTCCCGCATCTCTATGGCGTGCTCGATATGAGCGCCGTGCTGTGGGTGCGGCCACTGCCGCTCGGGGCCGACGGCGCCCATCAATTCCCGGCGCTGGAGGCCGAATGATCGTGTTCGATCGCATCGGCCAGAAACTGCTGTTCACCTTCGATCCGGAAACGGCGCATGGCATGTCGATCGCGGCGCTGCGATGCGGTCTGCCGGTCGGCGCGCGGACGGTGCGCGACGACAGGTTGAAGCTCAGCCTCTGTGGCATCGCCTTCCCCAATCCGCTCGGCATGGCCGCAGGCTACGACAAGAACGCCGAGGTGCCCGACGCGCTGCTTGGCCTCGGCTTCGGCTTTGCCGAAGTCGGCACCGTGACGCCGCTGCCGCAGGCCGGCAATCCGAAGCCGCGCATTTTCCGGCTGACGGAGGATGATGCGGTGATCAACCGCCTGGGCTTCAACAATGAGGGCCACGAGGCGGCGGAAAAACGCCTTGCCGCGCGCCAGGGACGCGGCGGCATTGTCGGCGTCAACATCGGCGCCAACAAGGACAGCGCCGATCGTGTCCGTGACTATGAGTTGGGCGTTTCCCGTTTTGCGAAATACGCCAGCTATCTCACCGTCAACATCTCGTCGCCCAACACGCCCGGCCTGCGCACCATGCAGGCGCGCGAACAGCTCGGCGAACTGTTGTCTCGGGTCATGTCGGTGCGTGCAGCAGCTTCGGCGCAGCCGCCCCTCTTCCTCAAGATCGCGCCCGATCTGGTCGAGGCCGAGCTTGAAGACATCGCCGCCGAAGTCAGCGAGAAGCAGATTGACGGCGTCATCGTCTCCAACACGACGCTGGCGCGAACCGGATTGCGTAGCACAAGCGGCGAGACCGGCGGTCTCTCGGGAAAACCGCTGTTCGAGCGTTCGACCATCGTGCTGGCCAAGATGCGTCGGCTGCTCGGGCCGGAGCGCGCCATTATCGGCGTCGGCGGCGTCGATTCCACTGATGCCGCGCTGGAGAAAATCCGCGCCGGCGCCGACCTCGTGCAGCTCTATACCGGCATGGTCTATGCCGGGCCGGCGCTGCCCGGGCGCATCCTTGCCGGGATGGTGCGATTTGCCGACAAGGAGCGGCTGAAATCATTGCGCGAACTGCGCGACAGCCGGCTCGATCAGTGGGCTGCCAGGCCGCTCTAAAACGCCGTGCGCAACCGGAGCCGCAGGATGGCCAGCAGGCTGAAGCCGCGCACCAGCAGGAAGACGTGCAGCGCCGCCCACAGGCCGTGATTGCCGAGAGACGGCGCCAAGCTGAACAATGCGGCGCTGAAGGCCAGGAACGACACCAGCATCATGTTGCGCATCTCGCGCGACCAGGTAGCGCCGATGAAGACGCCGTCCATCTGGAAGGCCAGCACGCCGCTCAGCGGTGTCAGTGCCGCCCACGGCAGATAGATGTCGGCAACAGCACGAACATCCGGCGACGTGGTGATCAACGAAATCAGGCCGGCGCCGCCGAGCCAGAAGATCAGCGTGGCGGTTCCGGCGAGGCCGAACCCCCAGAATAAGGTCAGACGTACCGCCCGGCGGAACGCCGTCTCGGCACGTGCGCCGATCGCGCGTCCCGCCAACTGTTCGGCCGCGGTGGCGAAACCGTCGAGAAAATAGCCGGCGACGAGGAAGAAGTTCATCAGCACGGCATTGGCGGCCAGCGTCAGCGTGCCGAACTGCGCGCCCTGGCGGGTGAACAGCGCGAAAGCGGCGAGCAGCGAGAACGAGCGGATCATGATATCGCGGTTGAGCGACAGCATGCGCAGGAAAGCGGGCATGTCGAGCAGGCGATGCCGCGGCAGGCGGGGTGCGGCCCGGAAGCGCCAGACAACGATGGCGAGACCCAGCAGCATGGCCAGACATTCGCCGGTGACGGTCGCCCAGGCCACGCCGGCGACGCCCCAGCCAAGCTTCAGGCCGAGCAGGATGCAAAGCACGATGTTGATGCCGTTGAGCACCGCCTGCAGCATCAGCCCAAGCCCGCCCTCGCCGCGTCCAAGGACATAGCCGAGGATGGCGTAGTTGATCAGCGTGAAGGGGGCGGCGAGCATTCTGATGTGGATATAGACGCCCATCGCCTCGCCGACGCGCGCTTCGCCGCCGATGAATTTCTGGCCGGCGATGGCAATCAGCGGCGCAAGGACGACAAGCACGATGCCGGCGGCGACCGCGATCAGCACGGCGCGCCAGAACACCGCCTGCTCCTCGGTTTCGTCGCCGCGCCCAAACGCCTGGGCGACGAGGCCGGTGGTGCCGGAGCGCAGGAAATTGAAGGTGCTGAAGACGACGTCGAAGACCAGGGCCCCGGCCGCCAGGCCGCCGAGCAGGGCGGCATCGCCGAACTGCCCGACCACCGCCGTGTCGACGATGCCGAGCAGCGGCGTCGTCAGATAGGCGAGCGTCATCGGCACGGCGATGGCGAGCACCGAACGGTTGGTGACGGCGAAGGGTCTCGCGTCGGCTGGGGTTGCACCCGTGTCCAGGGGATTGCTGCCTTGCTGGTTGCGGCTTGATCGAACAGCCGATGTGCCCCATTTTCCCGCCACCGCGCAATCACTCTTGCCGTGACGGCCAACCGAAATGTTCTTCTGGCGCGAGCCCGCCGGATCCCAGTACTGGTTTTAAGCAATTCCCAAAGGGAAGCGCTACGCGCTTCTCCCGGGAAAACCGCTGCACACTTTTCCTGGAATTGCTTTAGCCATGCCCCTGCAGATCGTCCATCATCCCGACTACGATGCCGGCTTCGCCGTCAATCATCGCTTTCCGATGAGCAAATATCCGCTGCTGATGCAGGCCTTGCATATCAGGGGCCTGATCCATGCCGGGGCGCTGTGGATGCCCGAGCCGGCGCCGGCCTCCTGGCTGAAGCTCGCCCATGCGGCTGATTATGTCGACCAGGTCATCACGTGTTCAGTGCCTGAAAAGATCGAGCGCGAGATCGGCTTTCCCGTGGGACTGCGCGTTTCGCTCAGGGCGCAACTCGCCGCCGGCGGCACGGTGCTGGCGGCGCGACTGGCGCTTATCAATGGCATTGCCTGCAACAGCGCCGGCGGCAGCCACCATGCGCGGCGCGCGCAAGGCGCGGGCTTCTGCACCTTCAACGATGTTGCCGTCGCTTCGCTGGTGCTGCTAGCCGAAGACGCGGTGAAAAACATCCTGATCGTCGATCTCGATGTGCATCAGGGCGACGGCACGGCGGACAGAGACGAACCACGCGCCTTCACCTTCTCCATGCATGGCGGACGCAATTATCCGGTGCGCAAGATTGCCTCCGATCTCGACGTTGCGCTGCCGGACGGCACCGGCGATGGCGCCTATCTCGAACGGCTGGGTGTCCTCCTGCCGGAGCTCTCGGCCAAGGCGCACTGGGACATCGTCTTCTACAATGCCGGTGTCGACGTGCATGCCGAGGACCGGCTCGGCCGGCTATCGCTCAGCGATGACGGCGTGCGTGCCCGCGACGCCATGGTGATCGGTCATTTCCGCGCGCTGGGCATCCCGGTCTGCGGTGTCATCGGCGGCGGCTATTCGACCGATGTCGCAGCGCTCGCGGCGCGCCACGCCATCCTGTTCGAGGTGGCGTCGGACTTTGCCTGAGTGGCCTTTGGTTTGAGCACAATCTTTTCCGAAAACCGGTTTCCACTTTTCGGGATCGTGGTCCGCTTCACTTCCGGTAGTTCGCGAGCCTGAGCAGGATGAACACCGGCACGACGATCGCGGCGCCGAGCAGGATATAGCCCAAGAAGCGATAGACCGCGTTGAAGCCGAGGTTCCAAAGATCGATGAAGAAACCCTGGATGCGGTAGAAGACGTCCATCGGCGTCCAGCCGAACGCATTCATGACCAGGCCGACCAGGAACGACACGACCAGCAGCTTGACGATCACCCTGACGGGCGAGTCACCGAGAAAGCGCGTCACTGTGGACAAGGGGCCTGCCTCCAGATTGGTTTGCCCGGATTCGGGGTACAAACCCACGAATACGCACTTGCTGCGCCCGCATCAAGGCGGGCGGACGGCGCAATCGGTCGGGTTTCCAACAGCCGTTTCCGAAGAGCTGTCCAAGGGCGATTGCCCGAAGCACGCCCATCATGATATCGAGAGGCCGACGCGGGTATGATGTAATGGTAGCTTGTCAGCTTCCCAAGCTGAACGCGAGGGTTCGATTCCCTCTACCCGCTCCAGTTCCTATCCCACTTCCCGCAAGATAAAATCGTGCAGCATCTTGGCTGCCGGCGACAGCACGCGGTTCTTCACCGTGATCAGGCTGTAGGGGCGGACCTCGATGTCGAACTCGGTCTGGACGACATCGATGGCGCCGGCGAGACCGTCGGGGTTCTGGATGAATTTTGCCACCTGGATCGACACCGGGGCGATGGCGTCGGACTGCGCCACCATGACCAGTGTGAGCAGCAGCGACGAGGTGTTGAGGATGCGGTCCGGCAGGGCGATGTTGCGGTTCAGGAAATTGCTCTCCATCGCCTGGCGCAGCGGCGACCCGCCCGACTGGAACACCCAGTCGAAGGCGGCGGTGTCCTCCAGCCTCACCGCCTTCCCATTGTTTAGAGGATGGCCGTTGCTCAGCGGGTGGCCTCGGCGCACGATCAGGCAGGCCTTCTCGACGCCGATGACGCGCGATTCGAACAGGCGCGGATTGAGGTCTTCGGGGACACGGGCGATGATGAAATCATGGCGCGTGGCGATCAGTTCGCGCGCCAGCACATTCGACGTCTCGACCTGCATGGTAATCTCGATGCGCGGATAGAGGCGGCGTATCTCGCGGATCGCCGGGACCGCCAGTTCGATCGCCGGCGCCGTCACCGCGCCAAGGAACACCGAGCCGCCCTTGCCGGCCTTGAGCTCCGATATTTCGCGGTCGGCCTCGCGCATTTCGAGCAGGATCGAGCGCGCGCGCCGGGCCAGCGCCTTGCCGTAAGGGGTGAGCGTGATGCCGCGCGGCAGCCTTTCGCAGAGCTTCACCTCGAGCACCGCTTCCATCTCGGAAATCATGCGCGAGGCCGCCGGCTGCGAGATGTTCATCACCTGGGCGGCAGCACTCACCCGACCGTGATCGTCGAGTGCTGCGATCATGCGCATGTGACGCAGGCTCAAGCCGCTACGCAGAAGTGTCTCGCCATCGCCCGGCAATTCATCGTAACCGCTTGAAATTCCCTGAGGACCTCGTAAAGCCGCCATGCCTTTTCCCGCTTCCGCCACTGTTCCAGCCCGGTTTAGTCATATACCGGTTTTGGTATAGCAACCACCGAAGATCGCATTTGACAGTTATGGCAAAGGGTCACACTTTCGCGCGTCCTCAAGACTTGACGGTCGATGACGAGCAAAATCGTATCGATTTAAATCTGAGGGCCGATTGGGAGGATACCGGAGATCGATTATGACGGCGGCGGCGCTTTGGCGCATCCGCCCGACTGCGCGGCCCGCGAAGCCCCGAGGTGTCGCGTCCATCAACCAGGGAGAGTTTTACGTGAAAATCATCAAGACACTGGCCGCCGTCGCGGCCCTTGGCATCGCTGCCATGACCTACTCGGCGCATGCAGCCGACAAGGGTCTTGTCGGCGTGCTGATGCCGACCAAGACCTCGCAGCGCTGGATCAATGACGGCGATGCCGTCAAGTCCCAGCTCGAAGCTCTCGGCTACACGGTCGACCTGCAGTACGCTCAGGACGACATCCCCAACCAGCTCAGCCAGCTGGAAAACGAAATCACCAAGGGCCCGAAGGCGCTGATCATCGCTTCGATCGACGGCACGACCCTGTCGGACGCGCTGCAGAAGGCCGCTGACGCCGGCGTCGTCGTCGTCGCCTATGACCGCCTGATCAAGAAGACCGCCAATGTCGATTACTACACCACCTTCGACAATTTCGGCGTCGGCGTGATCCAGGCGAACTCGCTGGTCAAGGGCCTCAAGGAGCGCTTCCCGAACACCAAGCCGTGGAACGTCGAACTGTTCGGCGGCTCGCCGGACGACAACAACGCCTTCTTCTTCTACAACGGCGCAATCTCGGTGCTGCAGCCGCTGATCGATGACGGCTCGATCAAGATCAAGTCCGGCCAGACCGGCATGGACAAGGTCGGCACGCTGCGCTGGCTCGCCGCCACCGCCCAGGCCCGCATGGACAACCTTCTGTCGGCCAACTACTCGGACGGCAGCCGCGTCGATGGCGTTCTTTCGCCCTATGACGGCCTGTCGCGCGGCATCACCGCTTCGCTGCGCGCCGTCGGTTACGGCACCGACGCCCAGCCGTGGCCGATCGTGACCGGCCAGGACGCCGAGACCGCTTCGGTCAAGCTGATCATCACGGGCGAGCAATACTCGACCGTGTTCAAGGACACCCGCGAACTGGCCAAGGCCACCGTCGAACTCGTCGACAAGGTGCTCTCGGGCGGCAAGCCGGACGGCCTCGATGAAAAGACCTACAACAACGACGTCAAGGTCGTCCCCTCGATCCTTTTGACGCCGCATGAGGTCGACAAGTCGAACTACCAGGCACTGGTCGTCGACTCCGGCTACATCAAGGCCGACGAACTGAAGTAATCATTTATAAAGACAGGGGTCCTGCGCGACGCAGGACCCCTTTCCGTTCACAAGCGACCCCGGTATTGTTTCTACCGGACTTAGTTTGCGTGCATGTCGTTGTCTCAAACCGCAAGCACTTTGGAGCGACATGCAACAGGAGGAGCTTGCCCTGATGACGACGATTTTGGAGATGCGCGACATCACCAAGACCTTCCCCGGCGTGAAGGCGCTGTCGAACGTCAACCTCAGCGTCGAGGAAGGCGAGATTCATGCCGTTGTCGGTGAAAACGGCGCCGGTAAGTCAACTTTGATGAAGGTTCTGTCGGGCGTCTATCCCGCGGGCACCTATGACGGCCAGATCAATTTTCAGGATCAGGAATGCCACTTCAAAGGCATTCATGACAGCGAACACAAGGGCATCGTCATCATCCACCAGGAACTTGCTCTGGTGCCGATGCTGTCAATCACCGAAAATATCTTCCTCGGCAACGAAAACGCCCGATACGGCGTCATCGACTGGGATGCCAACGAGGCGCGCACCGCTGCCCTGTTGAAGAAGGTGGGCCTCAAGGAGGACCCCAAGACACTGATCACCAATATCGGCGTCGGCAAGCAGCAGCTGGTCGAGATCGCCAAGGCGCTGAGCAAGGACGTCAAGCTTTTGATCCTCGACGAGCCGACCGCGTCGCTCAGCGAGAAAGACAGCCAGGCGCTGCTCGATCTTCTGCTCGAATTCAAGCGCCAAGGCATGACCTCGATCCTGATCTCGCACAAGCTCAACGAGATCAACCGGGTCGCCGACAAGGTAACCGTCATCCGTGACGGGCGCACCATCGAGACGCTGGCCAAGAAGGATATCTCCGAAGACCGCATCATCACCTCGATGGTCGGCCGTTCGCTAGACGACCGCTATCCGCCGCGCGAGCCCAAGATCGGCGAAGTCGTGTTCGAGGTGAAGAACTGGTCGGTCTATCACCCACTCCATGCCGAGCGACAGGTGATCAAGGGCATCGACATCAATGTGCGCAAGGGCGAGGTGGTCGGCATCGCCGGGCTGATGGGCGCCGGCCGCACCGAATTCGCCATGAGCCTGTTCGGCCGCTCCTATGGCCGCCGCATCACCGGCGAAGTGCTGCTCAAGGGCAAGCCGGTCGATGTCTCCTCGGTAAGCAAGGCGGTCCAACACGGCATCGCCTATGTCACCGAGGACCGCAAAACCTACGGCCTCAACCTTATCGACCATATCAAGCATAACATTACGCTGGCCAATCTCGACGGCGTGTCGCGCCACAGCGTGATCGACGACATGCGCGAGCTTGCGGTCGCCAACGACTATCGCAAGAAGACCAATATCCGTGCGTCAAGCGTCTATCAGATGACCGGCAATCTTTCCGGCGGCAACCAGCAGAAGGTGGTGCTGTCGAAATGGTTGTTTGCCGACCCTGACGTGCTGATCCTCGACGAGCCGACACGCGGCATCGATGTCGGCGCCAAATATGAAATCTACACGATCATCGCGCGCCTTGCCTCGGAGGGTAAGGCGATCGTGGTCATCTCGTCGGAAATGCCGGAATTGCTGGGGATTACCGACCGCATCTACGTCATGAACGAAGGGCGCATGGTGGGCGAAATGCCGGCGGCGGAAGCAAGCCAGGAAAAGATAATGCGCGCCATCGTCCGGGGAGAAGGAAAAGCAGCATGAGCACCGAAAGCGCCCCCGCCCCGCAGGGCAACGTCGCCGACGAACAGCGCCCGCGCATCGCCGTCTCGGCGCTGGCGACGAATTTACGCGAATACGGACTGATCATAGCCCTGATCGTCATCATGCTGTTCTTCCAGTTCACCACGTCGGGGACGTTGTTCAAGCCGGTCAACCTCAGCAATCTGGTGCAGCAGAACTCCTTCATCATCGTGATGGCGCTCGGCATGCTGCTGGTGATCGTATCGGGCTATATCGACCTCAGCGTCGGATCGGTCGCCGGTTTCATTGGCGCGCTGGCGGCAAACATGATGGTCATCTGGCAACTCGGACCGCTGAGCAATCCCCTGGTGGTTTCGATCGTCTGCCTGGTCGCGGGTGGCCTGATCGGCGCCGCGCAAGGGTATTGGATCGCCTATCACCGGATACCGAGCTTCATTGTCACGCTGGCCGGCATGCTGATCTTCCGCGGCATTTGTCAGGCCTTGCTTGGCGGCGGCTCGTCGGTTGGTCCGCTTCCCGACGACTTCAAGATGCTCAGCTCCGGCTTCATCCCGGATGTGATCGGCCCACTGACGCTCGTCCCGCCGGTCGTGAACGCAGCCGGCAAGACCATCATGGGCAGCGGCGTGACCCTGCACATGACGACGGTCGTGCTGGGGCTGATCGCCGTGCTCGCCTATGCCTATTTCGGGGTCCGCACCCGGCGCAAACGAGAACGCCATGGTTATGAGGCCGAGCCCTTCACCCTGTTCGTCGTCAAGACGCTGGTCGCCAGCGCGCTGGCGCTGTTCCTGGTCTATGAGTTTGCCAGCTACCGCGGCCTGCCCGTGGTGCTGCTGGTCATGGGCGTGCTGATCACGCTGTTCGTCTTCGTCACCAAGCGCATGACCATCGGGAGGCGCATCTACGCCATGGGCGGCAATCCCAAGGCGGCGCAGCTGTCGGGCATCAACACCGAGCGGCTGACGCTGATGGTGTTCATCAATATGGGCGTGCTGTCGGCGCTTGGCGGCCTGATCATCGCGGCTCGTCTCGGCCAGGCGGTGCCGGCGGCGGGTCTCGGCTCGGAGCTCGATGTCATCGCCGCAGTGTTCATCGGCGGCGCCTCGGCGATGGGCGGCGTCGGCCAGGTTATCGGGGCGGTCGTCGGCGGCTTCATCATGGGCGTGATGAACAACGGCATGTCGATCATGGGCGTCAATGTCGACTGGCAGCAGGTGGTCAAAGGCCTGGTGCTGCTCGGCGCCGTGATCTTCGACGTCTACAACAAGAACAAGGCCTGACAAGCTTCAGGCGAGGCAAGCAGGAGGCATACGATCGCGGCGCAGCCGGCAAGTTGTCGGCATAAGAAGTCCCCGAGGGATCAAGTTCGCGAGCGCAATCCGGACGAAGAGTTCAACCCGTGGCGCGGCTAGGTCCGAGCCGCGCAGGTCAAGGTTTGCCAAGAGGCATCCAAGGCCAAGCACATGAGAGAGGATTTAATCATGCTGATCTCCCAGATCCTCGACGACGCCGAGACCATCCGCGTCGTCGCCCGCAATGGCGGCGGCAAGACCAGGATCATCAACGGCGCCCGCAGCGTCTATTCGCTGGCCATGGAAGCCGCGCGCACCGGAACGGCCCTCGCCGCGCTGATCGAACGCAAGGGGTTCGGTGAAGCGATAGACCTCGACGCCGTCTACAAGAAGGGCCGGCTGGTGTCCCCGATCAACCATCCCGATCCTGCGCATCTGCATCTGACCGGCACCGGCCTGACCCATCTCGGCTCGGCGGCGACGCGCGATTCCATGCACAAGAAGCTCAGCGATGGCGGCGAGGAGCAGCTTACCGATTCCATGAAGATGTTCCGCATGGGGCTCGAAGGCGGCAAGCCGGCCAAGGGCCAGACCGGCGTGCAGCCGGAATGGTTCTACAAGGGCAACGGCACCATGGCGGTGGCGCCGGGCGCCGCACTGATGTCGCCGGCCTTTGCGCAGGACGCCGGCGAGGAGCCGGAAATCGCCGGCATCTATGTCATCGGCGACGACGGCGCGCCGTTCCGCGTCGGCTTCACGCTGTCGAACGAGTTTTCCGATCATGTTACCGAGCGGGTGAACTATCTGTTCCTGGCACATTCCAAACTGCGCAACGCCTCGTTCGGGCCGGAAATCCTGATCGGCGACCTGCCGGCCGACGTCAGAGGCTCATCGCGAATCTATCGCGACAGCAATTTGCTGTGGGAAAAGCCGTTCCTGTCGGGCGAAGCGAACATGTCGCACACAATCGCCAATCTCGAACATCACCACTTCAAATATTCGGCCTTCCGCCAGCCGGGCGACGTGCATGTGCACATGTTCGGCACGGCGACGCTGTCCTTTGCCGACGGCATCAAGACTCAGGCTGGCGACGTGTTCGAGATCGAGGCCGGGGATTTCGGCCTGCCGCTGCGCAACCCGCTGGAGATTGAGCAGCCGGTTAAGGTGGCGGTGAAGGCGCTTTGAGGCAGCATCACAATTTGGGAGCCGGAAATGAACGGAATGCGGCTTGTCATTGTGTTCACGGGCGTGGCCCTGTTCCTGACCCAGCCGTCGGTGGCCTTTAGCGCCGGCCAGTGCAGCCCGAAGTCCTATCGTGAAGCCCGTTTGGCGATGACGAGCCGTCTTCTAGCAACCGGCTATTCGAAAGCCCAGGTGAGCTTTCTGATGCGCAACACGGATCACATGACATCAGCGCTTCGCAGCGACAGGCTGAACAACAATGGCAAGGTCTGCGGCATCGACTCCGCCAAGGCCCATGTCCTCGGTTGCCTCGACAAGCAGTTGTTCCCGTTGAAGCGCGGCTCAAACGCTTCGCTCGACGAGGTCAACTGACCGAAGGCTTTTGGGGCAGGAAACGTTTGGCCGCACGCGAACTGCTGTTTATCGGCCATTTTCATGCCTGCCTTGGAGCCGCGAAATCGTATCTCTTTCGCGGCTGACGCCGGCGGACGGGACTCAATAGATATCGAAATCGAAATACTTGGCCTGGATCTTCTTGTAAGTGCCGTCGGCGACGATGGCGTCTATCGCCGCGTTGAGCTTGTCGCGAAGTGCCGTGTCCTCCAGGCGGACAGCGATGCCGGCTTGCGTCTCGGTGCCCTTGACGTCACCGACAAGCTTGCAGCAGCCGTCGCTCGCCTTCTTCAGCCAGTCCATCAGAACGAATTTGTCGGAGATGACGGCGTCGAGACGGCCGTTCTGCAAGTCGGTGATCGCCTCTTCCTGGGTGGGGTAGAGTTTCGCCTCGGCGCCGGCCTTGCCATAGGCGTCCTGCGCATAGTCGGCCTGGGTGGTCGAGGCCTGCGCGCCCACCGTCTTGCCGGCAAGGGCTGCCGGTTCGGTGGAAGTGAGGTCGCCGTCCTTGGGCGCCACCAGCGCCAGCGGCGTCGTGTAGTATTTGTTGGTGAAGGCGACCTGTTTCTTGCGCTCCTCGGTGATGCTCATCGAGGCGATGATGGCGTCGAACTTTTTCGCCTGCAGCGCCGGGATGATGCCGTCCCAGTCCTGGGTGACGATCTCGCACTCGACCTTCATCTGCGCACACAGCGCATTGGCAATGTCGATGTCGAAGCCCTCGATCTTGCCGTCCGCGGTGATGGTGTTGAAGGGCGGATAAGCGCCCTCGGTGCCGATCTTCAATTTCTCCTGCGCCTCAGCCAGCGAGCCGGCCGATATCACCAGCATGGCAGCGCCCGCTGCCGATATGATCCATCTTGAAATCTGCATTTTGGTTCCCCTTGCGCGCCGTTCTCTTGCCGGCCACCGAAAGGCAGCCAAGCATGGTGAGGCAGCGCAGGCAAGTATTTTGCCTGACGGTGATCGAAGGTTCAGCCGGCGGGGCGGAAATGCTTGGAGAGCTTGAGGCCTTGCGCCTGGTAATTCGAGCCGAGATCGGTGCCGTAAAGCGCCTGCGGCCGCTTCAGCATGTGTTCGTAGACCAGCCGGCCGACGATCTGGCCGTGGTCGAGGATGAACGGCACTTCGTGGCTGCGCACTTCGAGCACCGCCCGGCTGCCGGTGCCGCCTGAGGCCGAATGGCCGAAGCCCGGATCGAAGAAGCCGGCATAGTGAACACGGAATTCGCCAACCAGCGGATCGAAGGGCGTCATCTCGGCGGCGTAGAGCGGCGGCACGTGCACGGCTTCGCGGCTGACCAGGATGTAGAACTCGTCAGGGTCGAGCACCAGTTCGCCGGCGCCGCTCTTGTAGAGCGGCTCCCAGAAATCGACGGCATCCTGGGCGGCGCGCTTGTCGACATCGACCAAGCCGGTGTGATGCTTGCCGCGATAGCCGACCAGGCCGTTCTGGTCGCCGTCAAGATCGATCGACAGCGCAATGCCGCCGCCGGAAATGTTGGGCGGCTCGGTCGCCACCAGCATCTCGGCGCGGTGCAATTCGTTCAGTTCTGCCTCCGACAACAGCGCGTTGCCGGTGCGAAAGCGGATCTGCGACAGCCTCGATCCGGCGCGTACGACGATCGGGAAGGTGCGCGGACTGACTTCGAGATAAAGCGGCCCGTGATAGCCGGGGGCGATCTTGTCGAACTCATGGCCGCGATCGGTCATCACCCGGGTGAAGATGTCGAGCCGGCCGGTCGAGCTCTTCGGGTTGGCCGAGGCCGACACATTTGCGGGCAGCGCCAGGCTTTCGAGCAGCGGCACGATGTAGACGCAGCCGGTTTCCAGCACCGCGCCCTCGGCGAGACTGAATTCGTGCAATTTCAGCCGGTGAAGCTTGTCGGCCACCAGATGATCGGGACCCGGCAGGAAGGAGGCGCGCACGCGAAAAGCCTTGTCGCCGAGCCTGAGATCGAGGCTCGCCGGCTGCACCTGGTCGACATCGAGCGCGCGCGGCGACTTCAGCGCGCCGGACTGAAACAGCGCGGAAATGTCCTGATCGGGAAGAATGCCTGTCTGCCGCAAAAGGCTGGCTCCGCTCCAAGGTCGGTCTCTTTGTGGCAGGTTCTTGCCGCAAAACCGCTGGATATTATTGCGGAACCTGCCTGGTACAAACCTCTTAATGAAGCCGGCAATTGACGCAAGCGCAGGTGAGGTCTAAAGGGTCGTTATCCCGTGGTGATTTGGCCGGTCGGCTTGCAGCCACGTTAAACAAGTCGCTAAAGGACCGTCGGGCCGCAAGGCCATATGGACCGGTTGCGACTTTCGCGGCCGGTTTTTTTGTGTCTGGAACAAAAGCGATGAGCACCAAGAAGCGTAACTGGAAACCTCAGACCGCACTCGTGCACGGGGGAACGCTGCGTTCCCAGTTCGGCGAGACGTCCGAAGCGATGTACCTCACCCAAGGCTATGTCTACGAGACGGCGCAGGCCGCGGAAGCCCGTTTCAAGGGCGAGGAGCCGGGCTTCATCTATTCGCGCTACGCCAACCCTACCGTCGACATGTTCGAAAAGCGCATGTGCGCGCTGGAGGGTGCCGAAGATGCCCGCGCCACGGCGTCGGGCATGGCGGCGGTGACGGCAGCGCTCCTGTGCAGCGCCAAGGCCGGCGACCATATCGTTGCGGCGCGCGCGCTGTTCGGCTCCTGCCGCTGGGTGGTGGAGACGCTGGCGCCGAAATACGGCATCGAGGCAACGCTGGTCGACGGCACCGACATCGCCAACTGGGAAAAGGCGGTGCGGCCGAACACGAAACTGTTCTTCCTGGAAAGCCCGACCAATCCGACGCTTGAAGTGGTCGACATCGCAGCGGTGGCGGCGCTCGCCACCTCGATCGGCGCCAGGCTGATCGTCGACAATGTCTTTGCCACGCCCTTGCAGCAGAAGCCCTTGCAGCTCGGCGCCCATATCGTCGTCTACTCCGCGACCAAGCACATTGACGGCCAGGGACGCTGTCTCGGCGGCATCATCCTGTCGGACAAGAAATGGATCGACGAGAATTTGCACGACTATTTCCGCCATACCGGCCCGAGCCTGTCGCCGTTCAACGCCTGGACGTTGCTCAAGGGCCTGGAGACGCTGCCGGTTCGGGTGCGCCAGCAGACTGAAAGCGCGGCCAAGATCGCGGATTTCCTGGCAGGACGGCCGGAAATCGCCCGCGTCATCTATCCCGGCCGCGCCGACCACCCGCAGGCCGACATCGTCAAGAAGCAGATGACGGGCGGATCGACGCTGATCTGCCTCGACGTGAAGGGCGGCAAGCAGGCGGCCTTCGCCTTGCAGAACGCGCTCGACATCGTGCTGATCTCCAACAATCTCGGCGACGCCAAGAGCCTGATCACCCATCCGGCGACCACCACGCACAAGAACCTCAGCGACGAAGCTCGCGCCGAGCTTGGCATCGAGCCGGGAACGCTCAGGCTGTCGGTCGGTCTTGAGGATACGGACGATCTGCTGGAGGACGTTGCGCAGGCACTGAAGGCAGCCGGGTAGGCCGCGAGGCGTCACGCTCCCGACGAGGCCTCTTCCAGCTCGGCTGCCTTGGTGCCGATGATCATGGTGTTGCCGCGCCAATCGACGGCGCCGCTCAGCCAGCCGCGCGCCCAGATGGCGGGAAGCATCATGTCGCGGACCATCATCGCCGGGACCATGCGCAGCGACAGGTGCCAGCCCTTGGCCGCGGCCAGCGCGCATTCGGGAATGTAGGCCGCCGCCAGCACGGCCAACACCGTGGCCGGCAGGCTGACGCCGGCACTTGCTGCCGCCACCAGCGCCAACGCCAACGGCACGGCGACGCCGGTCAGGATCTCGGGTGCGAAAAACAGCGGGAAAGTGACGCGGCGCAACCGCGCCCAGCGCGCCTGACGCGACCAGATGTCGGCAAGTCGGCGCTGCCCCAGTGGTTGCTCGAAAGGCGAGGCAACGAGATTGACGCGCAGGCCCAGTCCGTTGACCAGCTTGGTTGCAGCAGCATCCTCGGCGATCTCGGCGGCCAGCGCGCGGATACCGCCATTGGTATCGAGCATCGGCTTGTTCCACAGCATGCTCTTGCCCTGGGCAAAGCCGAGGCCAAGCGCCTCGCCGGCATATTGCGAGCGCGCCTGCAGCGTGTTGAGGAACGCGCATTCGACCTCGGCCCAGAAGCCATCCGGCCGCGAGCCGATCGGCGTCGAGCAGATAAGCCCGGTATTGGTCCGCCAGGCCGCCATCAGGTGCTGGACGTAATCCCTAGGCATCAGCACGTTGGAATCCGCCAGAATAACCCAATGATTGCGCGCCGCTTCCCAGCCCTTGACGCAGTTGTTGAGCTTCGGGTTGCTGCTGACGCGGTCGTCGCCGATCAGCAACTGGGCCGGCACGTTGGGAAACAGGACGATCGCCCTGTTTATCAGTTTGACGACGGGATCGTCGGCGTGAGCGACGCAGAAGATCAGTTCGTAGCGCGGCCAGTCGAGCGAGAAGGCTCGATGCAGCGTCTCTTGTGTGAACGGCTCCACGCCGCGCGACGGCACGACGATCGAGACCGGTGGCTGCTCGTCGGACGGCGGAGGGATAAGGCGACGCGCTTGCAGTTTCGACGAAGCAAGCAGGATGCTGGCGAGATTGGAAAGAAGCAAAGCGGAGGAAGCGAAGGCGGCTGTGAGAGCTAGTTCCATGAGATCTGGTCACTCCGGAAAGGCCGCTCGCGGCTGCTTTGTCAGTCGACAGATGGGCCTTGAGTCGCCGGCAAGGTTTGCGCACACCAACACTGTCATGTGTCACTTAAATGACATTGTTTGTCGGCACCTCCGCTTTGAGGCTGGCAGGACATGCCGTTGTGCGCGTATCAAACCGCATAGCGCGACAAATGTTCCTTGCCGCGCAACCGGAGCAGCCCATGTATCGCGCCGTCACGCGCAACATCGAAGTGCAGGTCAGACCGTTCTACCTGGAGGACCGCTCGGACCCGGCGGAGAACCGTTATGTCTGGGGCTACCAGGTGACCATCGACAACCAGTCGGACGATTTCGTGCAGCTTATGGCGCGTTACTGGCACATCATCGACGGCAGCGGCCGGGTCGAGGAAGTGCGCGGCGCCGGCGTGGTCGGCGACCAGCCTGAGCTCAATCCCGGCGACAGCTATCAATACACGTCAGGCTGCCCGCTCTCGACGCCGTCCGGCTTCATGGTCGGCCACTACACCATGCGCAACAAAAAGGGCGAGACGTTCGACGTCGCTATTCCCGCGTTTTCGCTGGATCTGCCGGGGACCCGACCGACGGTGAATTAGGGGTTTTCTCCCCGTCACTATACGGGGAGAAATGCCCGGCAGGGCGATGAGGGGCAGCGCCAGACTCATGAGGTCATCTTCCACGCACATGACGTAGGCTATGCGCGGCCATTCACCAAAGTTCGCGCTGCCCCTCATCCGCCCTTCAGGCACCTTCTCCCCGTGAACGGGGAGAAGGAAGAGATGCTACTGAGCTGCAAACTCCGCCGGGTCGAAGTCGTACTGCTTCGAGCAGAACTCGCAGGCGACGTGGATGCCGCCATCTTCGGTGCTGTCCTTGATCTCCTGCGCGGAAAACCCCTCGAGGATGCCGCGTATCTTGTCCCTTGAGCAGGAACATTGGTCGGCGACCGGCACGCCGCCGAAGACGCGCACGCCATGTTCGTGGAACAGCCTGTAGAGCAGCCGCTCGGCGCCGATGGTCGGGTCGATCAGCTCGGTCGGCTCGATGGTGCCGAGCAGCGCCACCAGCTCGCGCCACGAATTGTCGGCCGGCTCCTGCGTCACGTCACGCGGATCGCCGTCGCCGCCCGAAATGTCCGGCACGCGCATGCGCTCGGGTGACTGCGGCAGGAACTGCGCCAGGATACCGCCGGCGCGCCACTGCTCGCGCGCACCGCCGGGGCCGGGCGTCAGCAGCTTGGCCACCGACAGCCGGAGGTCGGTCGGGATCTGCTCCGACTGGCGGAAATAGGTGCGCGCGGCGTCTTCCAGCGTCTCGCCGTCGAGCTGGACGATGCCCTGATAGCGCTGCGTGTGCGCGCCCTGGTCGATGGTCAGCGCCAAAACGCCGCTGCCCAGCAGCGTCTGCTGCGAGGTCTGGCCTGCGGCCACCAGGGCCTCCAGCCGGTCGGCATCGAAGCGCGCATAGGCGCGCAATGCCGAAGGCGTGGAGAAATCCGCGACCAGCATGTCGACAGGCCCGTCGGTGCGGGTCTGCAGGATGAACTTGCCTTCAAATTTGAGCGAAGTGCCGAGCAGCACCGTCAGCACACAGGCTTCCGCCAGCAGGCGGGCGACCGGCTCGGGATAGTCATGACGGTTGAGGATGGCGTCGAGCATCGGCCCGAGCTGCACGGTGCGGCCGCGCACGTCGAGCGGGCCTACCTCGAAGGGCACGACATGATCGTCGCCGGCATAGCCGAACTCGCCGAGTTTGGGGTGATGTTCAGTCACTTGATGCGTTTCCAACATGACAAAGCTCCAGGGCGCGGCCATGCGGCCCGGAGGGGTGCATGCGTCCAAACGCGCTTGATTTGCGTGATGGGGCGCAAATAGGCATCGCGCCGCCCCGGATCAAGCGCTTGGAGATCAAGCGCCTGGAGATCAAGCGCCCAGACACCAGGCCAAAACCGCCTTCTGGGCGTGGAGCCGGTTCTCGGCTTCGTCGAAGACCACCGAATGCGGACCGTCGATGACCTCGTCGGTCACTTCCTCGCCACGATGGGCCGGCAGGCAGTGCATGAACAGGGCGTCGGGCTTGGCCCTGGCCATCAGCGCCGCATTGACCTGATAGGGCGAGAAGACATTATGGCCGCGGGCGCGGTGTTCCTGGCCCATCGACACCCAGCAGTCGGTGACGATGCAGTCGGCCTGGTCGACGGCCTCTTCGGGCGAGCGGGTGAAGTGCAGCTTGCCGCCATTGGTCTTCGACCAGTCGATGTGCTTCTGCGCCGGCTCGCTGCCTTCCGGTACGGCGACATTGAGGTTGAAGCGGAACCGCGCCGAGGCCTCGAGCAGCGAATGCAGCACGTTGTTGCCGTCGCCGGTCCAGGCGATGGTCTTGCCGGCAACCGGACCGCGATGCTCCTCGAAGGTCATGATGTCGGCCATCAGCTGACAGGGATGGGTGTCGTCGGTCAGCCCGTTGATGACCGGAATCGTGGCATTCTCGGTCAGCTCGAGCAGCCGCTCATGCGACGTGGTGCGGATCATGATGGCGTCCACATAGCGCGACAGCACCTTGGCGGTGTCGGCAATGGTCTCGGAGCGGCCGAGCTGCATTTCGGTGCCGGTCAGCATGATGGTCTCGCCGCCGAGCTGTCGCATGCCGACGTCGAAGGACACGCGCGTGCGCGTCGACGGCTTGTCGAAGATCATGGCCAGCACCTTGCCTTCGAGCGGTTTGGTCCGTTCGCCGGCCTTGAGGCGCGCCTTGCGCACCACCGCATCGTCCAGCATCAGGCGCAGATCGCCTTCGGAAACGGCGGAAAGATCGGTGAAATGGCGAAGGCTCATCGGGAATGGTTCTCGGGATTACTTCGCGGCGGCCGCGGCGATGGCGTCGGTCAGGCCCTTGGCGCCGGCGCGGATGCGATCGAGCGCTTCGCCGATCTCGGCGTCGGTGACGGTCAGCGGCGGCAGCAGACGAATGACGTTGTCGCCTGCCGGCACCGCCAGCAGATGCTGGTCGCGCAGCGCCATGTTGACCTTGGTGTTGGGCATGGCGCATTTCAGGCCAAGCATCAGGCCGCTGCCCCTGATGCCTTCGATGACATCAGGAAATTCGTCGGCGACCGCCGCCAGGCCCTGCTTCATCAGCAATGCCTTGCGCTGGACGTCTTCGAGGAAGCCGTCTTCCAGCACGACGTCGAGCACAGCGTTGCCGACCGCCATGGCCAGCGGATTGCCGCCGAAAGTGGTGCCATGCACGCCTGCCGTCATGCCGACGACAGCGTCGTCGGTGGCGAGGCACGCGCCCATCGGGAAGCCGCCGCCAATGCCCTTGGCAATCGCCATGATGTCGGGCGTCACGCCGGTCCATTCATGCGCGAACAGCTTTCCGGTGCGACCGATACCGCACTGGACCTCATCGAAGATCAGCAGCAGGCCATGCTGGTCGCAGAGCTGCCGCAGCCGCTTCAAGGATTGCGTCGGCACCGGGCGGATGCCGCCCTCGCCCTGTACCGGTTCGATCAGGATCGCGGCGGTCTCTGGTGTGATCGCCTTCTCGGCGGCGTCGATGTCGTCGAAGCCGACCTGGTCGAAGCCTTCGACCTTGGGGCCGAAGCCTTCGAGATATTTGTACTGGCCGCCGGCGGCGATGGTCGCCAGCGTGCGGCCGTGGAAGGCGCCTTCGAAGGTAATGACCCGGAAGCGCTCGGGATGGCCCTTGACGAACTGGTAGCGCCGCGCCGTCTTGATCGCGCATTCGAGCGCCTCGGCGCCGGAATTGGTGAAGAACACCTTGTCGGCGAAGGTGGCGTCAGCCAGCCGCTCGCCGAGCCGGGCCTGCCCCGGGATCTCGTAGAGATTGGAGACGTGCCAGAGCTTGGCCGCCTGTTCGGTCAGCGCCGAGACCAGATGCGGATGGCTGTGGCCCAACGAATTGACCGCGATGCCGCCAGCGAAATCGAGATATCGCTCGCCCTTGTCGGTAACCAGCCAGGTGCCTTCGCCATGGTCGAAGGCCAAAGGGGCGCGGGCAAAGGTCTCGTAAAGCGCCGAACCGCTCATTATATGCGTCTCCGGTACCGGAAAAATCAAAAAAGCCGCCAAAGCGGCGGCCTTTGCGGCTTATCGTGTTTTTCGGCCATGAAGTCAACGAAAACGTCGCGCAGAGGCGCGCGGCAAGCTCCCGACGAGACGCCGGCTCATAAGCGACCGGGCAAGTTGGGGAAAACCTAAAAAACCGATTCGTGTTGCACCTGGGACTCTTGTCACCGAGTCAACACATGAGGTAATTGTAGTCGGGAAATAACTAGATTTCGTGCGGCGGACCTAATCACCTAATATATGTGGTGTCTGCCCCGGCAAAGATTGCCGGGTCGGGAACGGATTCCGGCTGCCGCACACATAGCAGGAGCGCGGTCTCATGAACTGGACTGACGAGCGGGTCGAACTTCTCAGGAAACTGTGGTCGGAGGGCTTGAGCGCAAGCCAGATCGCCGCACAACTCGGCGGGGTCAGCCGCAACGCGGTCATCGGCAAGGTGCACCGGCTGAAGCTGTCGGGCCGCGGACGCTCGACCGCGACGCCGGCGCGTCAGAAGAAGACAACGCAGGGATCTTCGATCCAGAAATCGGTGCCTCGCGCCGCAACCACGCAGCGCCATGTCACGACGTCGATCGGGGCGAACGCGCTGCAGGCGCAGTTCGACGCCGAGCCAGTGGCGCGCCACTACATCCGCCCGGTCGAAAACGTCGTCGTGCCGATCTCGCGGCATCTGCAGCTCACCGATCTCACCGAGCGCACCTGCAAATGGCCGAATGGCGACCCGCTGTCGGAAGACTTCAACTTCTGCGGCAACGAGGCGGCTGAAACCGGACCTTACTGCAAGTACCACGCAAGGGTGGCGTTCCAGCCAGCTTCAGAGCGGCGCAGGAGCCGGTAGTTAGGAATAGGGATTGGGGACTGGGCAGTAGGGAATGGGGTAGCGCTCGTGAGGCGCTACCTTATACTGCCTACTGCCTACTGCCTACTGCCTACTGCCTACTGCCTACTGCCTACTGCTGCCTGCCCCCTCACAGCCACCCACTCTTCCGAAATCGCCAATACAAAAACGAGCAGATCAGCGCGATCGAGACCAATACGACGGGATAGCCGTATTGCATCTTCAGTTCCGGCATGTCGTCGAAATTCATGCCGTAAATGCCGGCGAGCGCCGTCGGCACCGCCAGGATCGCCGCCCATGAGGCCAGCTTCTTGGTGTTCGCGGTTTCCTGGCTCTGGCCGACCAGCAGGCTGGCTTCGAAAGCGAACGCCAGAACCTCGCGCAGGCTGTCGATCTTTTCCTGCACGGTGCGGATATGGTCGGTGACATCGCGAAACAGCGGATGCATGGCGGTATGGATCTGCGGCAGGTCGGCGCTGGTCAGCCGGCGGCAGACCTCGACCAGCGGCAGCGCCGCATTGCGCAGGCGCAACAGATCGCGGCGCAGCATGTAGAGCCGCTCGATGTCGGGACCGGTCATCGGCTTCAGCAGCACCCTGTCCTCGATCGCCTCGACCTCGTCCTCGATCTGCTCGAGCACCGGCATGTAGTTGTCGACGATGAAGTCGAGAATGGCGTAGAGGACGAAATCCTCGCCCTTGGCCAGTGAGTGCGGACAGCTTTCCCAGTGCTGGCGCACGGCGGCGTATGAGGTCGAGGGACCATGCCTGACGCTGACGATATAGCCTGAGCCGACGAACAGATGCGTCTCGCCGAAGGTGACGCGTCCGTCGATCAGCTGTGCAGTGCGGGCAACGATGAACAGCGCATCGCCATATTGCTCGATCTTCGGCCGCTGGTGCGGATGTTCGGCGTCTTCAATCGCCAGCTCATGCAAATGGAATTGCGCCTTGACGCGCAGCAGAAGCTCGCGGTCGGGTTCGAGCAGCCCGATCCAGACGACATGGCCCGACTTCTTGGCCCATTCACCGGCTTCCTCGATCGGAATGTCGGCGATCCGCTTGCCGGCGGTGTAGACGCTCGACGCGATGATGCCGGACGATGCCGGCGCCGGCTTGAACTCTCGGACATATTCCATCGCAGCCTCCTGAGCGCCTGGCCTTGGCCAGGAACCGAGACGCTAACATCCGGGCAGTTTAGCGCAATATGATTAAGCGTTCGAGGGGCGCGCGATCACTTCACCGGCAGCGCCGGCAGGGCAACCTTGTCGGTCTTGTCGCCCTTTGGACGCTCGGCCGGCAACTGCTCGCCGGTGACGATGTAGTAGATCGTCTCGGCAATGTTGGTGGCGTGGTCGCCGATGCGCTCGATGTTCTTGGCGCAAAACAGCAGATGCGTGCACGGCGTGATGTTGCGCGGATCTTCCATCATGTAGGTCAAAAGCTCGCGAAACAGCGAGGTGTACATGGCGTCGATCTGGTCGTCGCGGTCGCGAACGAAGCCTATTTTCTCGACCGAGCGCGAGGCATAGACGTCGAGCACTTCCTTGAGCTGGGTCAAAGCGAGTTCGGCCAGCGCCTCGAGGCCGCGAAACAGGCTGGTCGGCTGGCGGCCGTCAATGACGCTGACCACACGCTTGGCGACGTTCTTGGCGAGGTCACCGACCCGTTCGAGGTCGGCCGAAATGCGGATGGCGCCGACGATCTCGCGCAGATCCGTCGCCATGGGCTGGCGCTTGGCGATGATGACGATGGCTTTGTCGTCGATTTCGCGCTGGCCATCGTCAAGCACGATGTCGTCGCGGATGACCTTCTGGGCGAGGCCGGGATCGGCATTGACCAGCGCCTGGATCGCCTGCTCGACCATGCGCTCGGCATGGCCGCCCATCGCAGCGATGCGCTTCGCCAGGTATTTCAGCTCTTCGTCATAGGCGCTGACAATGTGTACGGACTGCATGGGCGAAATGCCTTCCTTAAATCTTTGGCCTTTTGCGTCGTTTCCTCGACCCCTGTGCTGATACGCTAGCCGGATGACAGAAAGAAGAAACAGGCAGTTAGCAGATAGTACCGCCTCAGCCTGCCGGCAAATGGACCGTGAACGCCGCGCCCTTGCCAACCTCCGACTTGATCGAAAGCCGGGCGTTGTGGCGCGTCAGAATATGCTTGACGATGGACAGGCCAAGACCGGTGCCTTTCTGGGTGCGGCTGCTCTCCACGTCGACGCGATAGAAGCGCTCGGTAATGCGCGGTATGTGCTCTTCCGGGATGCCCGGGCCATAGTCCCTGATGGTGACATCGATGCCCGGTTCCGGGCCGGCCTCGCCCCGCGCGATCGACACCGTGACGCGTCCGCCAGGCTGGCCGTATTTGCAGGCGTTTTCCAAGAGATTCTCGAACACCTGGAACAGCTCGTCGCGGTCTCCGGGCACGTCGAGCGGCCCCTCGGCGTAGCCGCGTTCGATGACGACGCCGTTCTCGCTGGCGAGCGGGCCCAGTGAATCGATGACGCTGTCGATGGTCTGGCGCAGATCGACCTCGGTTCCCGGCCTCAGGTAAGGCTTCATTTCAAGCCTCGACAGCGACAGGAGATCGTCGATGAGGCGCGCCATGCGGCCGGTCTGGTTCTGCATGATCTGCAGGAACTGCTCGCGCGCCGCCGGATCGTTGCGGGCCGGGCCGCGCAACGTCTCGATGAAGCCCGAGATCGAAGCAAGCGGGGTGCGCAACTCGTGGCTGGCATTGGCTATGAAGTCAGCGCGCATGCGGTCGATGCGGCGCGTCTCACTCTGGTCCTTGAATACCAGCACATAGAGATCGGTGGCGTGGCCGACCGAGGACGCGCTGACCCGGTAGGCGCGTTCCACCGGCAGCTTCTCGGTGTAGTCGACGGCATCGGAGGCGACGGCTCCCGACAGTACGCCGTCCAGCAATGCCTGCATTTCCGGGGCGCGGAATTTCAGCGACAGCGACAGGCCGGGCGCGATGCCGCCAAAGGCGGCATAGGCGGCGGCATTGGCGTGGACGATGGTGGCGGTGCGGTCGAAGATGATCAGCGGATCGGCAACGGCAGCCGCAAGATATTCGCCGGAAAGCCGCTGCAGCCCGCTCGCCTCGACCGTGGTAATGGTCTCAGCAGACCGGCTGGCGCCACCGGTTGGCAGAAGCGCGGCGGCCAGCAGCACCGTCAACGCAGCCAGGACGACATAGGCAGAGATACCGGCAAACCCATAAACGGCCATGATGGCGATCGCACCGGCGGCAAGCAGCCATCGGCTGTTCCACAGCCGGCCGGCGACGGCCTGCCCCGTGGTTGTCCGCTCTGCGCCGGTGTCAGCCATTCGTGCTTTCCGTGCTTCTGCGCCGGTCCCGCCGAAACTTCCGCTGGACCGGGTTTGAGGCCCCCCATAGCATGAGTCCGCAGGCTGGAAAGGTTCGTCTCGATGAAAAAAGCCAAGGAAAGTCCCGCCGCAGAGCCGGCAAAGGGGCCGCTGAAGATCAAGGTGGACGGCAAGGAGCGGGAGTTCGACATCGAAAACCCCGAGCTTCCCAGCTGGATCGAGGACCACAAACTGACCGCAGGCGACTACCCCTACGACAAGAAAATGAAGAGCGAGGAGTATGACGAGACGCTGGAGCGGCTGCAGATCGAACTGGTCAAGGCGCAGGCCTGGCTGCAGGCGACCGGCAGCAGAGTGATGTCGCTGTTCGAGGGGCGCGATGCCGCCGGCAAGGGCGGCACCATCTCGGTGCTGCGCCAGTATCTCAATCCTCGAACCGCGCGCAATGTGGCGCTGACCAAGCCGACCCCAACCGAAGTCGGGCAATGGTACTACCAGCGCTACGTCGCCCATTTCCCGACATCGGGCGAATTCGTCACCTTCGACCGGTCCTGGTACAACCGCGGCGGCGTCGAGCCGGTGATGGGCTTCTGCACACCGGAACAGCATGCAAAATTCCTCGACGAGACGCCGCATTTCGAGCGGATGATCTCCAACGACGGCATCTATTTCTTCAAATTCTGGCTCAACATCGGCCGCGAAACCCAGCTCGAACGGTTTCACGACCGCCGCTGGTCTCCGCTGAAGAACTGGAAGTTCTCGCCGATCGATATTGCCGGCATTACCAAATGGGACGACTACACCAAGGCGCGCGACCAGATGGTCGAGCGCACGCACAAACAGTTCGCGCCCTGGATCATCGTGCGGGCCAATGACAAGCGACGCTCGCGGCTGGCCGTCATGCGGCGCATCCTGTTGTCACTGCCCTATGATGGGCGCGATCTCGACGCCATCGGCAAGGAAGATAAGAAGATCGTCGGCGACGGGCCGTCGTTTCTCGAGAAGTAGAGACGGGCCTCGATAGGCAGAGGCTGAAATTACAGAGCCCACCCCCACACGGAGGTGGGCTCTGTGGCCATTGTCTAAAGCGCATCGCATTTGAACGGATTCACGCGACGCGCTTTAGGTCTTTGTTTCATGCATGTCGTTCTCTCAAAACCGGGGCCACTTTGAGCGACATGCATTAAAGCGCGTCGGGTGAAGACAGTCTCACGACGCCTGCCGCATGCCGAGCATGTGGGGGGTGCCCCTGGCCAACACCGGGGCGTGATGGTTGCGGCGCGAACGCACGACATCCAGCGTATGCTCGTTGAAGGTCAGCAGTGTGGCGACGACCTGCTGGTTGCCATAGGTGCGCTGGTAACCGAGCGGCGTCGCCAGGAAGTGCAACTGCAGCGTCCGCAGCACCCACACCGGCTCGACCTCGATAATGACCTGATCGACATTGCGAGCAAGGCCCCATTCGACGAAGCCGGCGATCAGTTCGGTGCCGACCGTAGACACGCCGCGCTTGCCATCGCGAAAGCCTGGCGCCACCGCGTAACGGGTTAGCTCCCAGACATTCGGTCCCGAAGGGCGCTTTCCCTCGCAGAGTTCCGGCATCACATCGCTAAGGAGATGCGGCCGTGTGGTCGGCAGCATCCGATGATAGCCTGCAAGCTCGCCATTGCGTATGACAAGGTGGTGTTCGGCCTCATTATGGTCGAATTGATCGATTTCGAGGCCGTCCGGGCGATCGAGATCGGTCCACCGCATCTCATCGACGAAGACCTTGTAACGCAGGCGATGGACGGCCTCCCATAGGTCGGGACGTTCCATCAGTTGTTGAGTGGTAAGGGAAAATAGCATTAGCCGTCTCCTGGGCTTAAGAGGAAGATACGGCCGGGCTTTCCCGAAAAAATTGCGCGAAGGTGTTGGCAAGGATTTCCAGGCTGCCACAGCCGACATGGCTAATATAGCTGCGTCTAAACGCCTCCGCGATGGCGTGCACCCTGTTGGCGACGCCGAGTCTGCTTTTGGCGTTAAGAAAGCATTAGCCGTCTCAAGAGGACGACAGGGGCCGGTCTTTTCTGAAATTATGACGCCAACAATGCGGCCATAAATTTCGGGCCGCCAGAACCGGCCTAGCTGATATAGCCGTGCCTGACTGCTTCGGCGACTGCCTGCACACGGTTGGCGGCGCCTAGTTTGCTCTTGGCGTTGAGAAGGTGTTTCTCAGAGGTATGCTCCGAGATGCCGAGGATCTGCGAAATCTCCCACTCGGATTTTCCGACCGCCGCCCATTGCAGGCATTCGCGCTCGCGCGGCGTCAATTCAATGTGATCGATAGATTTGCCGGCCGTCGTTTGAAGCTGCATGGCGCGGCCGATGGCATAGGTGGAGGCCAGCGAGACCATTGCGAATTCGGCTTCGGACAGTTCGACCGCCTCACCGCCCAGCGAGACCAGCGCGATCTGGCCTTCGAGCGTGATCAGCGGGAAGGCGAGGCCGTCACGCAGCTTGAACTGGCGGGCGTCGCGCATTACCTCGGCGCTGCTCTTGTCGGCGGGCATGCTTTGAACGGCATCGCGCCATTGGAATGGCGCCCGAAACTGCTTCAAATGGCTGACGACCGGATCGTGGTCGACGTAGTTGCGCGATAAGTAACGCTCCAGCCATTCGCTAGGCCAATCGCAGAGCAGCACATGGTCCTTCGTCTGGCTGCTTGGTGTACCGGGCTGCGGCACCGTTGCGGCTATCAGGGCCGTCAATCCGAAATTCGAGGTGACACTAAGTAGCTGCTCGCACACCGCAGCCGACGTGTCGGCACGCTGCACCCGGTCAATATATTCAAGTGTCCGGTCAAAATAACCCATCGCAACATCTACCCCATGTTGCCTACCGCTCTTGAGACCGATGCTACGTGCCTGCCCCGCACTTAGCCATCAACCCCGGATTGCAAAGCCACATCCTTAGCTTCTCTAACGCCAGCGACCGCCAACCCCGGGCCGACTCTGTGCGGCTATTTGCAACCTCGCCAAAGCATAACCCGAAATTTGCCCGTTGAAATCAAAAACAATTGTGCCTGCGCCGTTTTCGTATCACAAGCCAACGGTCAAGACGGGCGGAGTTTTTTCGTGACACCTCGCTGGATAGCCATCGCCTTGCTGTCGATGCTGATGGGAGTGCAGCCGTTTGCCGGCGATGCGCGGGCAGCGGAACCGCAGGTACCGGTGCTTTGGGATGCCAAGGAGCGGCTGCCGAAACCGGACCTTTCGGCGCTGCCGAGGCTCAGGTTCCTCACCACAACCGATTTCCCGCCCTTCAACTTTCTCGACGGCACGGGCCGATTGTCCGGCTTCCACATCGACCTGGCGCGGGCGATTTGCGCCGAACTCGACATCGCCGACAAATGCCAGATCCAGGCGCTGCCCTGGGCCGAACTCGACGACGCGTTGCAGAAGGGCGAAGGCGAGGCGATCATCGCCGGCATCGCCGCTACGCCGGAGACGCGGGCGAAGTACAGCTTTTCGCGCTCCTATCTACAGTTTCCGGCGCGCTTCATCATGCCGAAGACCAAGGCCTTCGCGGAGCCGATCCTCGACAAATTGCGCTCGAAGCGGGTCGGCGTGCTGGCCGGCTCGGCGCATGAAAAGATGCTGCGCGATTATTTCGGCACCGTGCAGATCATCCGCTTCGACCGGCCGGAAGACCTCTACAGCGACTTGAAGAGGGCCAAGATCGATGCCGCCTTCGGCGACGGCATGCGCTTTTCCTTCTGGCTGGGCGGCACGGACGCCGCCGGTTGCTGCCGCTTCGCCGGTGGACCCTACCTGGCGCCGGAATATCTGGGCTCCGGCATGACCATTGCCACCCGGGCCAGCGACCCAGCGCTGGTCGCAGCCATGGACTACGCGCTGCAGGAGATATCGGTGAAAGGCACCTTCGCCGAATTCTACTTGCGCTATTTCCCGGTCAGTTTCTTCTGATCCGGTTCCCGGTCCGCTTTTTCTAGGGGCTGGATCAGGTCAGCGTGCGCAGGCGGGCCTTCGCCCCGCGCGCGATGGCTGCGGCGGTCAGCGTGTCGAGATCGAGCTCACGCCGGATCAACTGCAGCACCCGCAATTCCTCCATGCGCATTTCTAGATCGACGGCGGCAACCTCGAAGGCCGCGGCATAGGCGGTGTCGTGCAGCCGTTCGGGCAAAATCTCGGCGACACGCTCGAGCACGCCTTCCAACCCATCCTTTTCATGCAGCATCTTCTGGCAGTCCTGCGCAATGGCGATCAGCCTGTCCTGCTTGAAATCCTCGAACACCGGCCAGCTGCGGACGACGTCGCCGATGCGCGCCAGTTCGATATCGGTCATGTCGCGATCGGAAGCCGAGGTGATGACCATCAGGTAGATCAGGGCTTCATGGGTGGACGGCAACGGCATTCAAAACTCCTTGATAGTGAGGGTCGAAGGTAGGGACGCCACGGCGCCGTCGCAACGAAAACGCCTGATATCGTTGACGCTCCGCCCTGTCGCGCCTAGAGACCCGGTTGAAAAATCTTACCAGCCGCGAAAGCCGGCCATGACTGGAACTTTGACATGACGGGATCAAACATCGCCGATCTCAACCCCGAAATGCTTGCGGCAGCCGCCGAAAGCAAGGCCTGGCCGTTCGAGGAAGCCAAAAAGATCATCGAGCGCTACAAGGGCGGCGACTTCCCGGAGATCGTCCTGTTCGAGACCGGCTACGGCCCGTCGGGCCTGCCGCATATCGGCACGTTCGGCGAGGTCGCGCGCACCTCGATGGTGCGCCATGCCTTTCACGTGCTGACCGGGAACAAGGTCAAGACCAAGCTGCTCTGCTTCTCCGACGATATGGACGGCATGCGCAAAATCCCCGACAATGTGCCGGATCGCGCAGCGCTCGAGCCCTATCTGCATATGCCGCTGTCGGCGGTGCCCAATCCGTTCGGCGGCGACTATCCGAGCTTTGGCGACCACAACAACGCGATGCTGTGCCGCTTCCTCGACACGTTCGGCTTCGACTACGAATTCGCCAGCGCCACGCAGTACTACAAGGCCGGCCGCTTCGATGCGATGCTGGTGCGCGCCGCCGAGCGCTATGAGCAGATCATGGCGGTGATGCTGCCGACGCTGGGGCCGGAGCGGCAGGCAACCTACAGCCCGTTCCTGCCGATCTCGCCGAAGAGCGGGCGCGTGCTCTACGTGCCGATGAAGCATGTCGACGCCAAGGCCGGCAACATCACCTTCGACGATGAGGGCACCGAGACCACGCTTTCGGTGACCGGCGGGAAGGTCAAGCTGCAGTGGAAGCCGGATTTCGGCATGCGCTGGGCAGCGCTCGGCGTCGATTTCGAAATGTTCGGCAAGGACCACCAGACGAACGCGGTGATCTACGACCGCATCTGCAACATTCTCGGCGGGCGCGCGCCCGAGCATTTCGTCTACGAACTGTTCCTGGACGAGAACGGCCAGAAGATCTCGAAGTCGAAGGGCAACGGGCTGACCATCGACGAATGGCTGCGCTACGCGCCGACCGAAAGCCTCGGCCTCTATATGTATCAGCGGCCAAGGCAGGCGAAAAAGCTCTATTTCGACGTCATCCCACGCGCCGTCGACGAGTACTACACCTTCCTCAACGCCTATCCGCGCCAGGACTGGAAGGAGCGGCTGGGCAATCCGGTCTGGCACATGCATGACGGCAAGCCGCCTTCCATCGACATGCCGGTGCCGTTCTCGCTGCTGCTCAACCTGGTCAGCGCCTCCAACGCGCAAAACAAGGATGTGCTGTGGGGCTTCATCTCGCGCCATGCATCTGGCGTGACGCCGGCGACGCATCCCGAACTCGACCAGCTGGTCGGTTTCGCCATCCGCTACTTCGACGATTTCGTGAAGCCGACGAAGACCTTCCGGCCGGCCGACGATGTCGAACGCGTGGCGCTGGAAGCGCTTGGCAACGCGCTTGCTGGCCTGCCGGCCGGCGCCGACGGCGAAGCGATCCAGAACGCTTCGCTCAACGTGGCGCGCAAGATCGAACGCTATCAGGACCATTCGAAGAAGAGCCCGGACGGCGGCCCTGGTGTCTCGGGCGCTTTCTTCCAGATGATCTACCAGGTGCTGATCGGCCAGGAACGCGGACCGCGCTTCGGTTCGTTCGCAGCCCTCTACGGCATCGCCGAAACCCGCGCGCTCATTGAGCGGGCGCTGGCTGGTCAGCTGGCGGCGTAATTTCCGTCCCGGACGGCGGCGTGTCTATCGCCGGGGCATCGAGGATCGGTTGCGACGCCGTCGGTGCCACAACAGGCGTTGGCGCCGGTGGCAGGCCGCCAAGATCGGGCGCGGCGCCGAAGACGCCCTTCTTGGCGGCGCGCGCCTTGTCGCCCGCTTCGACATAGGGGCCGGCTGCCGTGGCGCGCGCCCAGCCGTTTTCGACCAGCCACTGGCCGACATCCAGCTTGCCGATGCGGCATTCGGCGGCGATCAGCGCACGGTCGGCCTCCGGCGGCACCTTGCAGGCAACGGCCCGGCCGCGCAGGAAAGACCGGAACGCGGTGCGCGCCCTGATACCGCAAGCCCAGGACTTGCCGCCCTCGGTGCAGGTCTCGTCTTGCCTGACGATGTCGATGCCGGAGACCGTCACGGAATAACCATTGGCTTCGATCAGGCCGGCGGCGGCCGCGACCGGCTGGAACAGTTTTGTTCCTCCCCAGTCGTCGACCGCTCTGCGCCCACGCGGCTTGGGCGGCCCGGCCAGCGCCAGGTCGCTCAGCGGCGCGCGTGGCTCAACCCGTTCAAGTTCTTCTACCGGCAGCGGCGGCGGAGCGATGGCCTCGGGATCGATCGCCCTCGAATGCACCTGAGGCGAGTGCATCGGAGGCTTGACGGGCCGGACCTCGGGGATCGCCGACGTCGCCGGCTCCTCGGGCACGGCCTCGGTGTCCGGGTCGATCTGGTCGACGGTGATGGCGGGGCCGTCGCGATGCAGCGCGCGACCGCCGGCGACGACAATGGCGACCATCACCGGGATCGCCAGGAGGGCTATGAGGATTTGAAGCAGACGCACCGCGAGACCTACTGGCTTGCCCAGACGATCCGCGCCACCCATTCGACATCGCGCATCGCGATGTCGCGGTCCGGGTGGTCGGGGTTGAGCGAAATCAGCACGATCGATTTCGTCGTCTGGCGGTCGAGCACCTTGGCCATGACTTCGCCGGCATTGGTCTTGACGACGACGCGGTCGCCCTTGCGGGTAGCGGCGCCCGGCTCGACGATCAGCACATCGCCATTGCGGTACAGCGGCAGCATGGAATCGCCCTGCACCTTCAACGCATAAGAGGTTTCGGTCGCCCGTGCCGGAAGCTCGACAAGGTCCCAGCCCTGGCCTGAGGGATAGCCGGCATCATCGAAGAAGCCGCCGGCGCCGGCCTGGGCAAAGCCGAGCAGCGGCACCGCCGAACGCTGCGCGGCTACCGAGCCCGAAGCGGCCTTGGCACGGCCTTCGACCAGCCCGGTGAATTCGTCGAGCGAGGCGCCGGTCGCCTCGATGATCTTCGCCAGCGATTCGGTCGACGGCCAGCGCGGCCGTCCATCCGAGGACAGCCGCTTCGATTTGTTGAAAGCGGTGGAGTCCAGACCGGCTCGCCGGGCCAGGCCGGAGGCCGACAACGAATAGCGCTCAGCGAGAGCGTCGATGGCTGCCCAAACTCGGTCATGCGAGAGCAATTCGCTCTCCTCAAAACAGGAAAAAATACCTTTTCCTTCTAACGCGCGGTCATCCGATTGTCCACCGGCGCGCGGCCCGATCCCCTAAAAAGCTGTGTGCGGCGAAGTCGTCATGGATGCCTCAAACTGCCTTGGCAAGGCTGCGCAATCCCTGGTCGGAGCTCATGAAACCCCGCTCGGCCTAGGTCGGCGGTCGCGGTTGAACGGAGCGGGCAAGCGTACTGTTGGACGCGCCAAGGACGCTGTAGCATTTTGATTTGGCGCATGACCCCGAAAATCGATTCCGATTTTCGGGGTCATGCGCGAGGTCGGCGAGCATCATGTAGCGGGCGTTGTTGAGATGGAGGTTGAAGTCGATCTCGGTCGGCAGGCAGCGAAAAGCCAGTCGGCTTTCGCTACCGACCGCATAAGGCCACGGCGCCTTGCCGTGGCCATCATGCGCGCAAGGCGCCCCCAGACGTACATGGGGCGCTAGCTCAAGCGGCCTTCTGCACCTCGCCTTTCGCATAGGGATCGAAGCGCTGGTAGAAGGTCTCGCCCTTCTCGGCCAGGTCGAGCAGCAGCTTGGGCGCCTTGAACTCGGCGCCGTATTTCTTCTGCAGGCCTTTGGCTATTCTGACGAACTCCCTGGCGCCGATGCCGTCAATATAGGACAGCGCGCCGCCGGTGAATGGCGCGAAACCAAAGGCGAGGATCGACCCGAGATCGGCCTCACGCGGATCGGTGACGATGCCTTCCTCCATCACCCGGGCCGCTTCCAGCGCAATGGTTACCAGCAGGCGCTGCTGCAGTTCCTCATAGTCGACCTTCTCGGCCTCCAGCTGCGGATAGAGATCCTTCAGGCCCGGCCACAGCTTCTTCTTGGCAGGCTTGGCGGGATAGTCGTAAAAACCCTTGCCGTTCTTGCGGCCGAAGCGGCCATGGGTGTCGACCAGCGTGTTGATCAACGCCATCTGCCTGGGGTCGACGGCCTTGTCGCCGAGGTCCCTGATGGTCTGCTTCATGATCTTCTGGGCAAGGTCGATCGCCGTCTCGTCGGTCAGCGCCAGGGGGCCGACCGGCATGCCGGCGGCCTTGGCGGCGTTCTCGATCATCGGCGCCGGAACGCCTTCGATCAGCATCTTGTAGGCTTCCGACATGTAGCGCAGCACGCAGCGGTTGACGTAGAAGCCGCGCGTGTCGTTGACGACGATCGGCGTCTTCTTGATGGCGCGCACGAAATCGATCGCGGTGGCCAGCGCCTTGTCGCCGGTCTTCTTGCCCAAAATGATCTCGACCAGCATCATCTTGTCGACCGGCGAGAAGAAGTGGATGCCGACGAAATTCTTCGGCCGCGCCGAATTCTTGGCCAGTGCGGTGATCGGGATGGTCGAGGTGTTGGAGGCGAAGATCGCCGACGATTTCAGCACGGCTTCGGCCTGCTCGGTGGCAGCCTTCTTGACGGCCGAATCCTCGAACACCGCCTCGACCACCAGATCGCAGCCGGCGAGATCGGCATAGTCGGCCGACGGCGTGATCAGCGACAGAAGTCTGTCCTTCTCCTCGGGCTTGACGCGGCCCTTCTTGACCTGATCGGAGATCAGGCTGTCGGAATGCGTCTTGCCCTTTTCGGCCGACGCCATGTCGCGGTCGAGCAGGACGACCGGGATGCCAGCCTTGGCGGTGACAAAGGCGATGCCGGCACCCATGAAGCCGGCGCCGAGAATACCGATCTTCTTGAACTTGGTCTCCGGCACGCCGGCCGGGCGGCGGGCGCCCTTGTTGAGCTCCTGCAGCGAGACGAACAGCGAGCGGATCATCGCTGCTGCTTCCTTGGACTGCATGATTTCGGTGAAATAGCGCTGTTCGATGCGCAGACCGGTGTCGAACGGCACCAGCAGGCCCTCATAGACGCATTTCAGGATGGCCGCGGCGGCCGGATAATTGCCGTAGGTCTCGCGACGCAGGATGGCGATGGCCGGCGGCCACAGATTGAAGCCGGCGGGCGAATAGATCAGGCCGCCGGGCAGCTTGAAGCCCTTCTCGTCCCAGGGTTGGACGGCTTTCAGGCCGTTCCTGATCATCGCCTTGGCGGTCTCGATCAGCTTGCCGGGTTCGGCGATCTCGTGGATCAGCCCCATCGCCTTGGCTTTCTGCGGCGACAGCGTCTGGCCGGTGGTCAGCATCTGCAACCCCTGCTGCTGGTCGGTCAGGCGCGGCACGCGTTGGGTGCCACCGGCGCCGGGGAAGATGCCGACCTTGACTTCCGGCAAGGCCATCTTGACCTTTTCGGAGTCAGCGGCAACGCGGCCATGACAGGCCAGCGACAGCTCGAACGCGCCGCCCATGCAGGTACCGTTGATCGCCGAGACCCAAGGTTTGCCCGACGTTTCGAGCTTGCGCCACAAGCCACCCATGCGGCCGGCATTGTCGAACAAAAGCTGTGCCGCCTTCTCCGGGTCCTTGGTCTTCTCCTTGGCAAATACGGCCAGCATCTTCTGCAGCATGGTCAGGTCGGCGCCGCCGGAGAAGCTGTCCTTTCCCGAGGTGATCACCGCGCCCTTGATGGCGGCGTCGGCCACCACCTGGTCGATGATCTTGTCGAGCTCGTTCATCACCTCTTCGGTGAAGACGTTCATCGAGCGGTCCGGCATGTTCCAGGTGACCAGCGCGATGCCGTCTGCGTCGGTGTCGACCGTGAAGTTTGTATAAGTCATGTCTCTCTCCTTCCGGCCGAAAATCAGACGCGTTGGATAATCGTTGCGGTGCCCATGCCGGCGCCGATGCAGAGCGTCACCAGAGCGGTGTTCAAATCGCGGCGCTCGAGCTCGTCCAGCACCGTGCCCAGGATCATCGCGCCCGTGGCGCCGAGCGGATGGCCCATGGCGATAGCGCCGCCATTGACGTTGATCTTGTCGTGCGGGATGTCGAAGGCCTGCATGTAGCGCAGCACCACCGAGGCGAAGGCCTCGTTGAGCTCGAACAGGTCGATATCCGACAGCTTCATCTTGGCGCGCTTCAGAAGCTTCTCGGTGACGTCGACCGGACCGGTAAGCATCAGCACCGGCTCGGAGCCGATGTTGGCAAAGGCGCGGATGCGGGCGCGTGGCTTCAGGCCCATCGTCTTGCCGGCCTTCTTCGAGCCGAGCAGTACGGCGGCCGCACCATCGACGATGCCGGACGAGTTGCCGGCATGGTGGACGTGGTTGACCTCTTCCACCTCAGGGTGCTTCTGCACGGCGACCGCGTCGAAGCCGCCCATTTCACCAGGCATGACGAAGGACGGGTTGAGCGAGGCCAGCGACTGCATGTCGGTCGACGGCCGCATATGCTCGTCATGATCGAGGATGGTGAGGCCGTTCTGGTCCTTGATCGGTATGACGGAGTTCTTGAAACGGCCATCGGCCCAGGCCTTGCCCGCACGCTTCTGGCTCTCGACCGCATAGGCATCGACGTCGTCGCGCGAAAAACCATACTTGGTGGCGATCAGGTCGGCCGAAATGCCTTGCGGCACGAACCAGCCGGGCAGGCCGACGGACGGGTCCATGAACCACGCGCCGCCCGAGGCGCCCATGCCGACGCGCGACATCGATTCCACGCCGCCTGCAATGACGATCTCGTCGGCGCCTTGAGCGATCTTGGCGGCGCCGAAATTGATGGCGTCGAGGCCTGAGGCGCAGAAGCGCGAGATCTGCATGCCCGGCGCCTTGTTATCGTAGCCGGCCTCGAAGGCGGCGGCACGCGGAATGACGGAGCCGGCTTCGCCGACCGGATCGACGCAGCCGAAGATGATGTCGTCGACGTTTGCGGTGTCGAGGCCGTTGCGGTCGCGCAACGCCTCAAGCGTCCTGGCGGCGAGCCGCACCGCCGGCACCTCGTGCAGCGAGCCATCCTTCTTGCCCTTGCCGCGCGGTGTGCGCACGGCGTCATAGACATAAGCTTCGGCCATTTGCTTGCTCCTTGCTTTGCCGACGTCGCTCTCAGAGAGAGCGGCCGATCAGCAATTTCATGATCTCGTTGGTGCCGCCGTAGATGCGCTGGACGCGGGCGTCGCGGAACATGCGGGCGATCGGATATTCATTCATGTAGCCATAGCCGCCATGCAATTGAAGGCATTCGTCGACGACTTTTCCCTGCAGGTCCGAGAGCCAGTATTTCGCCATCGACGCCGTCACCGGATCGAGGCCGTCATTGATGTGGCGGGTGACGCAATCATTGTAGAAGACCCGGCCGATGGTCGCCTCGGTCTTCAGTTCGGCGAGCTTGAACTGGGTGTTCTGGAACTCGATGATCGCCTTGCCGAAGGCCTTGCGATCCTTGACGTAGTCGATGGTCAGCGCAAGCGCGCGTTCGATCATGGCGATGGCGCCGGTGCCGATCTGCAGGCGCTCCTGTGGCAATTGCTGCATCAGCTGGATGAAGCCCTGTCCCTCTTCGTGGCCAAGCAGGTTCGAGGTCGGCACGCGCATATCATTGAAGAACAGCTCCGACGTGTCGTTGGCCTTCAGGCCGATCTTGTCGAGGTTGCGGCCGCGTTCGAAGCCTTCGGCCTCGTCGGTCTCGACGACGATCAGCGAGGTGCCCTTGGCGCCTTTGGCCGGATCGGTCTTGGTGACGACGATGATGAAATTGGCCAGTTGGCCATTGGTGATGAAGGTTTTCGAACCGTTGATCTTGTACTGGTTGCCGTCCTTCTCGGCGCGCGTCTTGACGCCTTGCAGGTCGGAGCCGGCGCCCGGCTCGGTCATGGCGATGGCGCCGATCAGTTCGCCGGTCGCCAGTTTCGGCAGCCATTTCTTCTTCTGCTCTTCCGAGCCGTAGTGAAGGATGTAAGGAGCAACGATCGCGTTGTGGAGACCGATGCCGAAACCGTCGACGCCGACGTGGCCAATTGCCTCGATGATGGCGCTCTCATGCGCGAAGGTGCCGCCGGAGCCGCCATATTCCTCCGGCATCGAGGCGCAGAGCAGGCCGGCGGAACCTGCCTTGCGCCAGCTCTCGCGGTCGACCATCTCGTTCTTCTCGAACTCGTCGTAGCGCGGCGCGATCTCTTCCGACATGAAGCGATGCGCCATGTCGTAGAGCATGCCGACTTCGTCCGCCGCCCAGGCTGGCTTCGGCAAAGAGAGCACTTCTGATGGATTTGTCATGCCGTTTCTCCCGCGCCAACGTCCCCCTCCCCCTCGAGGGGAGGGTGGCCGCGAAGCGGTCGGGTGGGGTCGCCGATGACGTGCTCGACCTTATCTTCGGAATTGACGCGGGTTTGGGGCATTGCGATCATCTCCTACCAAAGCGCCAACCAGCCGGCGCACTGCACGCAAGGACCCCTCCCGGCCCTTCGGGCCACCCTCCCCTCAAGGGGGAGGGGGACGCCAGCCATTTCTAGAACGCTTCCGCAGGCAGCGCCATTAGCGTGTCCGCACCACTGGAAATGCGGGCGAGATGTGCCGATGTCTCGGGCATGATCCGCTCCATGAAGAAGCGCGCCGTCACCACCTTGTTGTCGTAGAAAGCCCCATTTTCGTGGACAGATTGGGAGCCATTGGCGCCGGTCTTGCCGAGCGCGGCCTTGGCCATCTGCGCCCACATGTAGCCGAGCGCCACAAGGCCAAAGAGATGCATGTAGTCGGTGGATGCGGCGCCGGCATTGTCGGGCTTGGCCATGCCGTTCTGCACCAGCCACATCGTCGCCGCCTGCAGATCGTTGAGGCCCTTCTTCAACGCCTTGGTGAACGGCGCCAGCTTCTCGTCGGCACGGTTCTCCTCGCAGAACTCGCCGACGTCCTTGAAGAAAGCCTGCACTGCGCGGCCGCCATTCAGGCCAAGCTTGCGGCCGACGAGGTCGAGCGCCTGGATGCCGTTGGCGCCTTCATAGATCATGGCAATGCGGGCATCGCGCACGAACTGGCTCATGCCGTGTTCTTCGATGTAGCCGTGGCCGCCGAACACCTGCTGCGCCATGACGGCATGGTCGAAGCCCTTGTCGGTGAGCACGCCCTTGATCACCGGCGTCAGCAGGCCCGTATAGTCGTCGGCCGCCTGGCGATCCTTGTCGTCGGCGGAGCGGTGGGCGATGTCGGACTTGATCGCCGTCCACAGCGCCAGCGCGCGGCCGGCCTCGTTGAAGGCCTTCATGGTCATCAGCGAGCGGCGGATGTCGGGATGCACGATGATCGGATCGGCTTGTCTGTCCGGCGCCTTGGCGCCAGACAGCGAGCGGCCCTGCAGCCGGTCCTTGGCGTAGGAGACCGCGTTCTGGTAGGCGATCTCGGACAGCGACAGGCCCTGCAGGCCGACGCCGAGCCGGGCTTCGTTCATCATCGTGAACATCGCCTTCAGGCCGCCATTGGCCTCGCCGAGCAGCGTGCCTTCGGCCTCGTCATAATTCATGACGCAAGTCGAATTGCCGTGGATGCCCATCTTCTCCTCGATCGACCCGCAGGAGAGCGTGTTCTTCTCGCCCGGATTGCCCGAGGCATCGAGCTTCAGCTTTGGCACGATGAACAGCGAGATGCCCTTCACGCCTGCCGGCGCGCCTTCGATGCGGGCCAACACGAGATGAACGATGTTTTCCGACATGTCGTGCTCGCCGGCCGAGATGAAGATCTTCTGGCCGGATACCTTGTAGGTGCCGTTGCCGTTCGGCACCGCCTTGGTGCGCAGCAGGCCGAGATCGGTGCCGCAATGCGGCTCGGTCAGGTTCATGGTACCGGTCCAGGACCCCTCGACCAGCTTCGGCAGCCATGTCGCCTTCTGCTCGTCGGTGCCGTGTGTGATGATCGCCGCGATCGCGCCTTGCGTCAGGCCGGGATACATCATCAGCGCCATGTTGGCCGAAACCATGTATTCGGCAACCGCGGTGTGCACGGCATAGGGCAGCCCCTGGCCGCCGAACTCGATGGGCGCCGCCAGTCCCATCCAGCCGCCTTCGCGATACTGGTCGTAGGCTTCCTTGAAGCCCTTCGGCGTCGTCACCGAGCCGTCCTCATGGCGCACGCAGCCTTCCATGTCACCGACGCGGTTCAGAGGATGCATAACGTTTTCGGCGAGCTTGGCGCCTTCGGCGAGGATCGCCTCGACAACGTCGGGCGTCGCGTCGGCAAATCCGGGAAGGTTGGAGTAGCGCTGATAACCCAGCACCTCGTTGAGCACGAACAGCGTGTCCTGGACCGGCGCCCTGTAGATCGGCATGTGTTTCCTCCACCATGCGGGTCTTGGCCGCGAGATCGGGCCCCGAAACATGAGGTTGGGGGCGGCATGCGGGCCAATCTTGAAAGCGGGATAGCAAAAATTGACGTTTGCGTAAACGTCAATTTTGTCGCCGCGACAAAATTTACCTATGCCAGCCTGTCGGCACGAGCGGTGCATGGCTTTGCGCAAAGCGAGGGGGGTCAAACAAAAAGAGCCGCGTGGGCGGCCGCGCGGCTCTTCCGTTCAAAGCTTTCGCCGGGAGCTGCGGAGCGAAATCAGCTGGCGGCGCTGGCCGGGGCCGAACGCTCGGACAGCATCTGGCGCACGGCCGACATCGAGCCGCTCAACTCGTTGATGGCGTCGTCGATCAGCGCGCGCTGCTTCTGCAGGCGGGCAAGCTGCTTCTCCGACTTGTCGAGAGCCAGCCGCAGCTGCTTGGTGTTGGATCCCGTCGGATCGTAGAGATCCATCATCTGCTTGACGTCGCGTAGCGAGAACCCGACCTTGCGGCCGAGCAGGATCAGCTTCAGCCGCGCCTTGTCGCGACGCGTGTATAGCCGCGTCGCCCCATCGCGCTTTGGATTGAGCAGGCCCTTGTCTTCATAGAAACGCAGCGTGCGCAGCGTCACGCCGTATTTCTTGGCCATCTCGCCGATGCGCACGAGCTCCTCACTGGCTTCGGCAGACATATTGTTGGTGTTGGCCGCGGCTTCGCCGGGCGAAACAAGTTTCATAGTCACTGGCTTTCCCCTGTCGTGGCATCGCGGTCTCGGACCTTGCAACGCCTGAGTGGAAGCGGGGGCATGCTTCCAGTCGTGGTTTCAACTAATTCATCGCAAAAGGCACGAACGGCGCCCCTCTTACGTTTACGTCAATTCTATATCGATAGCCGCCGCATGACGCAAGGGCGTTCTGGGATTGCGAAACCTTATGCCGCACCCCCGGCGCCGGGTCCGAACGGGCACCGCCTGTATTTCAGCAATGCCGTAACTTCTTAAGCTTGGTTAACACCTTGTTTACCACGATGAGTGAAATGTACGGATGTCGGTCACCCGTGTTTATCCTGTAGCGAATTTTTCACGGTTTTTCGGAGAGCGGGCCTGGCCCGGGAAGCTCGTCTTCCGCCGCAGCAGTGCCGCGCGGCCGCCTTCGTTCCCGACAAGGACTTGGGAAACTGGCAGCAAGCCGGCCATTCTGAAAAACGGACGCATCGATGAACAGCAAGCGGTCCTATCTCGATACACTCAACGCCGGCAGGCCGCGCAGGCCGAACACCACACTTGATGAATTGAACCGCTCGCTGGAAACGCTGGAGCAGCGGCTGGAGCGCAAGCGCGAGGACGCCGCCGAGCGCTTCGATCCGCGCCGGCCGCCGGCAGAGCCGCGCTACGCAAGCGTCCAGCCCTACGCCCCGCCGCGCTGGTACGAGGACCCGCAGCCCACGCCGCGGCCGAAAGGCGCCGGGCCGGCCGGTTTCGACCAGAACTATCAGGCGATCGCGCGCGACATCGACCGCGTGCGCGGCCAGGAAGACAGCGTCGCCGTGGTCGGCAAGATCGCCGGCGAATTGCGTGGCCTGCGCGAGGAACTGCGCCATCAGATGACGGCCGGCCTGCAGCGCGAATTCGCCGCGTTGCGCAAGGACATCGAACGGGCCTTCCAGGCGAGCAACCAATCGGGTGGTCAGGCAGGCGGCTTGCCCGGCAAGGGCAGCGCCGAACTCGGCGTCGAATTCGAGCGGCTGTCCGGCGCCATCCAGACGCTGGCCGAGAAGAGCGACGACCGAAGCGTCAACATGCTGCGGCTCGAGCTCGAGCAGGTAAAGACGGCGCTCGACACATTGGCGCGCGAGGAAAGCGTGCTGAAGGTCGACCGCCGCTGGGACGATTTCGACCGCCGCTGGAGCGCGTTCGAGGACCGTGTCGACGCCGACCAGCGCAACCGCGCCGACGGCCCCGGATTTTCGGCCCTGACCGACCGGCTCGAACAGATCAGCAATGCGGTCCACAATCTGCCGGAATCGCTGTCGCTGCGCTCGATGGAAGAAAAGGTCCGCACGCTTGCCGGCGCCGTCGATCATTTCGTCAGCCAGCAGAGCAACCGCGGCGGCGACACGCTTGGCCTGATCGACGAACGGCTCGATGAGATTTCGCGCGCCATCGTCGCCTCGACCGTCGCCGCACAGGCCAATTCCTTCGACCCCGAACCGTTCGAGCGCATCGAGAAGCGGATCGCCTCGCTGGCGCAGCAGATCGAGGAAGTCGTGCAGGTTCGTCCGAGCGGCGAGGTTCTCGACCGTCTCAGCACGCTGTCGAACAGGGTCGACGAGCTTGCCGGCCGCGCCAATCTGCCGGAACAGGCGATGGAGCGCCTCGGCAAGCAGATCGCGATGATCGCCGACAAGATCGACCGCGCCCCGGCCATGCCCGACGCCGACTATATCTTCCAGGGTCTGGAACAGCGCTTCGACGTGCTGTCGGGCATGATGGAACGTCGGCAGGGCGACGCCATCGAACAGGGCAACATGCTGTTTCGCGATCTCGAGCGGCGGCTGGACGAGGTTGCCGACCGGCTGGACCAGCGTCAGCCGCAGGCTGACAGCGCCGGCATCATGGACGCCATCGACGCACGCTTCACCGCACTCGCCCAACGCATGGAGACGCGCATTCCCGATCCTGCCAACGAGGCGGCGATCCGCGGCCTGGAAAGCCGGCTCGAAGACATTTCAAGCCGGCTGGAATCGTCGGCCGCGCAGGTCGCCGGCATCGATCCGGCACTGATCCGCAGCCTCGAGGCGCAGGTCTCCGGCCTGTCGGCTCACCTGTCGAAGCCCGGGACGCCGCTGCCGGAATTCGAGGACATCAGCCCGCGTCTCAACGAAATCGAGAAGTCGCTGGCTGGAACCCGCGAATCCATCATGGGCGCGGCACGCGAAGCGGCCGAGAGCGCCGTGCGCTCGCTGGCAGATTCCAACGCCAACACCGCGGCCGTTACCGGCCTTGCCCAGGATCTGAAGACGCTGGAAGCGCTGACGCGTCGTTCGGACGAGCGCAATTCACGGACATTCGAGGCTATCCACGACACGTTGCTCAAGATCGTCGATCGTCTGGGCTCGCTGGAGACCAGCGAACCGGCCGAGGCGGTGAGCGAGCTTCTGGATGCCCAGGCCGAGCCGGCGCGGCGGGCCCGCGATGCACGCGCCTCCAAGATTTCGGTGCAGGACGCGCCGTCGATGGATATCGACCAGCCGCTGCCGCTGACCGGAGACATGGCCGACCTGGACGGCCGCGCCGCCGCCATCATGCGCAGCGAGCCGGATATGCGCAGCGACCCGGGTACGCGTAGCGACCTGGGTACGCGTAGCGACCCGGTCATGGGCAGCGAACCAGTGCGGCGCTCGCCAGCCGAGGCTGCCGCGGCCGCTGCCCAGGCAGCGCTCGGTTCCGACAGGATTGCCGAGAAAGGCGAAGGCACGGCCAAGAAGTCGCTGTTCGGTGGATTGGCGCGCGCCTTCAGGGGCAAGAAGCCGGCTGACATGCCGCCGCTTGCCGGCTCGGGGCCTAATGTCGACATGCCGAGCGTCGATCTCGACGAGCCGCTCGATCCGAAGCTCGCCAACCGACCGTTGGAGCCGGGCTCCGGCGCGCCCGACCTCAACGCCATCATGAAGCGCGTGCGCGACGAGCGCGGCCCGCCGGTGCGCCAAAACTCCGGCGATGCGTCGAAATCCGACTTCATTGCCGCGGCCAGGCGCGCGGCGCAGGCCGCGGCCGCCGAGGCCGACGCGTTGAAACGCCAGTCTACCATGAAGGGCCCGGTCAAGGCGCTTCGTATCGGCGACCTGCTCAAGGCGCGGCGCAAGCCGATCCTGATGGGAGCGGTCGCGATCATGCTGGCGCTTGCCGGCCTCCAGTTGGGCAAGGCCTTCTTCGCCGACCCGGTCGAGGTCGCAAGCAACGATACAGCGCCGATCGTCGCCTCGCAGCCGGTCGAGACTGCCTCGGTCAACGCTGCCAGCCAACCCAAGGCAGATGCGCAGGTGACCATGCAGGACGCGCCGGCCCGGATCGTCAGGCAGGCGGAGCCCTCAGAGCCAGCAGGCGGCAACGATGCGCCAATGAATGCGGCCTCGGTCGCCGGGCCCGAAGTGCCGGCGGTGGAGCCCGCGCCAGCGCCGATGGCTCTGGCCGATCCGGCCCCCGCGCCAAATGCAATGCTGCCGACCACCGCCACTGCGGGACCGGCGGCTGCCGACGCGCAGCCTGCGGCCGCCGTCATGGCGCCCTCGGCCTCGGATACGACGGCCTCGGATACTACCGGCGCCGTTCCGCCGGCTGATGCCGCGGTACCAGCTGTCGTGGCCAAGATAGACGTTCCGGCCGATGCAGGCCCGCAAGCCTTGCGCGACGCGGCTGCCGGCGGTGACGCCAAGGCGCTGTTCGAGCTCGGTTCGCGCTATGCTGAATCGCGCGGCGTCAAGGAAGACATGGCGGCAGCGGCCAAATGGTACGAAAAGTCGGCCGAGCTCGGCTTCGCACCGGCGGAATACCGCATCGGCAATTTCTACGAGAAGGGCATCGGCGTCACGCGCGACGTCAAGAAGGCAAAGACCTTCTACCAGCTCGCCGCCGCGCAGGGTAATGCCAGCGCCATGCACAACCTGGCCGTTCTGTTTGCCATGGCCGCCGACGGCGTGACCGACAATGAATCGGCCGCGCACTGGTTTCAGGCGGCGGCCGATGTCGGCGTCAAGGACAGCCAGTTCAATCTCGGCATCCTGGCGGCAAAGGGCGTCGGCATGAAGCAGAGCCTGGAGGAATCCTACAAATGGTTCGCGCTCGTCGCCAAGACCGGCGACAAGGATGCGGCTGCCAAGCGCGACGAAGTCGCCACTGCGCTGCGCCCCGAACAGCTGGAGCGGGCCCGCGCCGCCACGGAACTGTGGAAGCCGAAGCCGCTCGACCCGGCGTCCAACTCGGCCGATATTCCTGAATCCTGGCAGGAAGGCACGCCGCAGACCACCGCCAGCGTCGACATGAAGAAGGCGGTCAAGAACATCCAGCTCATCCTCAACAAGAACGGCTACGATGCCGGCGGCGCCGATGGCGTGATGGGCGGCAAGACCAAGACCGCAATCATGGCTTTCCAGACCGACAACAAGATGCAGGCGACCGGCGAAATCGACGAAAAGCTGATGAAGGCGCTGCTGGCGCACAAATAACGGCAGATGCGTCGCTAACGCGACGCCCTTGCCATACATTTGCCTGTTAACTGCTTGAGATGTTTTTTGTTTCGGTAGGGCGGCGGGGTTTGATCCCACTGCCCCGGCGGTGCAAGAAAGAATTGGCTTTTCGGTGCGACAATGCCCTGGAATGGCTGCAATCGCCGACAGGCAAACTGATCGAGACTGACGGGTGGGCATCTATCTCCCGATCGCGGAAATTTCCGTCAACGTCTTCGTGCTGCTGGCAATGGGCGCGGCGGTGGGTTTCCTGTCGGGCATGTTCGGGGTCGGTGGCGGCTTTCTGATCACGCCGCTCTTGATCTTCTACAACATCCCGCCGGCAATCGCCGTTGCCACCGGCGCCAACCAGGTTATCGCCTCCTCCTTCTCCGGCGCGCTGTCGCACATGAAGCGCGGCACGCTCGACTTCAAGCTCGGCGGGGTGCTGCTGGCCGGCGGCATCGTCGGCTCGACCGGTGGTATCTTTGTCTTTGCCTTCCTGCGCCGGCTCGGCCAACTCGATTTGTTCATTTCGCTGCTCTACGTCGTGCTGCTCGGCACCGTCGGCGGGCTGATGCTGGTCGAGAGCGTCAATGCGCTGCGCGCGACGCGCAGCGGTGCGGCGCCGGTCTTGAAGAAATCCGGCCAGCACAACTGGATCCACCGGCTGCCGCTGAAGATGCGCTTCAGGGCCTCGAAGCTGTTCGTCAGCGTCATTCCGGTGCTGGGGCTCGGCGCCGGCATCGGCTTCCTGTCGTCGATCATGGGTGTCGGCGGCGGCTTCATCATGGTGCCGGCGCTGATCTATCTCCTGAAAGTGCCGACCAACGTCGTCATCGGCACCTCGCTGTTCCAGATCATTTTCACCTCGGCCTACACCACGCTTGTCCACGCCACCACCAACCAGACGGTCGACGTCATGCTTGCCTTCCTGCTGATGGCGGGCGGCGTTGCCGGCGCGCAATATGGCGCCAAGGCAGGACAGAAGCTGCGCGGCGAACAGCTCAGGGCACTGCTGGCGCTGCTGGTGCTGGCGGTTGCCATCCGGCTTGCCATCGATCTCTTCGTCACGCCGCCAAACCTCTATTCGCTGACCGCCGCGGGCCTGAACTGATGCCGCGGTGGGGGATTTTTTCGGCTGCCGCTTTGCTTTTCGCCGTCGCTCTGCCGGCCGCAGCGCAATCGCCGAACCCCTTGCCGGAAGGCATCCAGATCGGTCTCTCCACCGACGCCGTGTCGATCACCGCCGGTTTTTCCGGCGCCGACCTGACCATTTTCGGTTCGCTGGAAAATCCCGACCCGCTGGTCGCGCGACAGGGGCGCTATGACGTCATCGTCGTGCTCGAAGGCCCGCCGCGGCCGGTGGTGGTGCGCCGCAAGGACCGCGTGCTCGGCGTCTGGGTCAATCTGGAATCCGAGACCTTCGAGAACGTGCCGGTATCCTACTCCGTCGCCACGACGCGGCCGCTGCAGGACATCACCGAACCCAACAGCTATAAGCAGCTGTCGCTCGGCGCCTCCAACCTTTACATGCAGCCGGCCGAGGTAACCGACAGTCCGGCGACGATCGAGGAATTCACCGTGGCGCTGCGCGAGCGCAAGGCGGCGACCGGCCTCTATAGCGAGAATGTCGGCGGCGTGCAGTTCTTGTCGCAGAACCTGTTTCGCGCCACGGTGCGGCTGGCGCCCAACGTCCCGGTTGGAACCCATAAAGCCCGCGCGTTCCTGTTCAAGAGCGGTCTGTTCCTCAAGGAAAGCTCGGCCCAGCTCGAAATCCGCAAATCGGGCTTCGAACAGTCGATCTTCCGCGTCGCGCATGATTACTCGTTTCTCTACGGCGTCTTCTCCGTGTCGCTGGCCATGATCACCGGCTGGCTGGGCAGGCTGATTTTCCGCAGGGATTGACGCGCAGGACCCATTTCCGGGGAAAAGGGGTTCCCCTTTTCTCAGTCTTGCGATAGACCGCCGCCTCCCAACCCTCGGGTAACACGCACAATCATTCGGCAGAACGGTCAGGCCTCTGGACGGCGCGCGCCTTGCGGACGCCTGCCACAGCGATGACCCAATGACAGGAGGCTGCAATGCACCAGGCATTTGGCGGCATCGATTTCGGCACGTCCAATTCTACGGTGGGCGTGATCCGCAACGGCCAGGCACGGCTGGTGGCGCTGGAAGGTGAACAGCCGACATTGCCAAGCGCGGTTTTCTTCAACTTCGAGGACGGTCACACCTATTTCGGCCGCCGCGCCATTGCCGACTACACCGATGCCATCGAAGGCCGGCTGATGCGGTCGCTGAAGAGCGTGCTCGGCAGTTCGCTGGCGCATGAGAAGACGCGGATCAAGGCCCGGCAGATCGGTTTCATCGACATTGTCGGCATGTTCGTCGGCCATTTGAAGAAGCGGCTTGAGGAAGATGCCGGCGCTCCGGTGGAGAACGTTGTGCTCGGCCGGCCGGTGCAATTTGTCGACGACGATGTGGAAGCCGATGCCAAGGCGCAAAGCGAGCTTGAAAAAGCGGCGCGCGCGCAAGGCTTCAAGCACATCGCCTTCCAGTTCGAACCGATTGCGGCAGCACTCGACTATGAGCAGGACGTGAAGCGCGAGGAACTGGCGTTGATCGTCGACATGGGCGGCGGCACGTCCGACTTCTCGATCGTGCGCGTTTCGCCGCAACGCGCCCGCTCACGCGACCGCAAGGACGACATCCTCGCCAACCGAGGCATTCATATTGGCGGCACCGATTTCGACCGGCTGCTCAGCATCGCCCATGTCATGCCCAAGCTCGGCTATCTCTCGCCCACAAAAGACGGCAAGCGCAACCTGCCGGCGAGCTATTTCATTGATCTCGCGACGTGGCAGCGCATCAACCTCGTCTATACTGCCAAGGCGATGACGCATCTGAGGCAAATCCGCTTCGAGGCCGTCCGCGCCGACCTTGTCGACCGCTTCATCCATATTGTCGAGCACCGTTACGGCCATGCGCTGGCCGGCCTCGTCGAACGAGCCAAGATCGCGCTGACGGATCAGGCTTCGGCCGATGTAACGGTGGCGCTGCCTGGCGCGCATTTCGCCGCCGAGATCTCGCGGACCGGCCTGGAAGAGACCATCGCCGCCGACATCGAGCGGGTGTCCGCTACGGTGCGGCAGACGATTGCCGATGCCGGCATAACGGCCTCTGCGATCACCGCCGTATTCCTCACCGGCGGTTCGACCGCGATCCCGCTGGCACGGCGTGAAATCCTGTCGCTGGTGCCGCAAGCCGCCGTTATCGAGGGCGACATGTTCGGCTCGGTCGGCCTTGGCCTGGCGCTGGATGCGCAGCGGAAGTTCGCCTGATCGCTTACGCCGGATTGCTGACGGCTTCAGCGCCGAGATGCGCCTTGAGCGCCATCTGGGCCAGGCTTGCCTGGCGGTCACGATGGGTGATCATGGCGAAGTCACGCTTCGGCAGTTCGAGCGGCACCGACCGGAGACTGCCCTCGGCGACGGCGCGTCCGACGACGAGGTCCGAGATGATGGTGGCGCCGGCGCCGGCCTCGACCGCCTGGCGAACCGCCTCGTTGCTCGGCAGCACCAGAAATATCTGCAGGTCGCCAAGCGATATCCCCTCGCGGCGGGCCAGGTCCTCCAGCACCTCGCGCGTGCCCGAACCACCCTCACGGATGATCCAGCGCAGCCCTGTGATATCCGGGCGGCCCGGCGCGATCTCGGCGATTTCGGGATGCGAGGCGGCGACGACCAGCATCAACCTGTCGACGTCGACCTTGGTGCGGCGGAGGATGTCTGACTCGGTGCGCCCCTCGACCAGACCGAGATCGGCGGTGCCGTCGAGCACATTGGCCTCGACCTGCCTGGTGTTGCCGATGCTGACGCTTAAGCGCACCGCCGGGTAGGCTTCATGGAAAGAGGCCAGCCTGCGCGGCAGCCAGTAGCTGGCGATGGTCAGGCTGGCGGCGATCGACAGGCTGCCGGCGACCGTCTGCGAGACATGCTCCAGCACATTTCGGGCGGCGGCGGCGCGTTCCAGCACCGCCTTGGCCTCGGGCAGGAAACGGTGGCCGGTCTGAGCCAGCTCGATGTTGCGGCCGACACGGTTGAACAGATGAACGCCATGCTGCTCTTCCAAAGCGCGGATGGCCGCCGACGCCGCCGACTGGGAGATGCCCAAAAGCTCCGCCGCCTTGGTCATATGGCCGCGTTCGGCAACGGCAACGAAAATGCGCAACTGGTCCAGCGTCATGTGTGCATTAAGAACCAATTCCGATCGAATTTACAAGAACAACTGATTAGACGGATCGATAGCTTTATTCTACTTTTTCAGTCGAAGTTAGAAAAAATTCGCCAACAAATCGCGGCCAACAAAATGATCGGGCGGTTCAGATCCCTTTTTGCGCATTGGACCCGTGGCCTCAGGCGGCGGCTGGCCGGCGATCGATATCATCCTGAAGAACACTATATGCGTGGCCCCGGACCGAAGACGCGGGCCAAATTCGCAGGTAGCAAAAGCACGCCGGCATCATGAATCCAGCTGCGCCGCGCGGGGCCAATTCCGCACCGTCGCAACGGCCGCTTCCCAATACACGCGCGCCTGATGAAGGCGACGGTGTCGACACCTCGCCAACCGTTTCCGACAGCATCGCCAAGACCACCTGCTATATGTGCGCCTGCCGCTGCGGCATCGACGTCCACATCAAGGACGGCAAGGTGCGCTACATCAACGGCAACAAGGACCATCCGGTCAACCGCGGCGTAATCTGCGGCAAGGGCAGCTCCGGCATCATGCAGCATTACAGCCCGGCGCGGCTGAAGAAGCCGCTGTTGCGCAGCGGCCTGCGGGGCTCGGGTGAATTCCGCGAGATCGAGTGGGAGGAAGCGTTTTCGATTGCGACCGAGCGGCTATCGAATATCCGCCGAACCGATCCGAAAAAGCTCGCCTTCTTCACCGGGCGCGACCAGTCGCAGTCGCTGACCGGCTGGTGGGCGAGCCAGTTCGGCACGCCGAACTTCGCCGCCCATGGCGGCTTCTGCTCGGTCAACATGGCGGCCGGCGGGCTCTACACGATCGGCGGCTCGTTCTGGGAGTTCGGCGAGCCGGACTGGGACAATACGAAATACTTCATGCTGTTCGGCGTCGCCGAGGACCATGATTCCAACCCGATCAAGATCGGCTTGGGTAAACTCAAGGCGCGCGGCGCCAAGGTGGTGTCGATCAACCCGTGCCGCACGGGCTACAACGCGATTGCCGACGACTGGATCGGGATCCGGCCCGGCACCGACGGCCTCTTCGTCTTCGCCCTCATCCACGAACTGCTCAAGGCGGGCCGCGTCGATCTCGATTATCTGCTCCGCTACACCAACGCCCATGTGCTGGTCATCCAGGAGCCGGGTGCGGCGGACGACGGGCTGTTCCTGCGCGACAGCGACAACAATCTTCTCGCGTGGGACAGAGTGGCGAAGACAACCGTCAACGCAGCCGATGCGGATGCGAAGCCGGCGTTGACCGGCAGCTTCACGTTCGCCGGCCGCCGCTGCGTGCCGGTGTTTCGGCTTATCGCCGACCGCTACATGGACGACAGCTACGCACCCGATGCGGTCGCGGCACGATGCGGCATTCCGGCCGACACCATCCGCCGGATCGCTGCCGAACTCGCCCACGTCGCCTTCGAACAGACGATCGAACTGCCGGTTGCGTGGACCGACTGGGCCGGACGGCGGCACGAGACGATCAAGGGACGGCCGGTGTCGATGCATGCCATGCGCGGCATCTCGGCCCACTCCAACGGCTTTCACTCCTGCCGTGCCATCCACCTGCTGCAGGTGCTGCTCGGCACGGTGGACGTGCCCGGCGGCTTCCGTTTCAAGCCGCCCTACCCGCGCTCGGCGCCGCCGGGACCGAAGCCGACCGGCAAGGTGGTCAAGCCGATGACGCCGCTCGACGGCATGCCGCTCGGCTTCGTCTGCGGGCCGGACGATCTCCTGGTCGACGAGGCCGGAACGCCGCTCCGCATCGACAAGGCTTATTCCTGGGATGCGCCGCTCGCCGCGCATGGGCTGATGCATACGGTCATCCGCAATGCGTGGGCCGGCGACCCATACCCGATCGACACGCTGATGATGTACATGTCGAACATGGCGTGGAATTCCTCGATGAACACCGTCGAGACCATTGCCATGCTCACCGACCATGACGAAGCGGGCAACTACAAGATCCCCTTCATCATCTATTCCGACGCCTATTATTCCGAGACGGTGCCGTTCGCCGACCTGGTGCTGCCCGACACCACCTATCTCGAACGTCACGACTGCATCAGCCTGCTCGACCGGCCTATCAGCCATGCCGACGGACCAGGCGATGCCATCCGCCATCCCGTCGTCGAACCCAACCGCGACGTCAGGCCGTTCCAGTCAGTATTGATCGAACTCGGCGCCCGGCTCGGCCTGCCCTGCTTCGTCAACGACGATGGGGTGGCGAAATACCGCGACTATGCCGACTACATCGTCAATCACGAGCGCACGCCAGGCATCGGCCCGCTCGCAGGCTGGCGCGGCAAGGACGGCACGTCTGCAGGCAAGGGCGAGGTCAACCCAAACCAGCTGCAGCGCTACATCGACAATGGCGGCTTCTGGCACCAGGACTTTGCTGAGGACCAGCGCTATTACAAGATGGCCAACCGCTCCTATCTCGACTTCGCGGAGCAGATGGGGTTCATCCCCAAGGCCGAGCCGATCGTGTTCCAGCTCTATTGCGAACCGATGCAGCGCTTTCGCCTCGCCGCGCGCGGTCATGGTCGCGTCCAGCCGCCCGAGAGCGAACGCCAGCGCATCGAGACCTATATGGATCCGCTGCCGTTCTGGTTTACGCCGTTCGGAGAGGCCGCGGTCGATCCGCAGAAATACCCGCTGCATGCGCTGACGCAGCGGCCTATGCACATGTATCATTCCTGGGGCTCGCAGAATGCGTGGCTGCGGCAAATCACCAGCCAGAACCGCCTGTTCGTGCACCACAAGACCGCGGCAGTTCTCGACCTGGCCGACGACGACTGGGTGTGGATCGAAAGCATCAACGGCCGGGTGAAGGGGCAGATCAAGCTGGTCGACGGCGTCAATGCGGATACGGTCTGGACATGGAACGCCATCGGCAAAAGGCGCGGCGCCTGGGGGCTGAAGGACAACGCCGCCGAGAGCAATCGCGGCTTCCTGCTCAACCACATCATCGGCGACCAGACCTCGGCCGATGCGAACGGTAAACGCTATTCTAATTCCGATCCGGTCACCGGCCAGGCGGCGTGGTTCGATCTCAGGGTTCGCATCGTCAAATGCGCCTCCGAAGAAGCCGGCTTCACCGAGCCGCAATTCGAGCGCTTCAGCCAGCCGCCAAATGTCGAGCCATCGCCCGACATCCTTCGCTTCGGCGCCGAGTTCCGCGTCCATAGGGAAGCTGTGGAATGACCTGCCTTCCCGCCCATACAGACAAGAAGCTTGGCCTGGTCATCGACCTCGACACCTGCGTCGGCTGCCAGGCCTGCGTCACCGCCTGCAAGGAGTGGAACACCGGCGGCCACATGGCGCCACTGACCGACATCGACCCCTATGGCGGCCATGTCGACGGCGTCTGGTTCAACCGCGTGCACAGCTACGAGCACACGACCGAGGCGGGCGGGCGCACGGTCAACTTTCCGCGCTCCTGTCTGCATTGCGAGACGCCTGCCTGCGTCACTGTCTGCCCGACCGGCGCGTCCTACAAGCGGGCGTCGGACGGCATCGTGCTGATCGACGAAAGCAAATGCATCGGCTGCAAACTGTGCAGCTGGGCGTGCCCCTATGGCGCGCGCGAATTCGACACCGATGTCGGCGTGATGAAGAAATGCACGCTTTGCGTCGATCGCATCTACAATGACAATCTGGCCGAGGAAGACCGCGTGCCGGCCTGCGTTGCCGCCTGCCCGACCAGCGCCCGGCATTTCGGCGATCTCGGCGATCCCTCGTCGGCTGTCTCGCAACTGGTGGCGGAGCGTCGCGGCGTCGACCTGATGCCGGAGATGGGCTACAAACCGACCAACAAATATCTGCCGCCGCGCGCCCAGCGCGCCGCATCGGTGCCGGCGCCAAGGCTCGAGCCAGTCACGGCCGAAGGCGGTTTTCTCGGCTGGATCGACCGCATGCTTTCGAACTGACCAATGCATCCAGCCTTTTCCGTCGTCTTCTTCACAACTGCCACAGGAGCGGGCTACGGACTGCTGGCGCTGCTTGGCGTGCTTGGCGGACTGGGTTTTATCCCGGCCCATTTCTGGCCCGGCCTTATCGGCATGGGGCTGGCGCTTGGCCTGATTGCTGCCGGCCTTTTGTCGTCGACCGGCCATCTTGGCCGGCCCGAACGCGCCTGGCGCGCCTTTTCGCAATGGCGTAGCTCCTGGCTGTCACGCGAGGGTGTATCGTCGGTCGCGACCTTCATTCCCGCCGGGCTGTTCGGCATCGGCTGGGTGTTTTTTGGCCGCACCGGAGGCTGGATGGCCATCGCCGGGTTTCTCGCAACTATCGGCGCAATCGTCACCGTCTGCACCACCGGCATGATCTATGCCTCGCTGAAGCCGATCGCGCAGTGGCATAGCCCGTATACGCTGCCGGGCTATCTCATCTTTTCGGCGATGACCGGCAGCGTGCTGTTGAACGCGCTGCTGCAGGCTTTCGCCATCAGCCCGACCGCCGTTGCGGTAGCCGCCCTGCTGCTGACCTTGCTCGGCTGGGGCTGGAAGCTGGCGACGTGGCGATACAATGACGCGCTGGAGATCGCGACCACCGCCAACACGGCGACAGGCCTCGCCGGAGGGACGGTGCGCTCGCTGGAATGGCCGCACACCGAGGAGAACTACCTGCTCAAGGAAATGGGCTTTCGCATCGCCCGCAAGCACGGTGCAAAGCTGCGGCTGATCACGCAGTTGCTGGCTTTCGCCTTGCCTGCCCTGCTGCTGCTTTCTGTCTTATTCGCTTTGCCCTGGCCATTCGCAGCGGTGCTGTCGGTGCTTGCGGCAACCGTCCAGTTCGCCGGCATGCTGGTCGAGCGCTGGCTGTTCTTCGCCGAGGCCAAGCACACCGTCACCCTCTATTACGGCCGGTAGAGCGTCCCGCCGTCAGGCGGCCCGTGCTCGTGGCGCCGCCGGCAAATCCTTAAGCAGGATTTCGATCGCGGCATCGATTACAGCTGTCCTGCGGTCGTGCGCGTAAAGGCCGTATTGGACCGTGAGCGGCTCGGGCAGGCCGGCTGACGTCTTCAGCACCCGCATCGAAGCAGTGCGCACGGATTCGGGCGGAAGCAGTCCAACGCCCAGTCCGTTCTCGATCGCGGCCTGAAGGCCGGTGACGCTCTGGCACGACAGGACGATCCGGTGCTCCCGGCCGGCGGCGACCAGCGCCTCGATCATCCGCCTGCGCCAAGGGCAGGTTGCGCCGAAGGCGGCGAGATCGAGTGGCCGGTCATGGTCCAGCACATAGTCCTGGGCGCAGACCCACTGCAGTTCGACGTTCCATGTCGTCACGGCATCGGCCGCGACGACGGATGTCGGGGCAATCATGACATCCAGCGCATCCTCGCTCCACAGCCGTCCCAGCGCGACGCTGTGCTCGACCATCGCGTCGAGGCTGATGTCGGGATAGGTGCGATGCAGCCGCCCAAGCGCGGCCGAAAGCGCGGCCGTGGTGACCTCTTCGGCAAGACCAATACGCACGCCGCCGCCAATGCTAGCCTGCTGCAGACGCGCCACCGCTTCGTCGCCGAGAGCGAGGATGCGGGTCGCGTATCCCAGAAAGAGCTCTCCCGCCGCAGTCGGTACGACACCGCGGCCGGTGCGCTGGAACAAGTGCCGTTGGAGCAGGCCCTCCAGCCGGCGCATCTGCATGCTCATCGCCGATTGGGTCTTGCCGGTCTGCGCGGCGACCCTGCTCAGGCTACCTTGCCGGCAGACCGCGACATAGGTGCGGAGAAGGTCGAGGCCGATCTGCTCAGATATCATTTTGTTTGAACTCTGATGTCATAGGTATCAGTCTACAATGATATCTCGCCACGCGCTATCTCACACTCAAGAGAACAGCGCAGGGAAGAAAACCATGAAAGCGATCCGTGTTCACCGCCATGGCGGGCCAGATATGCTCGCCTACGAAGATGTCGACATCGGCCAGCCCGGACCGGGCGACGTGCGCGTGCGCAACCGGGCGGTCGGCCTCAACTTCGTCGACATCTATTTTCGCACCGGCGAATACGCGCCGCCCGCTCTGCCATTCATTCCCGGCAATGAAGGCGCCGGCGAAATCGTCGCCGTCGGTGAAGGCGTCAGCGGCTTCGCGCCTGGCGACCGAGTCGCCTATGTCGAGACGCTCGGCGCCTATGCCGAAGAACGCATCGTGCCCGCGCATTTCGTCGTGCATCTGCCCGACGCCATCGATTTCGAGACAGGTGCGGCGATGATGCTGAAAGGGCTGACGGCGCAATATCTGCTGCGCCGCACGTTTCGCGTCGAGGCGGGCCATACCATCCTGGTGCATGCCGCGGCGGGCGGCGTCGGCCTCATCCTGACGCAATGGGCCAAACATCTCGGCGCGACCGTCATCGGCACGGTCGGTTCACCCGAAAAGGCCGAACTTGCGCGCGCCAATGGCTGCGACCATGTCATCGACTACAGCAAAGAGAATTTCGCCGCACGGGTGAAAGAGGTCACCAACGGCGAAGGCTGCCACGTCGTCTATGACGGCGTCGGCAACGCGACCTTCCCCGCCTCGCTCGACTGCCTGCGGCCGTTCGGCACCTTCGTCAGCTACGGCACAGCGTCGGGGTCGATCCCGCCATTCGACATCATGCTTTTGATGCAAAAGGGTTCGCTGTTCGCCACCTGGCAGTTGCTGTTCCATCATCTCGCCAGGCGTGAGGACGTCGTCGCCATGAGCGAGGATCTGTTCAGCGTCGTCCTCAGCGGCGCAGTGAAAATCCCGGTGCACACAAGCATGCCGCTTGCCGAAGTGGCGGAGGCGCACCGCCGGCTCGAAGCACGGCAGACGACAGGCGCAACCGTGCTTATACCGTAGAAACTCAGCCCGGCCGCAGCATCGAACCGGAAATGGCGAAGATGCGCGCGGCGCCCATCATATAAGCTATCAACGTCTCGCGGCGGAACAGGCCGGCATAGGCGCGGTCGAGCACGTTGAGCGAGCCGGTATAAGCGCCGAAGGCCGGCATGATCATGCGGCCGCCATCGCCGGCAAAGCAGCGCCGCCGCACCGAGCGGCCCTGCTGGACGATGCGGGCGCAAGGGTGAAGATGGCCGGCAACTTCGCCCTCGGTTCTTATCTTCGACGGCTCGTGGCGGAACAGCAGCGAGCCGATGGCGAGTTCGCGCACCGTCTCGCCGGGCAAATCCGCCGGCGCTTCCGGGTCATGGTTGCCGGCGACCCAGAACCAGTCGCGGCCGGCCATCAATGCTTCCAGCCGATCGCGGAAGGTTTGATGCATGCGCTCGGCGCCGCCGCCGTCGTGGAAGGAGTCGCCCAGGCTGATGACGATGGCCGGCTGATAGTCCGCGATTACCGCCTGCAGCCGGAGCAGAGTGGCGCCGGTATCGTAGGGCGGGATCAGTGCGCCGCGCCTGGCGAAGGACGAGCCCTTTTCCAGATGCAGGTCGGAGACCGCGAGCAGCCTCAGATCGGGGAAATAGAGCACGCCGCGCGAATCACAGACCGCGCGCTCGCCCGCGATGCCGACAAAGTCGGCCTCGGCGATCAGCGATGCCCGCGCCAGCGAAAAATTCATTCCTCAACCATCCCAGGACCCATGGCTTCCTCGACCAAAGTCGCGGCATCCATCAGCAGCGTTTCGTCGGCCTCGCCGTTCACCGGCATCTTGCCGATTTCGAGCATGATCGGCACGGCCAGCGGCGATATCTGTTCGAGTGCCTTATGCACGATTCGACCCTGGATACGCGAGAGCATGTCGGCAAGTCTGCTGACATCGAGCAGACCGGTCGCCGCGTCGGCGCGCGTCGCCTGCAGCAGGATGTGGTCGGGCTCATGGCTGCGCAGCACGTCATAGATCAGATCGGTCGAGACGGTGACCTGGCGGCCGCTTTTCTCCTGGCCGGGGTGACGTTTCTCGATCAGGCCTGAAATCAGCGCGCAGTTGCGGAAGGTGCGCTTGAGCAGCCAACTGTCGGCCAGCCAAGCCTCGAGGTCGTCGCCCAGCATGTCCTGGTCGAACAGAGCGCCAAGCGAAGGTTTCCGCGATTTGAACATCGCGCCCATATCGCCCAGCGACCAGATGGCCAATGCGTAGTCGGTGGCGACGAAGCCAAGCGGCCTGGCGCCGGCCCTGTCCAGCCGGCGGGTGAGCAGCATGCCGAGCGTCTGGTGCGCCAGCCTGCCCTCGAAAGGATAAGCGACGAGATAGTGACGGTTGCCGCGCGGAAAGGTCTCGATCAAGAGGTCGTCGCGTTTGGGCAATTCCGATTTGTCGGCCTGGAACCGCAGCCAGTCCGATACCTGCTCGGGCAGCTTCTTCCAGCGCTGCGGGTCGTCCAGCATGGCGCGCACCTGCTCGGCGAGGTAAGTCGAAAGCGGAAATTTGCCGCCGCCATAATAAGGAACCTTGGCGTCGCTTCCCGGCGCATTCGAGACGAAGCATTCGTTCTCGCGGATGCCTTCGAAGCGCAGCACTTTGCCGGCAAACATGAAGGTGTCGCCATGCGTCAGCGTTTCGAGGAAGGCCTCCTCGATCTTGCCCAGAGCCCGGCCGCCGTGCGAAGCCGAGCCTTTGCTGCCGGCCTTGACGTAACGCACATTGAGCGCCGGCACCTCGATGATGGTGCCGACGTTCAGCCGATATTGCTGCGCGACGCGGGGATTGGAGACCCGCCACATGCCGTCCTTGTTGAGGCGGATGCGGGCGTAGCGCTCGTAGTTCTTCAGTGCGTAGCCGCCGGTGGCGACGAAATCGATGACGCGGTCGAATGTCGGCCGGTCGAGGCTGGCATAGGGCGCTGCTGTCAGCACTTCCTCGTAGAGATCGTCGGCGCGAAACGGCGCTCCGCAGGCGCAGCCCAGCACATGCTGGGCCAGCACATCGAGCCCGCCATTGACCAGCGGCGGCGTATCCTGGGCGCCCAGATAGTTGGCGTCCAGCGCTGCCCGGCACTCCAGCACCTCGAAACGATTGGCCGGGATGAGGATCGCCTTCGACGGCTCGTCCATGCGGTGGTTGGCACGGCCGATGCGCTGCGCCAGCCGGCTGGCGCCCTTGGGCGCCCCGACATGCACGACCAGATCGACGTCGCCCCAATCGATGCCGAGATCGAGCGTCGAGGTGGCAACGATGGCACGTAAGGCATTGTCTCCCATCGCCTTCTCGACGCGGCGGCGCTGGGTGACATCGAGCGAGCCGTGATGCAGCGCGATCGGCAAGGTATCCTCGTTGACCCGCCACAATTCCTGAAACAGCAGCTCGGCCTGGCTGCGGGTGTTGACGAACAGCAGGGTGGTCTTGTGGCGCTTGATCTCGCGGTAGATTTCCGGCGTCGCATAGCGCGCCGAATGGCCGGCCCATGGCACGCGCTCTTCCGAATCGAGGATCGAGATTTCGGGCTTCGCGCCGCCGGTTACGACGATGAGCTCAGACATATCGGGACTTGCCAGGCCTTTGGGCGGATTCTGGCTCACCAGCCAGCGCCGCAACTCGTCGGGCTCGGCCACCGTTGCCGACAGACCGATCGTCTGCAGGCCGGGCACGATGCTGCGCAGCCGCGCCAGCCCGAGCGCCAGCAGATGGCCGCGTTTCGATGTCACCAGCGAATGCAACTCGTCGAGCACGACATAGCGCAGATCCTCGAAGAAGCGCCCGGCATCGCCGGCCGCAATCAGCAGCGCCAATTGCTCGGGCGTGGTGAGCAGGATATCGGGCGGCGCCAGCTTCTGGCGCTGCCGCTTGTGGGAAGGCGTGTCGCCGGTGCGCGTCTCGATGGTGACGGGCAGGCCGATCTCCTCCACCGGCTTGCCGAGGTTGCGCTCGATGTCGACGGCCAGCGCCTTCAGCGGCGAGATGTAGAGCGTATGGATGCCGCGCCGTGCCATACCGGCTTTGCGTCTGGGGCGGTTGGCCAGTTCGGTCAACGATGGCAAGAAGCCGGCCAGTGTCTTGCCGGCGCCGGTCGGTGCGATCAAGAGCACCGATTGCCCGGCTTGAGCCTTCGCCAGCAGCTCGATCTGGTGAGCGCGCGGCGACCAGCCTTTTTCGCCAAACCATCTGATGAATGGCTCGGGCAGAAGGACGGCGGCATTTTGTTTGGCAAGGCGCGGCTGCTCGGTCACGCGAAAGAGGTAGCGCGACGGCGCGCGATCGCCAAGGAAAATCGGAACAAAAGGTGATCGGGTGAGTTGCCCTCACCCCGTACGGGGAGAGGATGCCGGCAGGCACGTGAGGGACAGCGCGAGCTTTCAATCGCTGGCGCCGCCCCTCATCCGCCCTTCGGGCACCTTCTCCCCGTGAACGGCATAGGCGCTAAGATAGCTTTGGCATGGACTGAAATTTGCGCTTTCGTGGTGGCTCACGCCAGCGATATCGCAAGGCACGGAGATTTCGGCGCAGGGTTGCCAAGGGAGGTTGAGCGAAGATCGCTGCGATCAGAGAGGCGACGATCTGGCGGGTTGCGCGCCACAGCAGCGGGCGCCCGTCGCTCAAGGGGGAGAGACACCCAACTCCTGCGAGAGGGGTTCGGTCACGAGCGCGATGAGGAAGTGTGCAAGGATCCAAGGCTTTGCGATCCTTGGGTCTTTGGCGGGAGGAGAGCGCAGCCCGATCAGGCTCTTCAGGCGCTTGAAGGCGAGCTCGATGCGCCAGCG